>JAJPHU010000237.1 GCA_021325115.1 Planctomycetota bacterium | reverse complement strand
TTCCTCCCTGGGCACCTATGAAATCTCCTTGGTAAAGCCCCGTAAGTTGCTGACCTTTGTACAGGCCACCGCTAACTTCTGTCGCATCGGTGAGCGTCAAGGAACCGCCTTTGACATAGATGGCGCCGCCTTGACCAAACCCGGCAGCGCCGCCCATGCCGCCGCTGCTATGCTGGGACGTGCCATTGGCGCCGGCGCCGCCATTGCCGGGCCGTGCGTTGCCGGCTATCTGCGTGCCGGAGGCCGTCACCGTCGAATTCAGGGCAAAGATGACGCCGCCTTGAGCATTCCCGCCCGCGCCGCCGGTCCATAGGCCGGTCGTGCCGTTGCCGCCGTCGCCGGCAGTACCGATGCCGGTCACCACGCCGCCTGTCAGGGTCAGCGTGGTGTTCTGGACATAGATGCCGCCGCCCTGGACGCTGCCACCGTTGCCGCCGGGACCGCCGTTCGCTCCGGTAGCGCCGCCGCTGGCGTAGTTAGCATTCATGTGAGCGAGATGACAATTCGTCAGGCTGACCGAGCCGCCCGAGATGAACAGCCCGCCGCCCTGGGCGCTGCCGCCATTGTTGCCGGTGGCGGAAGAGGCCGCACCGCCGATAGCTTGGTTGCCGGGGAGCGCCACCGTTTTGCACGTCAGCACAGCGTCTACGGAGTAAATGCCTCCGCCAGCGGCGTTTTGGCCGGCGCCGCCGGCAGCCTGGTTGCCCCCGATGACGCCTTGGGACACGCTCACCGTGCCGCCGAAGACATACAGCCCGCCTCCCATCGCGCTGCCGCCTATGGCCTTGTTGGCGCTGCCCTTCGTTTTGGTTGAAACAGCATAAAAGGTAGCTTGCGAAGTCGGGGTTACCCCAAAGGAATACTGAGTGTACTTTTCGTTGCCAATGAGATTATTGGTGAGGTTGAGCTGCGCAACGCCCGCGACGTAGAGACCGCCGCCCTGGGCACTGACGCTTCCAGAAACCTGATTGCCAGCGATAGTGCAGTTGGACACATTCACCGAGCCACCGGCTACATACAGTCCGCCTCCCTGGGCGCTGGCGCCCGCCCCGCTGACCGCCTTGTTCGAGGCACCGATGATTTTCGACGTATGTGCTGTCGTGGACTTATAGGTTTTGTAGTTAAACACTTTCACGTGCGATTTTTCAGCGGCGCGGCCGATGATATCGTGGGAGAGCGTAAGAGAGCCGCCATTGGAATAAATGCCTCCGCCCGCGGCATTTTGGCCGCTGCCGCCGATCGCCTGGTTGCCGGCGACGACGACCGATTTCATGCTCAGGTTGCCGCTGTTGTATACGGCCCCGCCTTGCGCCGTCGATCCGCTTACCAGGCCGCCGGTGAGCGTCAAATGCTCTAAAGTCACGGTCTGCCCCTTGGCAATGTCGAACAAGCGATTGCCATTGCCGGTCAGGGTATAGTTGGTGCCGTTTTGGCCCTCGATGGTCAGCGTGGAGCCGCTCCCCAGCAGCGCGATGTTCACCTGGCCGCCAGAATCGAAAGTGAAATTGTTGGTGATCTGAATGACATAGTCGGTGTTGGCCGCTGTATCCGATGCAATCGCAGCGGTGAGAGCAGCGTAGCTGCCGGCTGTCTGTGTCACCGTCGGGTTGCCTCCCGACGGTGTCAGTCGCTCTTCCAGCATCTCCAACCGCAGGCGAACTCCCTTTCGACTCCGCGCCGCCAGCCGACGACGCTCCTTACGACATCGAGAATTGCCGACAACCAAGCGACGCAGGGATGCGAGCCACATAAAGGTGTTCCTCTTTCGTTCAAGGAAGTACAAGTCGACGCTGACCCGGCCGTCCCCCCACGGAATGGGGGGAACGAGAGAGCGACCGGCGACGACATTGCCGCCGGCAGGCAGCCCAACCTCGCATTGACTGCGCGCACCCTCTACAGTCCCACACTCTGCGGGGAGCGCACAGTGAGAGGTTGAGCCATCAGTTGGGCTGGATCTCGCGGTGCGGCAACTCTAACGTAGGGAGCGCACCCGCATGAGAGAGCCGAGTATAGATGCGGAATTTGGAGAAGTCAAGCCTATTTGGATAATTTCTTGTTGGGATTTCCGCATATGTGCTAAAATGATGGGCGAACGGCTGGCATCCGCCGGTCCTTCGTCGCGTTCCATGTAAGAACGCGAGTGCTGTTCGGAGGGATTCGTTATCGTGTTCGCCAATTTTGGGGCAAACGGCCACTGGTTATGGGACGTTGCCGGCTTGCTCCTTATCCCGGCCCTGGTGGTTTTGAACGGTCTGTTTGTCGCTGCCGAATTCTCGCTGGTTTCGGTGCGTAAAACGCGCATCGAGGAGCTGATAAAGCGCGGCATCAAATCCGCACGCTCGGTCGAGGCGGCGCTGGTGCGCCTGGATCGCTCGATCGCGGCGACGCAGCTGGGCATTACCCTGGCCAGCATTGGTCTGGGTTTCGTTGGCGAGCCGGCCCTGGCCGACCTCCTCAAAGTGTCGGCCGGATTTTTGGGTTTCTCCGTCGCGGAGGGATTCGGCCATTCCCTCGCCGGCATCCTGGCCTTCCTGCTCATCACGTATATGCACGTTGTCTTCGGCGAAATGGTCCCCAAGACCTTGGCGTTACAGACGGCGGACCGTTCGGCGTTGTGGCTGTCTGGCCCGCTGAACGTGTTCGCGCGGCTGAGCCGGCCGCTCCTGGGCATCATCAATGGCACGGCCAACTTCTTATTGCGCTGCCTGGGCTACCAGGCCGCTTCCGGCGAGGAGATGGTCCACTCTGTCGAAGAGCTGAAGCTGCTCATCGAAGACAGCGAGGAAGCCGGCGTCCTTGATCCTGATCAGGCCGAATTCGTGCAGAACGTCTTTCACCTGTCCAACAAGCGTGTCCGCGATTGTATGGTGCCGCGCAACAAGATGGCCGTCCTGGAGCTGAACACGCCGCCGGACAAGGTGCTGGAAGCGGTCCGCACAGGCGCCCATACCCGCATGCCGGTCTACGAGGGCCAGCTCGACAACATTGTCGGCATTGTCAATACCAAAGACCTGTTTTATCTGTTTAGCCTTCAGGGTGTCGTGGTCCTGCATGATGCCATGTATCCGCCGCTGTTTCTCAAGCCGGACGAGAGCATGGCCAACGCCTTGCGCCTGTTCCGCCGCGTACGACGGCCGATGGCGCTGGTACGCGATGAAACCGGGGCCATTCTCGGTTTGATCACGCTGGAAGACGTGTTGGAAGAGATTGTCGGCGACATCGAGGATGAGCACGATCGTCCGACGCCGAAGCTGCCGCGCAACCGGTTGTTGCATAAAGTAGCTACCAGCCCGCCGCGCTAGCAAGGGCGCCCTTGCAGGCATGGCGGGCTAATAGAAACGCATCGCTTCTTTACAGGAGATTCTTATGGGAGCAAGACGTATCCGCCGAGAACAGCGGCGTCAGGACATGGCCGAATCGCGACGCACCAACGGCATGCTTAAGATGAAAGAACGCATCCGCCGCCATAAACGCATGTTAGCAATCATTGAGAAAGGCCAATTGCCCTTCACGCCGCCGGTCATGAGCTGGTTGAGCGCTACCCTGAACAAACCCGCCCGGCAGATCGTTCAGGCGGACGTGGATCAGCTGCGGAAACAACGGTAAATCGGGGGAACCAAGACAGACGATTTTTCGTCTTAGAATACAGATAGGGTGCGCTTCCGGGAACTGTATTTGCCAGTCCCCAGCGCCAGCAGAGGATAGCGCTTGCTGGCGCTGGGGACCGGCAAACAAAAGGGGATGAACGATGTTGCGTTCGCTGCTTGTGGGTGTATTGTTCCTGGGTGGTCTATTGGCCGCGATGAGTCGGCACGAAGCAACTTCGGCCGCTCCTCCTGCAGGCGAGCGTTCCCCCACAGAGCGCGGGAAGGAAGAGGGAAAGGCCAAGGACAAGGCCATCAAGGAGAGCGCGGTCAAGTGGCCAGAACCGCTCAAACTCACTCTCGTCGCCAAAAATGACGAAGAGCTTTCTTCTCTGGCCGAGATGGTTTCCATCATCAACAAACGGAGCGAAGCCAAGTGGAAAGAGAACCAGATCGTCCCCTCGCGCTACGCTGACGATTACGAATTCATTCGCCGCGCTTCGCTCGACATCATTGGCCGTATCGCCAAGCCGGAAGAGATCCGCCTGTTCTTGAAAGATCCCAAAGAGACGCGCCGCGCCAAGCTCATCAATCGCCTGCTGGAGAGCGATGAGTATCCCAAGCATTGGGCCGACCTGTGGGCCAACTGGCTCTTGGGCCGTTCCGGCGTGTTTGGCCGCGGCAAGTATCACGAATGGCTGGCCACCTGGCTGGAAGACCAATTCAGCCAGAACAAGTCGTACAGCAGCCTCGTCAAGAGTTTGCTCACTGCCAGCGGCGAAAACGATGATACCGACAAGGGGGGGGCCGCCGTCAATTTCATCCTGGCCCATGTCGGCGAGAATGTACCGCCGGCCCATCGCACCGAAGAAGGCTATTTTCAGATGGTGCCGTTGACCTCGCGCATCACGCGTCTGTTCCTGGGCACCCAGGTCCAGTGCGCCCAATGTCACGATCACCCCTTCTACAGCAACATCAAACAGGAACATTTCTGGGGCGTTAATGCCTTCCTCCGTCAGGTGAAGCCGAGCTTTCAGCGAGCGCCACAGATGGACGGCCGGATGATGACCTACAACAAACTGACGCTCACCGACGATGCGAACGTTGCTCGGGGCAGTCTGGTTTACTACGAGAAACGCAACGGCGTCATCCTGACGGCGCGGCCGGAGTTCTTGCCCAGCAACAGCGAGGAGAAGCACGGCGCAGCTTTACCTGCCGACGCCCAGGGGCGCCAGCGCCGCGAGATGCTGGCCGAATTCATCCTCAACCATCCGCAATTTCCCAAGGCCATTGTCAACCGCATCTGGGGGGTCTTCTTTGGCCGCGGATTCGTCAACCCCATCGACGACTTTAATGATCAAAATCAGCCGTCTAATCCAGAGTTGCTCGACGATCTGGCGGCACGCTTCAAACATTATAACTACGACTTCAAGAAGCTGATCCGCTGGATCTGCAATAGCAATCCCTACAATCTCAGCTACGTCGCCAATCGAACCAATGATAAACCGGAACACGAAGCGCTGTTTAGCCGCATGGTTATGAAAGCCATGAGTCCTGAACAGCTGTTTGAGTCGATCGTGACGGCCGCCAAGCTCGAAGCGGCGGAATCCAAGGATGGCAAGAAACGCTTGCGCGATCAGTGGCTCGGCGCCCTCATCACCAACTTCGGCGATGATGAAGGCAACGAAGTCAACTTCAACGGCACCGTCGTGCAAGCATTGATGATGATGAACGGCAAAGACATCAATGATGCTATCACTCGCCCCAATGGTGCAGTCGCTTTGGCCATCCGCAATCGTACCGAAGCTGCCGCCATTCACGAATTGTACCTGACAGCCCTTAATCGCCCGCCGACTCCCAAGGAGTATCGGACGATTGTCTCGCAGTTCCGCTTGCTCGATCCGCACATCGGCTTGAACGATTATCGCAATCCCCGACGCCGCTATGAGGATCTGTTCTGGGCGCTGCTCAACAGCAATGAGTTTATTCTCAACCATTGAGGACGAGCGGAACATGGGAATGCCCCGACTAAAGCACCGGGCGTTCCCACGTTCCGCTTGCCAGGTTTGCAATGGTTCACTGCACTTCCCGGACGCTCGTGGCGGTCAGCAGAAAATTGCGGAGTTCGGGGACATAAGGGGGACGTTGTCCGCACAACTCGACGATTTTCCCCTCGTGACTGCTGAGATCGACGTTCGGTCCCGCTCGCACCGAAAGGAGCGGATGGCCCTGGTCATCCAACAGGTGATAGCGACGATACCCCTCTCGATCGGAGGCAAATTGCAGTCGACCCTTGGTGGTGTAGAAAAGGTCTTGCCCCGGCGTGGACACGGTCCGCGTGGAGACAAGTTGGCCGTTGGTCACACCCGGAGCAGCCCCGCCGATGGGCTGAATCGCGCTCGTCCCGACGGGATGACTCGGCAACACGAAAGGTGAGGCAACCGAGGGCTGCCGCGTCGGTCCATCGGGGTAGTAATACGAGCCGCCGGGAACATTGGTGCTGCTGTTGGCCTGCTCGATCCAGTGAGCACGGCGATAGGCCTCGTCGGCGCGTTGCGGATTGATCGACAGATTGGCATCGCCGGCCAGGCGATAGAGGCGGACGGCATCATTCAAGCGTCCAGCATTGTCCGCCCTTAGGGCGTCGCGCCAAAGCGTATCGGCATCGGGCGCCTGCACCGTCGCCTTGGCAGAGGAAGTCGTCAGAGCTGTGCCGCCGGGTTTAGCGACAGCTTCCTTGCGCAGATAGCGGACCTCGCCTTCAGGCGGCTCAATCGGCAGCCAGGTGCCTTCCTCATCGGTCATGCCGCGGCCAATGACACGCACCTGGGCGCCACGCGGCAAGCGAACGCCGATGCGGGTGGGACGATCGACTTTCAGACTGCTGCCGATGAGCACCGGCACATCATGGCCATCGTAGGTGACGACATAGTTGGCATACTTGGAACTGATGTACTGCACGAAGCGGCTGTTAATCCAGCTGAAGGAACCCGCCGGTGGACGGATGACCAGCCAGCCACTCTCTAACTCGCGCTCCACCTGCACGCGGTCGCCCTGCCGCAGCAGGTTGGTCGGATACAGACCATTCGATGTACTCGGCCCGCACCATACCTCGGCTTGCGGCACCGTGACCATGCGGACATCGGGCACTGGCTCAGCCGCTCGCAGCACCGGCAACGAGCCGGAAGTGTAAGCAACCGCCACCCAAACGGCAAACACGGAAGCGAAACGCATAAGTGTCCTCCCTGGCGGACGCTTGCCCCCCGCCTTGCGCAGCCGCTCCTCTCCTCTCTCGGCAGGAACCAACCCCGACCATGAGCAACAACAAAAATGGGCGCACAGAAGGACATTCCCATGCAGGGGATTTTGTTCGTTGGGCCGCTTATAGCGAAGGAAACGGAGCGAGCAAGGCCAATTCGCCGCTTGTCCGGGATGCGGATTCTGTTTAAATTACCGGAGAGATATGTCAATGATTTACGCCCCTGTAGCTCAACTGGATAGAGCATCGGTCTTCGGAACCGAAGGTTGCAGGTTCAAGCCCTGCCAGGGGTAATGTCCCTTCGCTCCCAGGAGGGGAGCCTATTTCATGGCCCATTTCGCTGATGATGCCGCATCGAACCATGCCCCGCTCGGCCTGGGGGACGTCGTGAGCATTATGCTCGGCATCGTCGTCGGTGCCGGCATTTACGAGACGCCGCCGCTTGTGTTGCAAAACGTCGCTGGTCCCTGGCAAGCGCTGGCGGCGTGGGCGCTGGGCGGCATCATGTCTCTCGTCGGTGCTTTCTGCTTCGCCGAGTTGGCCGCCACGTATCCGCATTCCGGCGGCGATTACGTTTACCTGACGCGTGCCTTCGGATCGTGGTTGGGTTTTCTCTTTGCCTGGTTTCAGCTATCCATAATTCGCGCTGCCAACATCGCCATGATGGCTTTCGTCTTCGCCGATTATGCCGCACCGATCTGGAATGTGCCGTTCGCCTGGCAATGGTTGTGGGCCAGCACGGCAGTGGTGGTTCTGACCGTACTCAATCTCCTCGGCGTGGTCTTCGGCAAACGAACACAGAATGTGTTGACCTTGGCCAAGATGATCGGCCTGACCTGCGTGCTGGTAGTTGGTTTTGCCTCGGAGCCGCGCCCTGGGAGCGGTGAGTTTCCGCTTCCTAACAGTCGTGACCCAGAGGGGTTGCCTTCGCTGGCCACGGCGATGGTGTTGGTGTTGCTCACCTATGGCGGCTGGAACGATGCTGCTTTCGTCGCCGCCGAGGTTCGCGGCGGGCCGCGCAACATCGTCCGCGCCCTGCTGCTGGGCACTGCCGCCATCACGCTGCTTTATCTGCTTCTCAATGCCGCCTTCCTGTGGGGACTGGGGTTCGATCAGGCCCGGCAATCACACGCCATCGCCGCTGATTTGCTGGAACAGCGGCTCGGCCCCTGGGGTGCGCGGGCGATCGCTTTGTTGGTCATGATCTCGGCCCTGGGCGCCATCAACGGCATGTTGTTCTCCGGTGCACGAGTCTATGCCTCGCTGGGCGTCGATCATCCGGTCTTTGCCTGGCTGGGCCGGACGCATCAACGGACGCGGACGCCGTGGAGCGCCCTGGTGGTGCAATCGGCTATCAGTCTCGGTCTGATTGGCGTGGTCGGCACGCCGGAGGGCCGCGCGGGGGTCAATGGGATGCTGATGTACGCCGGGCTGGAGCCGGTGGAGTGGAAGGGGCATGGCGGCTTTGAGGTGCTCAGCGTGGTGGCGACGCCGTTGTTCTGGTTGTTTTTTCTGTTCTCCGGTCTCTCGGTGTTTGTGCTGCGCCAGCGTGATCCGCACTTGCCGCGACCGTTCACGGTACCGCTGTATCCGGAATTGCCCCTCCTCTTCTGCAGCATTTGCGCGTACATGATCTATGCGGGAACTACGTACGCCCAATCGATTCATCTGTCAGGCGGACTATTCGTCGTGACCGGCGTGCTTACCGCGATTGCTTTGCTGCTGTATCGCGTATCGCAGAGGATGCACACAACCCGGCGAGCGGGGTCGCGTTAGCGTCCCGAGAACGGTTCTTCTCCGGGCGCTAACGCGACCCCGCTCGCTGGCGCTGATAGGCTTTGCCTATTTCTCGTTTTTGCTCAACTCCTTAAACTGAATGTCCTTGAAGGTCACTTCCATAGACTTGAAGCCCGCGTGCAACTGCCAGGCAATGATGCCTTCGTCCGGCATCTTGGGAAAGTCGCCATCGACCATCGTTTCATCATTGACTTTGATGGTGACATGTTTGCCGACGCATTTGATGGAGTAATCGTTGAAGTCGGCGGGTTTGACGGCTTTTTTGACGAGATCGGGCGGCGATTGTTTCATCATGCCGCCGAAGCGTTCGCCATAGAGGCTGCCCCAATAGCCGGCGCCGATATCGCACTGCGGTCCGGCCACAATAAATTTCTCCGGGTCCACGACCCTACTGCGAATCTGCACGCCGCTGTTGCCGATGCCGTCCTTGAGACGCACTTTAAACTTCAGCTCAAAATCGCCGTATTTCTTCTTGCTGCACAGGAACGTGTTGTGCCTGGGATCTTCCGGCGTATAGCCGACGATCGCGCCATCCTTGACGCTCCAATACTTCGTCAGCCCTTCCCAGCCGGACAAGTCTCTGCCGTTGAAGAAAGCCGAATCGGAAGCTACAGCGCTGTCCCGTGGCGCCGCCGAATGAGCCGGAAGTGTAAACAACAGCCCGAGGAGGGTGAGAGGGATAAGCCAGAGAGCGGAACGCATGGGGTCCTCCATTCAGTTTTCGGTTTTCGGAGTTTGGTTTTCCGTGGTACAGTGTATTGACTTACCAAAAACTGAAAACCGAAAACCGCAAACCCACATGCGTATCATCCCGGTCCTCGACGTGATGCATGGCGAAGTCGTTCGCGGCGTGGGCGGCCGGCGCCAGGAGTATCGCCCTCTCGTCAGCCGGCTCACGCCATCGAGCCGGCCTTTGGACGTGGCGAATGCTCTGGCGTCGCACTTCGGTTGCCGGGAATTGTACGTTGCGGATCTCGATGCCATCGGCGGCGGCGAACCGGCCTGGCCACTGTATGCCGCCCTGCACGAACAGGGGTTTCGGCTATGGGTGGATGCGGGCATCCGGCGCCCGACACGCGCGGGACAGCTCGCGGATGCCGGCATTGAAAGCATCGTTGCCGGTCTGGAGACGATACAGGGCCCGACCGAGTTAGCAGAGATGGCCCAGATATTGGGCGAGCGCCTGGTGTTCTCATTGGATCTCTATCAGGGCGAACCACTGGGCGATCGGGACGCCTGGCAACGCCAAGGTGCCGAAAACATCGCCGCGGAAGCTGTGCGGCTCGGCGTTCGCCGTTTGTTGGTGCTCGATCTGGCCCGTGTGGGGTGTGCGGGCGGAACAGGTACACGCGAGCTGTGTGCGCGTCTATGTGCGCAGCATTCGCAGGTGTCTGTCAGCGCCGGCGGCGGTGTACGGCACCACGGCGATCTCGACGAATTGCGGAATTGTGGGGTACAAGCGATACTGGTGGCATCAGCGCTGCACGATGGCCGACTTGGCAGGAATGATTTCCTTTCGGTTAGCCGTGAGCCGTAGGGGAGCGCTCACCCGGAGCTTGCGGCTAACCAAAAGGAAATCATCCATTTTTTAGCTCACAAGTAGCCGACTGGCCGACATTCTCTTCGACCTCGACGCGCAGCACGGCGGGCCGATAGTTGTGCTGGCGTTGCAATTCTTCCAGCAGACGCCCGGCGATCCAGCGCGCCAGCAATTCGGCGGTGGTGTTCTCAATGGGCAACAGCACGCAATCCTCGCGCGGAAAGACCCACTCGCGGTCCCGATAGTGAACACGGACACTGCGCAGCCCTTCTTCAACGCGGATGTGCGGGTTGCGCGTGGCCAGCAACATGCGGTGATCCAACTCATCCGTGATAGCCTTGGTGCGATGCTTCAAGGCGATGAAATCGAAGACATAATAGTTTTCATCCAATGCACCCTCGACCTCGACAGCAGCGCGATAGTTGTGGCCGTGTAGCCGCTCGCACTTGTCGCCCTCGTAGCTGATGAAGTGCCCGGAGCAAAAAACCAGATGATCCTTCGTGACGCGGACTTTGAAGCGCTCAGTCATGGTAACTCAATGTAGCACAGCACGGTGACAGCGTCCAGGGTCCCGGCGCGCCGGTGTCAAGCGAGTGGGGTTGCGTAAGCGCCCCGAGAGGTACGGCATTACAACCTTGGATCGACCGGCTCGCTTTCCAAAGCGAGGACACCGAAGACACATTCATGCACGCGGCGCAGCGGCTCCTTGCGGACGAAACGCTCCAAGCCCTCGATGCCCAGAGCAAACTCGCTCAGGGCCAGCGCCCGCTTGTGCCCCAGACTCCGGTTCCGCAGGCGAGACAAGTTCTCTTCGGCAGTGTAGTCGGGGCCGTAGATGAGCCGCAGATACTCACGTCCCCGGCACTTGACAGCGGGCTGGACAAGCCCCCGGCTGCCGCGCAGGATGAAGTCGTGCGGCTTAACCACCATGCCTTCGCCGCCTCGTTCTGTTTGTTCCGTCCACCAATGGACGCCTTCTGCCTGGCTATCCGGGTCCGTCACGTTCACCAACTGGTAGGAAGTTGCCAGCAACAACTCCGGATCTTGCCTACAGATCGCTGCCAGAGTATCCATGTGCCAGGAATGATTTTTGTCCGTATGGACCCGGCCTTCCGAGGCCAGCAGATGAAACGGGGCCAGTTTCAAGTCGGTCAGCGACGCTACCGGCCAGCAGTATTGTCGATAGGCCGCGATAAATCGGCGAATATGCTCTTCCCGACACCGGCATTCGTGTAAAACTTGTTGGATCTTATTTATCTCTTTATCGTCCAGTCGTCCTGCCGTTTGGGCGAGCGCGGCAACTGTCCGAGGCAAGGAAGCCTGTCCCGCGGCCCCCACCGCTGCATATTGTGTCTTGAGCAATTCCTGCGCCTTGACCGACCACGGCATCAGCTCGCAATCGAGGCACACCCAGGTCGTCGCCAAACTGCTCCACACATCCGCCGCGGTCAACGCCGCCTGCACTCGCTCCAGGAGCTGCCGTTCCAATTCCGGCTCGTTGAAGAACCGCCTGCCGGTGCGCGTGTAGACGATGCCGATTTCTCTCTCAGCGATGCCGAAGCGCTCCCGCGCCGCCTGCTCATCTCGACAGACGATCACCACGGCCCGCGATCCCATATGTTTGGTTTCACAGATGACCTGCGGCGCACCTTGGCTGCGGTAGTACGCAAACGCCTCATTGGGATGCTCTAGCAGTCCCGGCGCGCTGCTGGTTTCGCACGGCGACATGGTAGGCGGCAGATAAATCAGCCATTTCGGATTGGCAGCGAAGCGGCTCATCACTTCCAGCGCCGCTGTCGCATTCGCCTCCCGAATGACGACGTTGCCGCGCAGCCGGGTCGAGATGATCCGCTTGCCCAGCACGTCCTCGACATCGAGGATTTCATCGTGAGCTTGCTGTGCCGTCAGCTTGGGGGCTACATCCTGACACTCTGTTTGGGAACCAGGCAAGAACGGCCGGGCTGGCTCGCAGTAGGTGCGGGCCGCCGGCACCGAGACGAACTCCCGTTCCGGATAGCGGAGAGCTGTCAGCTTGCCGCCGAAGACACAACCAGTGTCGATGTTGACGGTGCGATTGAGCCACTCCGGCTCAGGAACCGGCGTGTGGCCGTACACGACCATCGCCGGGCCACGATATTCCGCCGCCCAGTTGTGCCGCACCGGCAAACCGAACACGTCCGTCTCGCCAGTGGTGTCGCCATACAGGGCAAAGTCGCGCACCTTGCGTGAGGCACGTCCCTGCATCTCGGCCTTCATCCCGGCATGAGCGACGACCAGCTTGCCTTCGTCGAGAACGTAGTGGCTCACCAGACTCTCAAGAAAGTCGGCCAGCTCTTTGCGAAATGGCTCCCGAATCTCGTTCGGCAGAGCGTCGATTTCAGCTAAGCTGTTCGCCAAGCCATGCGTGATCTGGACATCTTTGCCCAGGAGCTTGCGCAGCAACTTCATGTCGTGATTACCAGGAACGCATAAAGCGGACCCGCAATAGACCATATTTCGCACCAGCCGCACCGTGTCCACGATGCGCGGTCCCCGGTCCACCAAATCGCCGAGGAAGATAGCCTTGCGGCCCTCGGGATGGACATACGCCCGATTGCCCCAAAGGGAGTTGCCGGTATCAAGCGCAGTAGAAACGTATCCCAGCCGCCCAAGCAGCGCCTCTAGCTCGTCACCACAGCCGTGTACGTCCCCGATGATGTCAAACGGGCCATGCTCGTGCCGCTTGTCGCACCACAAGGGAACCCGTTCCAGTGTGGCCGCTTCCACTTCCTCAGGGCTTTCCAGCACGTACACTTGGCAGAAGCCTTCCCGCCCCAGCCCCCGGAGCGAACGGCGCAGATGAGCCATTTGCTGACGAACCACATGAGGTCCGAAATCGCGCTCTTCGCGCAGCCGGTTGCGTTCCTGGCAGAGCTTTTCCGGCATATTCAGTACAATAGCGATCGGTAAACAGTGATATTGCCGGGCGAGAGTGACCAGCGGTTTACGCGCTTCAGGTTGCACATTGGTGGCATCGATGACCGTCAGTCGCCCTAAAGCGAGGCGCTTGGCCGCGATGAAGTGCAGCACCTCGAACGCTTCTTTGGTGACGGCCTGATTGTTCTCGTCATCGCTGACCATTCCGCGGCAAACGTCGGAGGACAAAATCTCCGTGGGCAAGAAATGCTTGCGCGCAAACGTGCTCTTGCCCGCCCCGCTTGGACCAATCAGGACGACGAGCGACAGATTGGGGATCGCAATCTTCATAGACAATCACGTTTTTTCTCGTTCTCAAACAGAGCTTGGGAACGAGACGAATGACATCAACCGCAATCTTACCAGCAGATCATGCAACGCCGCACTTCCACGGGGTGATTCCGGCAGTTCGCTTGTTTCATATTCCTGTTGGAGACTTTCTCGCAGACGTTCGTATTCGCTCCGGTGGAAGCGGACATCCACGTCGCTCAGCTGCTCCTTTTCCGCCCCTGTAAGCTTTCGCTGGATCAGGTCATCGAGATACGGTAGTTTGGCCGTCTCGTTGAGGCGAACCAGGTTCGCCTCGATCACACCTGTTTGCATCAGGTGAATGCCGGTCAGCAGCACCCGATAGACATAAAGAAGCGGTTTGATCCGCGGCGGTTTCTCTTTCTCGAACAGCTTCCATTGTGTCTCCGCAAAGCCGAGATAATGATAAGCGTGGTGACGCGTGATGCACTGCGCGGCAATCCCCTTCAATTCAGCATGTTGCGGCGTCGTGTAGACGATCAGCGGCGAAAACACCTGCTCCAGCACGTAGCCGTTCTTCTTGAGCAGCAAGCTGAAAAACTTCTTGGCGTCGTGCGTCACCAAATCGATTTCGAGGCCGTCTTGTACTCCCGAACGCTCAATGGTCTCCGGACCGGTATGCAGTCCAACAACTTCCTTCAGCGGCAGCAGATGGACGCCGCGCAAATCGAAATCCGAATCCGGCGACGGAAAACCGTACAGATGCGCCCCGCTGATGGTAGCGAAAATCAACGGATACGGATGTTGTTCCACTTGTTTCTTGAGCAAGGGCATCGGGATCACGGCAATTCCTCCCCTATGGCCCGGCGTCGGGCATGGATAAGGAACGCATTGGCACGTTCGTAATCGGGGCGCTCCGGCAATTTCGTCGCTTCGAACGCTGCGTTGAATTCTTGATGCAGGCTGAGTCGCCACTTCTCCACATCCTCCCACGGCATTTCACCGCGCCGGATCGCCAACAGTCGGTCGCGATACGTATCTACTTCGACGGGCACAAAACCCTCACGGAGCGCGCCGATGCCGGCAAGCAACAGACGAATCAGATGCATGACGTGCTTCCACTTGACTTTCCCATGATTGCGGAGGTCGGCCTGCATCTTCTTGAACTGCGATATAACGTAGCCGTTATATGTTTGATACACCAGACGCGACAGGAAGATTGACCTCATGCCTAGAAGCTCTTCGGCCAGCGGTGTCGCCTTCTCGACTAACGGCGTATAAAGGCATTCCAGCACATTTGGATTGGCTTTCAACGCCAGGACCAGAAACTTCTGGATTTCCCAATACACCTCTTGCATCGGGTGATTTTCCACTTGTTCGGGCACGCCGTAGAGTGACCAGTGCAGATCGGCAGTCGGCAGATAGATCCCGCGCCGGTCCACATCCGATTCGGCCCCGGCCAGACCATACGCTTGCGAGCCAATCACACAGCGATAAATAACGCGCTCATACAGGCCCATATGGGCGGCATGGGCACTGTCGCCGATTTCACCTTCTTTGAATTTGGCCAGCATAGTGATGTCGCTGCGTTTGAGCGAAGCTTCCCAACCGTCGGAGAAGCGAACTCGATAGGAATGTTCGCTATCCGTCGGTGATTTCACGATGACACCGACTGTTCCGCACGGATGGAGGACAAGGCCGGCAGCATCGGAGATATCCACCAGCGTCACGACCTGCGTGCCCACAGAGAAAATCAGGTTGGGATGATAATGCACTCGATCTGTCATGGCGCAATGCTCCCTGTGGGCTGATAATGCTATTTTAATACAAACAGATCGTTAATATATTTTCGCTTCTCGACAACATATACTGTCGATGTGCCGGTTCCTTGCCAGCTAATGAAAATCACGACTTCCTTTGTGTGCCTTGTAGATCATTTCGTGCTATTAAAGATCGCCATTTGCGTCGGTGCTCCCAGCGTCGCGTGTTGCGGTCCCACCGCCAGAAAGCGCACTGTATAGCCGAAGCGCCCGGCGACGGTTTGTGCCCAGTTTTGAAACTCTTGCCGTGTCCACTCGAATCGATGATCGGGATGGCGAAACTGGTCGGCGGGCAGCGTTTCCCACATCACGTTGTATTCCCGGTTGGGCGTGGTCAGCACGATGGTCCGGGGTTTGGCGAACTCGAACAACACACGCTCGAAGGCCGACAACCGCGGTGGGTCCAGATGCTCGACGACCTCGACGACCGCAGCAGCGTCAAAACCTTCCAACCGCTTGTCTCGATATATTAGCGATCCATGAATAAGTTTAACCCGGTTCGCTTGCATCATCTGCAGGCGGTCCAATTTCAGCCGCCGTTGCCCCGCTTCGAGAGAGCGAATCGATACGTCCAGGCCGACGATTTCGCGGAATTGCTTGTCCTTGAGCAATTCGCGGATCAGCGAACCCGCACCGCAGCCGAGATCGAGCACGCGCTCGGCACCGCTGGCCCGCAGTGCCGCCACGACGGCGCCAAGCCGCTGTTCGTTAAGGCTTTCCTGTCCGTCGCTAACGCTTCCAGCTTGCTCGTCTTCCTCGATTTCGGCCGGCTCCTCTTCTTGTATGAGGCGAGCGAGGGCCATGCGGTACAGGCTCGGCTTGAAGCGCAAGTAACGGCGAGCAATCTCGTCCTTCTCTGGATGGCCGGCCAGCCAGCCTTGGCCTTTGTCGAGCAGCTTCTGCAATTCGTCTTCGCCGACGAAATAATGTTTGCGGCTATCGAATACAGGAATGAGCACATAAAGATGTGTCAACAGGTCCGCGAGTGTGGTCGTCTTGCGGATGGTAACGGAGAAGTACGGACTTTCGCCCCATTCGGGAAACTTCTCGTCCAGCGGATAGCGGACAGCCTCAATCGCGTATCCCAACGGCTCGAAGACGCGTCGCAGGAACACCTCGCCGCCACGTACCGGCAGCACATCGATGCGAGCCGCCAGGGGAAGCGCCGTCGCGGCCAATTCGGGACGGTCCTT
>JAJPHU010000132.1 GCA_021325115.1 Planctomycetota bacterium | reverse complement strand
CTCGCGGGCCAGGCGGGCGTGGCGCACGGCGTCCTCGGCGCTGAAGCAGCCGGCCGTGTTGGGCAGGATGGTGTAGCGCTTCAAATCGAGGTAATCAAGGATGTTGCGGCCATGCTTGTCTACCAAGCGTTCGCGGCGTACGGCCACCGTCGTGACTTCGCAGCCGCTGGCCGCCAGACAATCACGCATCAGCTCATAGCTGGCGTACTTGCCGGTGCCGGTGATGAGCCGGCTGCAGAAGGAAAATTTACCGATGACCAACGGCTTGTCTTCCGGCTCTCCTTCCCCGCCGCCGACCAGCGTTACAATCTCAATGCGATCGCCGCGATTCAGCATTTGCTCGCTATGCCGCACCGCGGGCACGACTTCGCCGTTGATCTCAACCGCAACGCGGCGGCGGTCGTAGCCCAGGCGTTCAAGCAACTGAGCTACCGTCAGGGGTTCGGGTAGGCTGCGGGCTTCGCCGTTGACCATGCAGGTAAGCATGAGGCATCTCCTCTCCAGGTTGGCCGTTCCCTTGAAATGTGCCTAAGTTATAGCTATACGAATTGTAACGCAGAATCGAAGGTATCCCATGATCCTCATGTCTTCCCATTACGTTCCTCACACCAAAGTTCCGACGCTTGTTTTCCCCACCAGCACTCAGGCGGCGCGCCATGTCGCCTTGATGATCGAGAGTCTGATTCGCCAGAACAATTCGGCTGGTCGGGCCACTGTGCTCGGTCTGCCGACCGGCTCGACGCCAGTCGGACTGTACCGGGAATTGATCCGCCTGCACAAGGAAGCTGGTCTCGATTTTTCGCGCGTCATTACCTTCAATCTCGATGAATATTATCCCATGCAGCCGGACGATCCGCAGAGCTACCGGCGCTGGATGCAAGAGACCTTTTTCAACCACGTTAACATTCCGCCGCAAAACATCAATGTGCCCGATGGCACCATCAAACCGGAAGAGGCCGAGGATTACTGCCTGCGCTACGAACAGAAGATACGCCGGGCCGGTGGCATCGATCTGATGCTTCTGGGCATCGGTCGAACCGGACACATTGGTTTCAACGAACCCGGTTCGACACGCCATAGCCGCACACGCCTGGCCACCCTCGATCCGGTGACGCGTCGTGATGCTGCCGACAGTTTTTTCGGCGAGAACAATGTGCCGCACCAGGCATTGACGATGGGTGTCGGCACCATTCTTGATGCTCGCAAAATTGTGTTGATGGCGTTCGGCGAACACAAGGCACCGATCGTGCAGCGTGCCGTCGAAGGGCCGGTTACGGATGCGGTGGCGGCCAGCTTCTTGCAGCAGCATCCGGATGCTACTTTCATCCTCGACCGGGCTGCCGCCGCCGAACTGGCTGCCTTCGCACGCCCGTGGACTGTCGGACCGGTCAGCTGGACGCCGGCCCTTATCCGCAAGGCGGTCATCTGGCTTAGCCTCAAGGTCGAAAAAGCCCTACTGAAACTCTCGGACGATGATTTCCGCGAACACGAACTTTATGAGCTGCTCCGCGAATATGGCCCGGCCAGCGTCCTGGGTCGCCGCGTTTTTGACGAAATGATGGCCACGCTCTGCACGGAGCCGGCAGGCCGGCAGCCCTGCACGGTTCTCATTTTCAGTCCCCACCCCGATGATGACGTTATCAGCATGGGCGGCACCCTCATCCGGCTGGCTGAGCAAGGCCATCGTGTACACATTGCCTACATGACCAGCGGCAATATTGCCGTCTTCGATCACGATGCCTCGCGTTTCCTCGATTTTGCCGTCGAGTTCAACCGTATGTTTCAAATCGACGAGGAGCAGACGGAAAAACTGAAGCAACGAATGCAGACTTTTCTGCGTTCCAAGAGACCGGGACAACCGGATTCCGAAGATTTGCTCAAGGTCAAGGCGTTGATCCGTGAGACGGAGGCGCGAGCGGCGGCGCTGGCTTGCGGCGTGCCGCCGGAGCAACTGGAATTTATGAATTTGCGTTTCTATCGCACCGGTACCATCGCCAAGGCGCCGATTCATCCGCAGGACATTGCGGACATCATCGCGCTGTTGGAGCGTTTGCAGCCGGACCAGATCTACGTTGCCGGCGAACTCTCCGATCCGCATGGCACGCACCGCGTTTGTGCCGAGGCCGTCTTTGATTCCGTCCGTGCCGTGCGGAAGAAGGGACAGCATTTCGAGGTCTGGCTCTATCGCGGCGCCTGGGAGGAGTGGGAGCCGCACGAGATCGAGCGCGTGGTGCCGCTCAGTCCCGAAGATGTGGAGCGCAAGAAACAGGCTATTTTCCGCCATCAATCCCAGAAGGACCGGGCCATGTTTCCCGGCAGCCTCGACCGCCGCGAGTTCTGGCAACGCGCTGAAGAGCGCAATCGCCATACGGCGCGCCTTTACGATCAACTTGGCCTGCCGGAGTTTTACGCCTTGGAAGGTTTCGTGCAGTGGCGCGACACGGACGAAACGTAACGTCGTGGTGTGGTGCCCCCGTTTCCCGATTCTGAACGGGAGGCGACGCTCTCCACTCAGAATCTGGAAACCGCAGGTGAAACAGTAGGAAACGGTGAACCTGGTGAACCCTTCGCGTTGCGCCTTCCTTTGCCTCCCTTATTTCGTCGTGGAACGTTGCGATTCCATTTAGGCCAATGCCCTTGATCTCCGACCGTAGAATAGGCAGGTGGAAAAACACACCTGGCTCCATGGCCTAGGGGGAACGATTGATGAACGGTTACACCGAAAACAGAGCATCCGAGGCGTATGAGCGGCCTGACCCACACGATCGGGTGCTCACCTGGGGCGCCAGCCACGCCATGCTGCCCCTGGTGGGACGAATCGTCGCCGACATCATGCACGGCCACGATCGTCTGGCCCAACTGCGCCCCGAGCAAGAACGCCTCGACAGCCAGCGGCAAACGCTGGACTGGCCTCAACGTTCTCGACGCTATCAAGTTCAGGAAGAAATCATCGCCGTGGAGAAGGATCTCCGGGAGGCGTACAGTGAATTGGAAGCGCTGGGCGTCGCCGTACTGCACGGCCCGTCCGGCCTGGTCGGTTTTCCAACCATCGTCAACGAACGCCGCGCTTTCTTCTCTTGGCGTCCCGGTGAAGACGATGTGATCTTTTGGAATTTTGTCGGCGATCCGGTGCGTCATGCCGTACCGGAATCGTGGACCAAGAGTCCACCCGCGCCCAAGTCGCGCCGTGGCAAATCCCGCCGCACCAAATCGTAACGCGTGTGCTTGAAGACCCCCGACCCAGGAAGGGCGAGCAGCACTGCTGCTCGCCCTTCTGCATTTAGACGCTCAGGATGAACGATCTGGATAAAATGGAGTAGCTGAGCAAAATGGTTAAGGTGTAGGAGTTTTGTCTCGCCGCCAGCCAACCGCTGCTGTGCCCAGGCTTCGATAGCCAGATCAGGCCGCGGATCGACCCGGAGATTCAGGAGAGGAGGGGAAAAACCTACTCGGGAGCTGACGCAGTCCCGCTCGCCAAAATCGAGAGCGACACTCGCGCCGTCCCTGTCTGGACTTTCCAGTTTCTCTCGCCGTATAATCCGTGCATTGGCTCCTAGTGTGGTTTCCGTCATGGCCGATCCGCTCCTCACTTTGACGACCGATTTCGGCAACGGCTCGCCCTATGTCGCCGCTGTTAAAGGTGTTATTCTCGCCCTCAATCCCGAAGTCCGTATTGTCGACCTCAGCCACGACATTTCCCCCCAAGATCTGCGCCAGGCCGCCTTCTTTCTCGCTTCGACGCTACCATATTATCCACCAGAGACATTGCATGTCGTCGTCGTCGATCCGGGCGTTGGCAGTCAGCGTTCCATTCTCTACGTCGAGGTGGCTTACGTGCGTCTGTTGGTGCCGGACAACGGCTGCTGGACCTGGCTGTTGGAGGGAGAGCGGCGACGAATGCGTGTCATTCGCTTGACCGAAAAACGCTTCTGGCGCAACCGTATCAGTGCCACTTTTCATGGCCGCGATATCTTTGCTCCCGTGGCTGCCAACCTGAGCCTCGGACTCGATCCACGCGAGTTGGGGCCGATCATCTCCGACTGGGTGCGCCTGGAGCGTCCCGTTCCGTGCCACGATGCACACAGCATCATCGGCGAAGTACTTTTTGTTGATCGCTTCGGCAACCTCATTACCAACATCCCCGGCGAGGCACTGCTGCGGGACGGTCGGGCCAAGCGTGTTCGCATCGCTGGCATTGAGGTATCGCGCATCGTCCGCACCTACTCCGATGCCGAACCCGGTACCCTCCTCGCCCTGGTGTCCAGTTCCGAATTTCTGGAAGTGGCTGTCAACCAAGGCAATGCCGCTCAGCTACTGAACGCCCAGACGGGTACGCCGGTGACGTTGGAATACCTGCCGGAAGCCTAAAAGCTAGCGGCCCCAACCTCCTCTCCCCTCGTAGGGGAAGGCTGAGGTAGGAGGTGTCAAGGCAAGGGAGCCAGGGAGTGGTGTCCCCCACCCCAACCCTCCCCCACAAGGGGGGAGGGAAAAGACCCCCAACCCTCCCCCACAAGGGGGGAGGGAAAAGACCCCCAACCCTCCCCCATAAGGAGGGAGGGAAAAGACCCCCAACCCTCCCCCATAAGGAGCGAGGGAAAAGGCCGCTAGCCCTAAGCGACGGTAGGTCCGCCGTCGCTTAGGCTTCCGGCGCGTTATATTAACAAAATGATTCCCAGCCGCGAACAGCTCGAACAGTGGGACCGTGAACACGTCTGGCATCCGTTTACGCCGATGCAGACGTATGCCGCCGAGAAACCGCTTATCATCGCCGGGGCGCACGGCTGCTTCCTCATCGACCTCGACGGCCGAGAGTATCTCGACGGCGTATCATCGCTGTGGTGCAATGTCCACGGCCATCGTGTGCCGCAGCTGGATGCCGCCCTGCGCGACCAGCTCGAGGCCGTGGCCCACAGCACGCTGCTGGGTCTGAGCAATGTGCCGGCTATTCGGCTGGCGCGGCGGCTCGTCGAATTGGCGCCGCCGGGTTTGAATCACGTCTTTTTTTCCGACGATGGCGCCACAGCGGTCGAAGTCGCTCTCAAGATGGCGTTTCAATACTGGCGCCAGTGTCCGCGGCCGCGGCCGGAAAAGACGCAGTTTCTCGCCCTGCACGGCGCCTATCACGGCGATACGCTCGGCGATGTCAGCGTCGGTGATATTGAACGCTTTCACGGTCTTTTTGCTCCTCTATTGTTTCCTACCGTTCGCGCTCCCGCGCCTTATTGTTATCGTTGTCCGCTCGGTCTGGAGCGCTCACACTGCCGTATCGATTGTGCCCTGGAGCTTGCCGAACTGGTGCGGCGGCACGCGGACCGATTGGCGGCAGTGGTCATCGAACCGTTGGTGCAGGGCGCGGCAGGGATGATTACGGCGCCGGAGGGCTATCTGCGGCGCGTCCGTGAAGTGACGCGCCGTTATGACGTGCTGCTGATTGCCGACGAGGTGGCGGTCGGTTTCGGGCGCACCGGGACGATGTTCGCCTGCACGCAAGAAGATGTGGTCCCGGATTTTCTGTGCCTGGCCAAGGGGCTGACCGGCGGCTATCTGCCGTTGGCGGCTACGTTAACGACCGATGAAGTCTACAATGCCTTTCTCGGCCCGCCGGAAGCAGGGCGGACGTTTTATCACGGACATACTTACACCGGCAATCCACTGGGCGCCGCCGTCGCCTTGGCCAATCTCGATCTGCTGCAAGGACCGGGCGGCCTGCCGGTGCTGCCGGAAAAGATCGAGCGCTTGCGGACCCACCTGGAGCGTTTGTGGGAACTGCCGATTGTCGGCGACATCCGCCAGAAGGGCTTGATGGCAGGCATTGAACTGGTCCGCAACCGGGCGACGAAGGAGCGCTTTGCTGCCGCGGAGCGAATGGGAGCGCGTTTCTGCCGGCTGGCGCGTGAGCAAGGGGTACTGCTGCGGCCGTTGGGCGATGTCGTTGTCGTCATGCCGCCCTTGGCAATCGATCTGCCGTTACTTGATCGTTTGGGCGATGTGCTTTACAATTGTGCCAATGCTCTTTAGTCCGAGTCGCGCCCGGGGGAGCGGGCAACCCACCACTCCCTCAGGCGCGGCTCGGATTGCAGATACCAACCCCCGCCCCTGTACTCTCACCGGCGAAATGCATGAATCGCGCTACCGTTTCTCTCCCCGCGCTGCAACGACCGACCCGCGTGCGTTACGGCGTTCTCGGCTTCGCCTGCGCGTTGTCGATGATTACTTACCTGGATCGCGTTTGCTTTGCCACGGTAGCGCCATACATCGAAAGGGAATTTCATCTAAACAAGCAACAGATGGGCTGGATATTCACGGCCTTCGCCTTGGCTTATGCCCTATTCGAGGTGCCGAGCGGCTGGATGGGCGATGTGTTTGGCCCGCGCCGCACGCTTATCCGCATCGTCTTATGGTGGTCGCTGTTCACGGCGTTAACCGGGGTTATCTTTCCCACTCCCTCCTTGCCGTGGCTCGCTTTCGCGGCCATGTTTCTGGTCCGCTTCCTGTTCGGCATGGGTGAGGCCGGCGCCTATCCCAACATTGCCCGTTCGTTCCATAATTGGTTCCCGTTTGAGGAGCGCGGCTTCGCTCAGGGGACGGTATGGATGGCAGGTCGTTTCGCTGGCGGCATGTCCTCTTTTGCCGTGCTGGCCCTGATGATTCACACGATGACACCGGAGGGGCAACCTGTCGTCTTATGGCGGCATTCCTTTTGGCTCTTCGGCGGTCTAGGCGTGGTCTGGTGCGCTGTCTTCTGGTGGTGGTTCCGTGATCGGCCGGAACAGCATCCGGGCGTCAATGCAGCGGAATTGGCCCTCATTCGCGGTGTGAAACGTGACGAGAAAAAAGACCTGGCTCCCCTCACCCTTCACTCCTTCACGCCTGAAGAAAAGATGCGGCCTCCGGAAGGCGAAGGGCACGCCAATGTGCCGTGGCTCCGGCTTCTGGGCAGTGCCAATCTGTGGTCCTTGTGCTTGATGTATTTTTGCGCTTCTTACGGCTGGTATTTCAACATTACATGGCTGCCGAAATACCTCAAGAGTATCTATGGCATGTCCCGAGAGACGCATGGCTTCTGGACCGTGAGCCTGCTGTCGGGCTTGCCGCTGTTGCTTGGCTCGCTGGCCTGCCTGTTCGGGGGCTTGCTCACCGATGCCTTCATCCGCCGCACCGGCGACCGCAAATGGGGCCGGCGTTTATTCGGAGCGTTGGGGCACGGCGTCTGTGCCCTGTGCTATTTCGCTAGCTTAGGTGCTTCGTCGCCGTGGTTGTTCGTGTTGGCCATCGCCCTGGCAGCGTTCTGGAACGATTTAACAATGGGAGCAGCCTGGGCCAGTTGCATCGATATTGGCCGGCAATACTCCGGCATCGTCTCTGGCTGCATGAACACGGTCGGTAACCTGGGCGGTGCAGCGGCCGGAATCGCCACGGGCCTGGTGCTCGACCACTTTGAACCCCACGGCTGGACGATCAATTTCCTTATTTTCGGCAGTGTGTACGTGGCCGCCATGTTCTTATGGCTGTGTTTCGATGCCACCAAGCCGATCGTTCCCGCTGACTCTTAGTGCTACCGGCCTCCCTCTTCCCTCATGGGGGAGGGCTGGGGTAGGAGGTGTAATGGCAATGGAGCCAAGGAGTTGCGTCCCCCCATCCCAACCCTCTCCCACAAGGAGGGAGGGAAAAGACCCCCAACCCTCCCCCACAAGGGGGAGGGAAAAGTCCGCTCGCCCTTAGGTTTGTATTGCCCATTCGGCCTCGTGATATGCCTCCGTACTCAGCCACCAGGCGCGAACCGTCGGTGGTGTTGTCGTCAGCGACACGATGAAGTTAACGACATCGGCGCTCCAGCTGCGTTCTAAGTCCTTGCGGCTGGGCACCGGTGCCGAAATGGGATGCGAATGATAGATAGCCAGTACTTCCAGCCCCTGACGGCGAATGTCTCGGTCTGCGGAAAAATGACTCTGCGGCTCCGATTCAAACTCAACAGGACTGGCGGCGGCGTTGAGCAACGGATAGCGCAGCCGTACCTCGCCGATGCCGTCGGCTCGAATTATTCCCGCCAATAAGCCGCAGCATTCCAGCGGCTGCTCAGCCAGCGCGTGCCATAACATTCCCTCATATACAGATCGTGGAATATTCAAAACGCGGAAGCGGTGTTCCGGCATGCCTTTCCGTCTCGTGTATACGCAGCTAGGATAGACCAAACGGAGCTGCGGCCGCAAGGGAGCGGTTGAAACGGCAAATCCACCGCTTTCTTGCGGTCGCGGCTCGGATAACATCAAGGGCAAACAATGGCACGCAACAAAGTCATCCTAGCGTATTCAGGCGGACTCGACACCAGCGTCATGGTGCCGTGGATTCAGGAGAAATATAACCTCGACGTCGTCACCTTCACGGTCGATCTCGGCCAAGGTGAAGACATCGAACGCATCCGCCAGAAAGCGCGACGAACCGGGGCCATCGATGCCATCGCCCTGGATGCGCGCAATCTGTTCGTTGATTGTTTTGTCTTCCCCGCTTTGATGGCTGGGGCGCTGTACGAAGGGAAATACCCGCTGGCCACGGCGCTGGGCCGACCGCTCATCGCCAAGCTCATGGTCGATGCTGCCCGCGAACATAATGCTGTGGCCGTCGCTCACGGCTGCACCGGCAAAGGCAACGATCAGGTCCGCTTCGACGTCACCTTCCAGACCCTGGCCCCGAATCTGAAAATCATCGCCCCCGTCCGTGAATGGAAGATGAGTCGGGATGAGGAGATCGCCTTCGCCGCCAAGCACGGTATCCCTGTAGAAGCGACAAAAGAGAGTCCTTATAGCATCGATCTGAACTTGTGGGGCCGCAGCTGCGAAGCCGGCGTCCTCGAAGATCCCTGGGATGAGCCGCCCGCCGATGCTTTCGCCTGGACCGTCGATCCAGCCCAGGCACCCAACGAACCGCTTTATCTCACCATTGATTTCGAGCATGGCCGGCCGGTCGCCTTGGATGGTCAGAAACTCGATGGCGTACCGTTGATCGAGCGGCTCAACAAGCTCGGCGGTCAACATGGCGTCGGCCGCATCGATCACGTCGAGAACCGCCTGGTCGGCATCAAATCACGGGAGTTGTATGAAGCCCCCGCTGCGGTGATCTTGCACGAGGCGCACCGCGAGTTGGAGTCTTTGTGCCTGAGTAAGCAAGCTCAGCGTTTCAAGACTTTGGTATCGCAAGAATATGCCGACATAATCTATAATGGGTTGTGGTTTAGCGCGTTTCATCAGGATCTGTTCGCTTTTGTGTCCAGCAGCCAGCGCTTTGTGAGCGGTCAGGTGCGCGTCAAGCTGTTCAAGGGTAAGGCCACGGTGGTGGGCCGCAAAAGTGAACATAGCTTGTACAGCAAGCAACTGGCCACATACGAGAGCGGCGACACGTTTGATCATGAAGCCGCTCGTGGTTTCATTCGTTTGTTTGGTTTGAGTCAGCAGACGCAAGCGCAACGCCAGCTGCTCAAGGGCGGCAAGGGCTTCGATCTGCCCGGGTTGCTCGGACCCTCCGATCCGAGGATAGAGTAGAAAAGCGCATGTCCTGCTCTCCTCGATTCTCGGAATTGGGTACGAGAATTGCGACAGGTATTTGTAAGAGAGGGAGGTATAAAGAGCATGGGGAGTGACATGATGGACATGGAGCAGTTAGCCGCTTACCTGCAGCGCGACGTGCGCGAAGTGGGTAAGCTGGCCAGCCGCGGTCATCTACCCGGCCACAAGGTGGGTGGGCAATGGCGTTTTGCCCGCGCCGAGATCAATCAATGGATCGAGACGCAAATGCCGTCGTTGACCGAAAAGGAGTTGACTAACCTGGAAGCGGCGGCGGCACGTGACGGCGCGGAACCATTGCTCGCCAATTTGCTCTCAGAGGCGAGCATTGCGGTGCCGTTGGCGGCTTCCACACGCGCCTCAGTGTTGAAAGAGTTGGTCAACCTGGCCGAGCAATCCTGGCAAGTTTACGATCCCGAAGCCATTCTCGATGCTGTTCGCCAACGGGAAGAGATGGCAAGCACGGCCTTGCCTTCTGGCGTCGCCATTCCTCATCCGCGCCGTCCTCTGCCCGCTGCGCTGGGCGAATCGGTACTGGCCTATGCGCGAACGGCTTCCGGCATTCCATTTGGTGCTCCGCACGGTGGGCTGACGGACCTGTTTTTCCTGGTCTGTTGCCGCGATGACCGAACGCATTTGCGTGTTCTTGCCCGTCTAACACGCCTGTTCCTGCGGCCTGGCTTCCTCGATGAGCTGCGCGCCGCCGAGACGCCGAGCGAGTCGTGGGAGAAGATTGCTTCCGCCGAACAACAATTGTTGCACGCGTGATGCGGAGGGGAACCTTATCCAGGCTTCCTGTTGGAGCCGAACTTTCTCCCCAAGCTCCTGGATGCATTCGATCTGCACGGCCTTGCCCTCTTTCTCGGGGGCCTGATCTTCAAGCCAGGCAGACGCCGTACTTGTTCCAGCATCTCCTTTCCACAACGGGCGCAGCCAATCCGACTTGAGGAAGGGGCGTGATAATTGATTTATCCCTTCTTCTGCCACGTTCGTTCGATGAACGTCGTATCGACTTGGCCGGCCTGGAACGCCGGATGACGCATGATTTCGCGGTGGAGGGGAATGGTCGTGTGAATGCCTTCGATGATGAATTCATCCAGAGCGCGGCGCATACAAGCGATGGCGTCAGCGCGGGTCGGCTGATAGACGAGCAACTTGGCTACCAGCGAATCGTAATTGGGTGGCACGCGATAGCCGGCGACGGCGTGGGTGTCGAGACGGACACCGGGACCGCCGGGCGGCTGCCAGCGGGTGATGAGGCCCGGCGAAGGACGGAAATGAGAAGCGGGATCCTCGGCGTTGATGCGGCACTCGATGGCGCAGCCGCGATGCACGATGTCGCGTTGAGCAAACGGCAGCGGCTCACCAGCGGCAACGCGGATCTGCGCCTTCACCAGGTCAACACCGGTCACCAGCTCTGTGACCGGATGCTCGACCTGGATGCGGGCGTTAACTTCGATGAAATAAAAGCGATTCTGCTTGTCCACTAAAAATTCACAGGTACCGGCACTATAGTAGCCGGCTGCCTTGGCCAGGCGCACGGCCGATTCACATATTTTCTTACGGACAGAATCCGGCAGATTCGGCGCCGGCGATTCTTCTACCAATTTCTGATGACGGCGCTGCAAAGAACAATCGCGCTCCCATAAGTGGATGACATTTCCTAAACGATCGCCGAGCAATTGCACTTCGACGTGCCGCGGTTGTTCGATGTATTTCTCCAGATAAACGCTGCCGTCCTTGAAGGCGCTCTCGGCTTCCTGGCGCGCGGCGCGCAATCCACTCAGGAGCGCGGCTTCCTCGCGGATAACGCGCATGCCGCGTCCGCCGCCGCCGGCTGCTGCCTTGATGAGCACGGGAAAACCCATTTCCCGCGCCAGTGCCAACGCCTCCTCGTCTTTCTCAATTAGTCCCTCGCTGCCGGGCACGACCGGCACGCCAGCCTTCTGGGCCAGTTTGCGTGCCTCGTTTTTGTTGCCCAGCCGGTGCATCGCTTCCGGCGGCGGGCCAATGAACTCGATTTTGCAATCGCGGCACACCTCGGCGAAGTGCGCATTCTCCGATAGAAACCCATAACCGGGATGAATGGCCTGTACATCGGCGGCTTCTGCAGCGCTAATGAGGCGTGGAATCTTCAAATAGCTCTCGGTCGCTATGGCCGGGCCGATGCAGATACTCTGGTCGGCCAGTTGGAGATACGGCGCGCCGCGATCCGCCTCGCTGTAGACCGCCACCGACTCGATGCCCATCTCTTTGCAAGCGCGGATGATTCGTAAGGCGATCTCTCCTCGATTGGCGATGAGAATGCGTTGGAACATAGTTGATTTTCAGTTTTCAGTTTTCGGTTTTCAGCGTACCGAAAACCGAAAACCCCTCAAGCATTGGGATCAACCCGGAACAATACCGTGCCGTATTCAACAAATTCTTTGTTTTGCACACACACTTCGACGACGACACCGCTGCAATCAGCCGTGATTTCATTGAAGACCTTCATGGCCTCGATCTGGCAGACAATGGTGGTCGGAGTGACGCGCGAACCGACCGTGACGTAGGGAGGTGAACCGGGTTTTTCCTGAGCGTAGAAAGTACCGACGGTGGGGCTTTTGATTTCGATGAGCTGGCGAGGCGGAGAGGCTGGCGGCGGTGTTTCGGTCGCCTTGGGCGCGGACAGAGCCACGGGGGCCGGATTTGCGGTGACAGCCGGCAGGGGGGCCGGCGTCGCCGAGGCGCCGCCGCGGCGCAAGCAGATACGCTGCTCGCCCTGGCGGAGATCTATCTCACTCAGATCGTGCTTGCTCATCAGCGCCACCAGCTGCTCGATCGTCTGTAGATCGAACGGGTTCGGTTGAGTGCTTGCATCGTCAGCCAATGCTCATCCTCCAGTTCTGAGTTCGGAGTCCTGAGTGTATATCAAGCGTAGGCATTGTTTGTTTCTCAGAACTCAGAGCTTCATCGCCTCCAGGTCGCGGGACAGGTGGGTCAGTCGTTCCCCGCCGTCAGGCGTGACCAACACGTCATCCTCGATACGCACACCGCCCCAGCCCGGCAAATAAATACCCGGCTCCAAGGTGAAAACCATACCCGGCTCGAGCGGCACGTCGGCATTGGGGCGCAGCCACGGCGCTTCGTGGATTTGTAGGCCGATGCCATGGCCCAATCCATGGCCGAAATACTCCCCGTAACCGGCCTCGGCAATCACCGCGCGTGCGGCAGCGTCGATGGCGCATGTAGAAACACCAGGTCGAATGGCTCGCAACGCTGCTTCCTGGGCTTGTAATACCACCGAATAAACCTCGTGAAGTTTCGCGGTTGTCGCTGAGGTTGTACCGGAGAAAGTTAGATTTTTACGGTTAACCAGTATGCGCGTCAAGTCGCTTTTGTACAATGGCGCGCTAACGCCCCAATCGACCAACAGGAGTTCGCCAGAGGCAACGGTGCGGCTCGTCGGCGGTGCATGGGGCAGGGCCGCACGCTCGCCGACGGCGACGATCGGAGGAAACGCTGTACCGGAGCCGCCAGCCCGCCGCGCGTAATGCTCGATCGCAGCACATAGATCTTTCTCTGTATCCTCCGGACGCAGCAGCGAACGAAAAGCAGTGAAGACACGCTCTGCCACATCGATGGCCGTGCGGATCTGAACCAGTTCCGAAGCATCCTTGACCATGCGCAGACGTTCCACGCGCTCGGTGCCGCCTTTCCAGTCCAGGCTTGGCGCCAGTTGACGGAGTAGTTCCAGCTCGGCGACGGTGACAGCGTTGCTCTCGAATCCAACCGAACGAATGCCGAAACCCTTGAGCACTTCGGCGACCGCTTCCGGCAATTTTTGCGACGTGGAGCGAATGTGAACCGGCAGCCCCGGACATTCCTCGGCTAACTGGCCAGCGTAACGCGAATCGCTGACTAGCAAAAGGCCATCCCGGCGAAGCAAAAGCACCGTGCTGTCGCCGGTGAAGCCGGTCAGGTAAGTGACGTTGACCGGATTGCTGACCATAAGGACATCGATGTCCTCGCCAGCCAGCTGGCGAATCAAGCGTTCGCGGCGCAGCGCGGGATAATCCATATCGTCTTATGGTCCGTGGTCCGTGGTCCGTGGTCCGTAGCAACAAATATATCCGTTTCTTCCCTACTTGGCTACGGACCTCGGACTACAGCAGGCGATACAGCCGCTTTTCGTGGATGTAGCATTCCACGGCGCGCGGCAGGAAATAGCGCAGACTGCGGCCGGCAGCGGCGCGGCGGCGCAGGTCGCGGCTGGAAATGTCGAGCTGTGGTACCTCGATCCTTTGCAGATGCAATGGTGTCTGCTCCGGCAAATGCAATCGCTCGCGCAATTGCTCCGCCGTCAACACCGCGCTGCCGGGCCGAGCCATCACCAGCAGGCCGGCCTGCTCCAAGACACGGAGTGGTTGATACCAGTGCGGCAGATCGAGGAGCGTATCGGAACCGATGAGGAGCCAGAATTCATGAGCGGGATAGCGGCGGCGCAGCTCGGCGAGGGTATCGGCAGTATAGCTGGGGCCGGGACGCTCCTTTTCCAATTCCTCGATGCGGAAAGCGGGATTGCCGGCGATGGCCAAAGCCAGCATCTCAACGCGCTGCTCAAAGCGCGTCAATTCAGGCTCTTCCTTGTGCGGCGGATGAGCGGCGGGCACGAACCAGACCTCATCAAGCCGACCCTGCTCGCGGCCCTGCTCGGCCAAGATGAGGTGCCCGGTGTGAACCGGATCGAACGTACCGCCGAAAATGCCGACACGCATATCACCACCATGCGGAAACGCTACTGTGAGGTATTTCGATCAAGGTAGCGAGGCAACGTCTTCTACGTCAACCTCCATTCCAGGGCAAGTTAGGACATGATAAAGACTACCGGATAAAAGTGTAGGGCAAGCAGGCCGCTTGCCCTACACTTTTGTCCGCCCGCACTAAGCTCGGCGCTTTCAGCAGGAGTTCACCGTAGATACGTTTTACACCGCCGTCCTGGTGCTTTTTCGTCTCGCTCAACGCGCCATTTTCTGAAGGTGTCTTCCTTCTTCGGGGTAGAATGGAATCGTGTCCCGAAGTTGGGACGCCTTTCGGAAGGCGAATCAGCTCCTTGCCGTGTTGTTCGACCACATGTCTAGCGCGGAGCGCGATTCGCTATCGATTTCAACGTTCTTACGGAATCTCGCCATGAGACGTGTTGCGATGACTTGCTTTCTGGGCGTTTGCTCCTGCCTGGGGGGCATGTTGGCCGTCACTTTCGGTATCCACGGTCTTTCGCCGGCCGTCGCCTATCCTCCTTCCCCTCCCTCCTGGGGGGGAGAGGGGGGAGGGCGGGTCACGAATCCGACTCTCGATGCGGCGCGGATCAGCGAGCGCTTCGAGTATGTGGCCCGCAAAGTGTCGCCAGCCGTGGTGGCCGTCGAGACCGTCAAGCCGGTACCGGCCCGAGGCAACTCTGGCAAAACGCGCTCCGTCGATGAGTCCGGCTCCGGTGTTCTTATCCGCACCGCCCGCCATCCCGGCGTCTACGTCCTGACCAACAATCACGTGATCCAGCAGGCACGGGCTGAGCAGATCACCATCAGTCTGGCCGACAATCGTATCCTCAAACCCACGAAAGTGTGGGCTGATCCGGAATCGGACGTGGCTCTTCTGCTTCTGAATGCTTCCGACCTGCCCACGGCTGCTCTGGGCGACAGCGACAAGGCGCGCGTCGGTCAATGGGTGCTGGCCATTGGCAGCCCATTTGGGCTTAATCAGACCGTGACGCACGGCATCATCAGTGCCCGCGAGCGCGGCCAGGTTAGTCTGGGTAGCACGATCCGTATCAAGGATTTTTTGCAGACCGATGCGGCCATCAATCCTGGCTCCAGCGGAGGGCCGCTTGTCAACATGGATGGCGAGGTCATTGGCATCAACACGGCCATTGCTTCACACTCCGGCAGCAACAGCGGCGTCGCCTTCAGTATTCCCATCAACCTGGTCAAGCGCGTCCTTGATCAGTTGTTGGACCGCGGTACGGTGGCACGAGGGTATCTGGGCTTGCAAGTGGCGGCGTCGTTTGAGCCAGCCGATGCCGCTGCTCTGGGGTTGGATCGCGCGCAAGGGGCACTGGTAGAAACCGTCTATGCGGACACGCCAGCTGCTGCGGCAGGATTGCGAGCGCATGATATAGTGCTCGAAGTGGATGGCGTAGCTGTCCGCAACGAGAACCACTTCATCAACCTTATCAGCAATCTGCCAGCTGGCCGGCGTGTCCGTCTCCAGGTGTGGCGTGAGCGGCGCCTCCTGAGCATCGAGGCTGTGATCGGCGACTGGAACGCGGCGCAAGCACGCTTCCAACGCGATAAATGAGTGGTTTTGACGAGCCAGAAGCGTAAGCGACAACAAGGCACCCGTTGCTTACGCTTCTGGCTCGTCAAAAATCAGCTGGACTAATCTTCCGGCCGTTTGCTACGGAGGAAGAGCAACACGCCGATCAACACAATTAGAAGAACGACCATGATGCCCATGAAAGTCCAGCTTTGAAAGAATTCCATGTCCATGATACCTGCCTTTCTCACGAACTCGCAGACAGAGGGAAAAGGTAAATCCGCCGCTATCCCTCTCCGCCTGAGCTTCCTCCGCTCAGGGATGCACCGGTGCATCCGTATTCGGCGTTGAGACGGGGCTGCGCTAAGCATGCTCAAACTCGGCCCGCGAACCAGTCGCAACAACTCGCGCTCGCGGAGAGAGATTTGTCAAGTGTTCTACTCGCTCGCCGATCATATTGCAAGCGTCTATTTCCTTTTTTTGCTTAAGACTACCGGGAAAAACCGTGGAGCAAGCTGTCCGCGTACCGGGCAAAGGGCAAACGAGCTGCTTGCCTTGCCATAACTTTCTGTTAGTCTTCTTAACAATCAAGAAATGGATCGCGGTACTCCGCAGAGGAGCCGCTAAACTGAGGTGTGGGTGATGGCTATTTTGCAATCGTTGTTTTTCCTTTCAGGATGCCCATGTCCCATCGCTTACGGATCGCGGAATTGCTGCCGTTGCTGCTGGCTTGTGGTGCGTTTGTGTTGTTGCATGGCCGCTCATTGATCAGCCCGGTGATTTTTTACGACGACTTCCCCATCCTCGCCCAATCCCGCACCTGGCAGCGCACTTGCACGGGGCTATGGTTGCCGCAGAATGAACACGCTATGCCGCTGGGTCGGCTATTCTGCTTCGGACTGGAAGTATTGGCCGGCCCGTTGCCGCGGCTGCCGTTCCTCACGTGCCTGGTAGGTCCAGGGGCATTATTGCTGGGGCTTGGGCTTCTCTATGTTTTCGTCCGCCGCGAGCTGGGCTATCCGTTTTACGCTCAACTGGCTGTTGTCCTGTTCGCCGTTACCTCGGTTTATCATCAGGCCGTGTGGTGGTTCGCAGCCAGCTTTGTCATTCTATCGCTGGACACAATGTTGCTGGGCTTGCTTGCCGCCCAACACTGGCGACAGACCGGGTGTCGCCTCTCTCTCTTTCTCTGTGTCCTGGCCTGTCTACTGGCTCCCGGCTGGTTTGCATTGGGCATTCTCGGCGGCCCGTTGTGTTGTCTGTACCTGGCGAAGCGGGCGTTTACGCTGCCGGGTGGAAGCCCTGTACCCGGCAGCGTAAACGCCCGCTTCGCTGGTTTGTTGCCGCTGGCCGGCACGGCTCTGTTCTTGGCAATCAGTCTGCCGCGCACAGCGAACGCTATCCTGCACACCAGCCACTACGAAAACCAAACGGCCGTGGAAGCATTTCATCCGCTGATCGGCCTGCAATACACGGTGCGTTCGCTGGGGGATAACCTGTTGCTCGGCCTCATCGGCGTGAGCGGCATCGCTTTGCCCGGGTGGTGCATCGTCGTCATCCTACCCGCGATCGTTGCCTTGGGCGTGTGGTGGTGGCGGCCGGCACGCGCTCATCGGCTGATGCTCTTAGGCTTGGGCCTGATCGGCAGCAGCTATCTGCTCTGCTACAGCGCTCGCTCGCTGTGGGATTATCAGCTCATGGTGACGCCGGCCTTCGCACGCTATCATTTACTGCCGCACCTGGGATTGGTACTGTTCTTCTGCGGCGGTCTGCCGGCTCGCGCAGGCCGCTGGTTCGCACCGGAAGCAAATGGAGCAATTACCCCCCGGCAGCGCCGCTTTCTCTACGGACTGATCGGCATTTGTTTCTTGGTGCAGCTACCGCGCGGCTTACTGTGCAGCTCACCAACAGGCTGGCATCCGTTCGCTGAGGTACGTGAGCAACAAGCCGTCTTGCGCCGCATCGAGGAAGTCGATGCCCGCTGTCGGCAACATCACATCAGCGCCGCCGCGGCCCGGCAGGCCCTTGGCCGACTAAACGTGCCCTTGTCATTGGACGTAATCGACGGCTGGGATTTGCTAATCGGCAGTGATGATCCGCGTCTGCTGCCGCCGGAGGAGATTCGACGTTTGCTTACAGTGCCGTAAAGTTTAGCTGCGAGCTGTAGGCGAACGTGCTCGCTTAGGGCGAGCGGCCTTTTCCCTCTCCCCCCTTGTGGGAGAGGGTTGGGGTGGGGGGACACAACTCCTTGGCTCCATTGCCTTTACACCTCCAAACCCAACCCTACCCCCTGACGTACATAACTCTGCGAAGAATGGCCGGTATCTGTCGGCCAGAAAATTTATGCTGGCCAGCGGATAGCAGATATCGGTCATCCCTCCTTACCTTGGTCT
>JAJPHU010000194.1 GCA_021325115.1 Planctomycetota bacterium | reverse complement strand
AATTCCTGAAAGCGGCGATACACTTCGTCGATATTCACAATAGCCGTATTCACAGTAGTTATCCGTTCAGGTCGAATTCACGGTAACCCATCCTTACTCGCATTTAGGCCCGCATGGGGCTGACTTTCTCCGGATCCACGCCGAGCCGGTCAATGGCCTGCTCGACAAGGTTGGCTTCGATAAGGCCGTGGCGAGCCATTTGCACTATGGCGGCGAGGGCGATACACTCGGCATCCACCTCGAAGAAACGCCGCAAGGCCGCCCGTGTCTCACTGCGGCCAAAGCCGTCCGTGCCCAAGGGGAACAAGCCACCCGGCACCCAGCGTGCAATCATTTCCGGCACCGCACGCATGTAATCCGTGGCCGCCACAAACACGCCCGGCAGATCCGCCAGCATTTGCTGTATGTAACTCTGCCGCGGCGTCTGGCGGGGGTGCAGCAGGTTCCAGCGCTCCACTTCCAGAGCATCGCGACGCAATTCCTTGTAGCTGGTCACACTCCAGACATCCGCCGCCACTCCGAACTGCTCGGCGAGGATCGTCTGCGCTCGCAACGCCTCACGCAGGATCGGGCCACTACCCAACAGATGCGCCTGCGGAGGCCGACCCGATAGAGGGGCTGGCCGCAGCCGGTACATCCCCCGGAGGATTCCCTCGGCGACACCTTCCGGCATAGGCAGCATAGGGTAGTTCTCGTTATACAGCGTGATATAGTAGAAAACATCTTCCGCATCCTGGTACATGCGGCGGATGCCATCGCGCAGGATGACCGCCAGTTCGTAAGCGAAGGCGGGATCATAAGCAATGAGGTTGGGGATCGTCGAGGCTAGAACGTGACTATGGCCATCCTGGTGCTGGAGTCCCTCACCGTTGAGGGTGGTGCGGCCAGCGGTGCCGCCCAAGAGAAAGCCGCGCGTACGCATGTCGGCCGCCGCCCACACCAGATCGCCAATGCGCTGAAAACCAAACATCGAGTAGTAGATGAAGAAGGGGATCATCGGCAGGCCGTGCGTGGCGTAGGCCGTGCCCGCTGCAATGAACGAACTCATGGCCCCACTCTCGGTGATGCCCTCTTCCAGCACAACGCCCGTGGTCGATTCCCGGTAGGCCGAGGCTCGATACTGCGCATCTACAGGTTCATACAATTGTCCGACATCGGAATAAATCTTGTAATTGGCGAAGAAACTGTCCATGCCGAAAGTGCGTGCCTCATCGGGAATGATGGGCACGATTCGTTGGCCCAACTCTGTATCCTTGAGCAGCCGACCGAGCATGTCCACGAAGGCAATGGTGGTCGAGAGAGGCCGATCGCCGCTGCCCGGAGCATAGGGCTGGATAAACTCCAGCCCGGGCGCAGTCAACGAAGGACAACGCACTACACGTGCCGGTAGATAGCCTCCCAATTCTTTGCGGCGAGCATGCAAATACTGCATCTCCGGACTGTCCTGCGGAGGTCGGTACAGCATGGCCCGGCTTGCCTGCTCATCGGAGAGAGGTACACCGAAGCGATTGCGAAACTCGATCAACTCCGCTCCTTTGAGCATCTTCTGCTGATGGGCCACGTTCTTGCCCTCGCCCGCCGCCCCCATGCCATAACCCTTCACTGTATGGGCGAGAATGACAGTGGGGGAGCCGCGATGTTCGAGGGCCGCTTTGTAAGCGGCATAAACCTTGGCCGGATCGTGTCCACCGCGCTCCAAGCTCTCTAGTTGCTCGTCGGAGAAATCCTCGACCAGTTTGAGTAATTCGGGATACTTGCCGAAGAAATGCTGGCGGATGTAGGCGCCGCCTGCCACGGTATATTTCTGGTATTCGCCGTCCACTACTTCACCCATGCGGCGTACCAGCAGGCCGGAGTGATCGCGCTCCAGAAGCGCATCCCAGCTGCTGCCCCAGATGACCTTGATGACATTCCATCCTGCACCGTAGAAGAGGGCCTCTAGCTCCTGGATGATTTTGCCGTTACCCCGCACCGGACCGTCCAAGCGCTGAAGATTACAGTTGACGACAAAGAGCAGATTGTCGAGTTTCTCACGAGCGGCCAGAGCGATGGCTCCCAGTGCCTCTGGCTCGTCACATTCGCCATCGCCCAGGAAAGCCCAGACTCGCTGCCCCGCAGTGTTCTTCAGGCCTCGGTGTGCCAGATAGCGGTTGAAGCGGGCCTGGTAGATAGCCATGATTGGCCCCAACCCCACGGAGACTGTGGAGAACTGCCAGAAAGTGGGCATGAGCCAGGGATGCGGATAGGACGATAACCCGCCCCCTGGAGCCAGTTCACGGCGGAAGTTGTTCAGTTGTGCTTCGGTGAGCCGACCTTCGAGGAAGGCACGAGCGTAGAAACCGGGTGAGGCGTGTCCTTGGAAGTAAACGAGATCAGGCCCATCGGGATGGTGGGGACCTTTGAAGAAATGGTTGAAAGCGACCTCGTAGAGGGTAGCTGCCGAGGCAAACGTAGCGATGTGGCCGCCGATGCCATGCTCTTTTTCATTGGCCTGGCTAACCATGCACAGGGCATTCCAGCGGATCAGACTGGTAATGGAGCGTTCGAGATCGACATCGCCGGGATAGAGAGGCTGGAGACTGGCAGGGATAGTGTTGACGTAGGGCGTGTTCCGCGGGCAGAAATTCGTCGTGCCGCTGGCCAGAGCGAGATCACGCAGCTGCTCGATCAGGAAGCGAGCACGATCAAGTCCGCCCGTCTCCAACACACCCCGGAAGGCATCAACCCATTCTTTCGTCTCCACGGGATCGCTGTCCATCTCCGGACGAAGGGAGAAAGGAGCGTGGAACGAGGAACAGCGATCACCCCGCAGGCTCTGAGAAACGATCTCCGGACCAGCGACCATTTCGATTTCTCCCGCATTCTGTTCGAGGACGTCGGTTGCCATGCTCACTCGCTCCTTTCTCCTACCGATCCGGTCACGGTGTCTTCATGCCGTGGGCGAATCAACTAGCGCAGGAATCTCCGGCCGTGTTGTATTCTTCCTGCGGGTCGGTCGCGTAGCAGTCGTACTGCTGTCGCTCCTGCTGTGGGATGTACTCGTCGTTGCAAGCGTCGCTGGGGTCGTGCTTTTTCAGTAGGATGGTGAGCAGTATCGAGGAATCCTCAATACCCTGCACATAGTGAGATTGTCCACCAGTCAAGTAGAGCATCTGGCCAGCCTTCAATTCGTGGGGAACGTCTTCGACCCCGAAGATAATGCGGCCTTCCAGACACTGGACGGTAATCTCGCCCGGCACGTGGTGCTTCGAGTGCCGCTCGCCTGCCCGGACAATCATGCGAAGGACTTCCAGGGTCGGAGTCTTGACCAGCGTTGTGGTTCGTGAGGTAGTGAGCTTAGCGCCCAGCGGTTGGATGTCGATCACTTCTGCGGGAGCGGCGTGTGCAATGGCCATGATAAAGTCTCCTAAAAAGCTCTCAAAAAATTGTTCCCTGCATCAACAGGTCCCCTATCGATGCCGATACCATGGACATTGGCTTAAGCAAGGACGGTGCCACTTCGATCATCAGACCGCCACCTAACAAAAAAGATAGCATCGGGGCACTCGTAGGCGGTTGCGGAAGACCATTGATGGTCAATAAGGGGAAATATGGTACCTGCGTGCCGGGGTGACGTGAGCGGAATCGAGCGCCTGCTGTGCCAGTTCCGCACGCCGTAAGTGATTAGGTGTTTAACAATCGAACCATCTACGAATCGATTGCGGCTTGTTGTGAAGTTAATGCCTCGGCAGGCTCCGCAAGGGGAGTTAGGGCCCGCACCGTCAGCACAGGACAAGGCGCTTTCCGCAACACCTGTTCGGCCACGCTGCCCATGAGCAATCGGCTTAACCCCGTCCGCCCGTGGGTGCCCATGACGATCAGATCGGCTTTCATGGTTTGGGCCGCGCTAAGGATTTCTTCAGCGGGAGCACCTTCCACCACTTGCCGCTCGATACGGATCTCGGTCGGCACGGAAATCCCTTCGAGCTTCTCCCGTTCCGCCTGGAAATATTCTTCGGAACGAGGGGCGATTGCCGCTTCCCCCTCGATCGTCACCGACCGTAACGCGACGTGCAAGAGAACCAATTTTGCTTGGTAATCCCTGGCGAGAGAGCAAGCGATACGGAAAGCGTAAGCCGAGTGCTCAGAATAATCGGTCGGATGAAGAATGGTTTGAATGTTCAACATATCACGCTCCTTTTAGTTTAGGCCCGAAATCCAGTCGGTTGCAACAAAGCGGGGAACCTATTCTTCCCTCCGACTGTTGGTACATTAGAGTTTACAAGCCTGGGGATCGCAGCGGGCGAAGTGCTCGTGCTGCGCGGCGGTCTCGCCGATGCCAAGTTCCAGCACTTGCTGCCCTTTGCTGCCGTAGCGGAAAATCGTGATCCCCTTGCACCCCCACTCCCATGCGCGCCGGTAGATGGCCGCGATGTCCTCCACAGTGGCTTCGTGCGGCAAGTTGATGGTTTTGGAGACAGCGTTGTCCGTGTGCTTTTGAAAAGCCGCCTGAATGCGTAAATGAGTTTCCGGGGTAATTTCCAGGGCGGTCTGAAAGAGTTCTTTGACGGACGATGGTACGCTTGACACGCCGGCCAATGTCCCTTGAGCCTGGAGTTCCTGAACGAACTGTTCTGAGTAAAAGCCGTATTGCTTTGCATACTGAAGAAGCAAAGGGTTCAACTCGATGAGGGTTTGTTCGCCGAGTACGTGCTCGCGGCGGTAGGCCAATGCGAACAGCGGCTCGATGCTGGCCGAGGTACCGGCAAGGATGCTGATAGCGCCCGTTGGAGCGATCGATGTGCGTGTGGCGTTACGCAGACGCAGGCCTTGTCGAGCGTAGATGCTCCGTTCCCAGTTGGGAAACACACCGCGTTCTTGAGCTAACTGTTGCGATGCGGCCAGGGCCTGCACGGACAGGCAGCGCATCAATTCGTCTGCCAGCGCCTCCGCACGCTCAGAGGCATAGGGAATATCCAGAAGGATCAGCAATTCCGCGAACCCCATGACCCCCAGTCCTACCTTGCGATTGCCGCGCACGATCGTCGTAATCTCCGGTGCTGGCCAACGGCTCACCTCGATCACATCATCGAGAAAACGGATCGCTAGTTGAGTCGTTTCGCTCAGCTTCTGCCAATCCACAGTGTAGCCGTCGCCCTTCCGGCAAACCATGTGGCTGAGGTTGATCGAGCCGAGGTTGCAGGCTTCATACGGGAGCAGGGGAATCTCTCCGCAAGGGTTCGTGGCCTCGATGAGGCCCAGTTCGGGCGTAGGGTTGGCGCGGTTGATGGTGTCTAGAAAGAGTAGACCGGGATCGCCTGTTTTCCAGGCCGCGCGAACTATTTGGTCTAGCAGCTTAGCAGCGGGCAGGCTGCGACTCGGTTGACCCGTGCGTGGGTTGCGCAACGTCCACAGTTGGCCAGCGCTAGCCGCTTCCATGAATGCATCGGTGACACCGACTGAGATGTTGAAGTTCCGAAAGCTGTGTCCGTCGAGCTTGGCGTCAATGAACTCCTCGATATCCGGGTGATCGACGCGCAGAACGCCCATGTTGGCACCGTGGCGTTTGCCTCCTTTCCACATGCCCTCGGTAACACAATCGAAAATGTGCATGAAAGAGACCGGGCCGGAAGCGGCGCCGCCGGTGGAAGCCACCACGTCGCCTTTGGGCCGCAGGTGCGAGAAGGAGAAACCCGTGCCGCCCCCCGATTTCTGGATCAAGGCCATCAGCCGCAGCGAGCCGAAGATGTCCTCGATGCTATCCTCGACAGGGAGCACGAAGCAAGCACTCAGCTGGCCCAGAGGCGTCCCTGCGTTCATGAGGGTTGGCGAATTGGGAAGAAAGTCGAGCCGAACCAGTGCGCCATGGAACGTCTCTTCCCAACGGGCTGCTGCGCTGGCGTTGCCAAAGTGCGTTTCGGCCTGGGCAACGTGGTGAGCCACACGCCGGAACAGCTCCTCCGGTGTCTCGACCACCTGCCCACTGGAATCGCGCAGCAGATAGCGGGCCTGGAGAACCTTCAGAGCATTCTCTGTGATGGGTATCGCCATTGTCGAACCCTCGCTGGCCGTTCCTACCGTGAAGGACTCGATCTGGCCCTCTTATCTTGTTCCCATGCCGGTTGTAACTCTTCTCCAAGAGGGCGTGCCTTCTCTATCACGCATAGGGCGTGGCACTGTGGTTGATGGATGGTTGCGTTGAGATGGGCTGACGAAGCCTGTTCGATTCACCCTTCATGGATAAATCGAATGTAACACTATGGCGGTTACCCCTGCTTGTCAAGCTGACAAGCCCTGTATGGAGGGAGGAAAACGCTCTCTTTCTCTACCATCCCAGTGCCCGGCGCAGCTCTTCCAGGCCTCCTTGCAGCGCCGCTTCGATGGACGGATAGACCGCACCGCCGTCGAGACGGCGGCCGTTAATCGTCTGCGTGATGCGGCAGCCGAATTGCCCTTTCACTGGCACGGCCATTAAGAGATATTGAGGCTCTTCATTAAGGTAAATAAGCCACGAGCGGCCGTCCTTGCTTTGCTGCACCCGAACAGCGCGCTGCGCCAACCAATCCGGCGTTGCCACGGTCATCCTTCTTTCTCCTTTTCTGCATCACTCCGGCAATGGCTGTCCCTTGGTTTCCGGAGCGAACGGCAAAGCGATCAATCCCAACAGGAAAAAAGTACACATGGTCACGCCAGCATAGCGCCAGCTTTCGACCTTGCCATAGCTGCCGAACACCGCGCTGGCCAGCAGCCCCAGTGTCAGCGGACCGATGGAGGCGATGTAGCGGCCGACGTTGTAGCAGAACGAGGTGCCGGTGCTGCGCAGGCGGGTTGGAAATAGCTCCGGGAAATAGATAGCGTAGCCGCCGAACAGCGCCAGCTGACAGAAGCCCATGAGCGGTATCATCCAAAAGACATCACTAAAGACCTTCAAATAAGCAAAGGTGAAAGCGGTGGTCACCATAGCCAGCACAAACGCCAAGGCGAACGCCGGCTTACGCCCCATCACCGCAGTCAGGCGGCTGAAAGCATAGATGCCGAAAAACGCCCCCCCGTTGAGCAACAGCGACGTGATGCCAACCCAGAAAGTTACTTTGCCAGCAATCTCGCCATCGGAAAGCCCCTGCTTCTGGAACGTTTCGCGGAAGACAGCACCGATCAGCTCGAAGCTGAAAAAGCCGATACCCCACAGACCGATCACGCCTGAGGAGGCCAAGAGCAAACCAACGATGGCGTTGCGCCGCCAGCGCGGATCACCGAACAGTTCGGCGTAGGAACCGAGCCGCTGCTTGGCCTTCTCCGTGGTTGCCACCTCGGCCCAGCGCTGCGGCTCCTTGAGGCGGCGCATAACCACGACTGCCAAGAGGGCTGGCAGCACGCCGATGAGAAACATCGTTCGCCACGGCGTCTGGATCAAGCCGGCCGTCTTCATCTCTCCCAGAATCATGCCGATCAGAGCTGCCATGATGTTGCCAATGGCCGACAGGGCTTGCAGCAAACCCAAGGCGTGCGGCCGAGCGTGATCCGGCATCACCTCAGCCACCAAGGCCACGCCCACCGCAAACTCGCCGCCAACCCCCAGCCCGGTCAAAAAGCGATACAAGGCAAAGTCCCACGCTCCCACCGACAGGGCGCTCAGTCCGGTAAACATCGAGTACAAAAGAATGGTCAACACCATCGTGCGGGCGCGTCCAATGCGATCGCCGACGACGCCGAAGATGATGCCACCAGTCGCCCAGCCGATCATGAAGATCGTGGTAGCGATGCCGCTCCAAAGCTTGACAGAATCGGAGCCAGGAGACATCGCCAACAAGTCCGACATAGCCGGGGAGCGACTCAAATTGAAGAGCTGCTGATCCATCGTGTCGAATAGCCAGCCAAGCGAGGCGACAATGAAAACGAACCAATGATAGCGGCTCAATTCGCGCCACCACGGTCCGCTGGGGACGATCGGTTTTCGGTTTTCCGTTTTCAGTTTTCGGTTCACGGTTTTCAGTTTTCGGTTTTCGGTTTTCGGTTTTCCGTGTTTAGTTTTCAGTATATTGAACCCGGAAGACCGAACACCGACAAACGGAAAACCGAAGACCGAAATGTGCCAAGTCCTTTTCCACATCCCGCTCAAAGCCGATTGGCTGCCAGCTGGCTTGCCGCTGTATCTGTTCGTGCTGGCCGTCGGCTTCGTCCTTGCCGCGCTGGTCTGGCTCTCGGCTCGCTACGTCCGGCAGCCGGCTGTCCAAGAAACACTGCGCGGCGCCGCTTCCTGGCTGGCCGGCTTTGGCATCCTGGCCGCTGCCGTTATCTGGTTCGCCGCCGACCGGATGCCGCAAGGGCTGCCGATCTACGGCTTCGGCATGATGCTGTTCTTGGCTTTTCTCCTTTGCACCTGGCTGGCCAGCCGCCGCGCCGAAAGCGAAGGTGTTGCCGGCGAACTGGTTCAAGACGTGGCCATCTGGCTATTCATCGGCGGATTGATCGGCGCGCGTATCACTTTCCTTCGCTTCGAGAGAAACATGTCCTTTGCGGAGATGATTTCGGAGTTTTACAAAATTTGGGACGGTGGCATCGTGCTGTACGGCTCGGTGGTCGGCGGACTGATCGCCTACTTTGGCTATTTCACCTTCTTGCTTCTGGTTCGCAAATTCCGTCTGCCCACGCTGACTTTGGCAGATATTCTGGCGCCGTCGATCGCGGTTGGACTGTGCCTGGGCCGATTCGGCTGTTTTCTCAATGGCTGCTGTTATGGCCAGGTTGCCTGTCCGACCTGCCCGGTTTACGCCGTTCACTTCCCGATGTCGGCCCCGGCGCGCGAAGGCTTGGTTGAACAGGGCTATCAAACACCGGCCGGTTTTACGCTGGCGCCCGCACGCCAACAGCCGCGAGATATCGGCGCGCGGGTGGGCAAGGTTGATCCGCATTCGCTCGCCTACCAGGCTGGCCTACGTGAGGGCGACCTGATCTTGCGAGTCAACGATTGCGACATCGAGGCACACGAGATCGAGGAGGGCAATCGGGTCATTCTGCCGGTGGACATGCTGACACGCTGCCTGGTTTACAATTGGCCGCGCGGCGAGACACAGTTACGGTTGAAAGTCAAACATGCCGCCAACGGCGAAGAGGAAGAGCTGCCGCCCATCGCGCCGCGGACGCTCGGCTTACATCCGACGCAGCTGTACGAAGTCGTCAGCATGGCGCTGTTGTTTTTAGTGTTGATGGCGTACTATCCGTTGCGCCGCCGTCCGGGCCAGGTGATTTCGGTACTGATGGCCAGCTATGGCGTGCATCGCTACTTGAATGAACTGCTGCGCGACGATCCGCGGCCGCAAGGATTGGAGAGTTACGTGAGCATCGTCCTGGTGGTGGCGGGCATCGCCTTATGGGTGTATCTCCAGTTTCGATCGTTTAGCCGCGAGCCAAGGCGAACGCGACAACTCTAGCGCGTTCCCCTTCGGCTCGCGGCTAAACGAGTACCCCCGCGAACGCGGCAGCCAACACTTCCAGGTCAGGGCCAGACCCAGTGCCAGACCGAAGTGATCGATGAGGACGTCGCTAAACATGCCGTGCCGGCCGGGCACGAACTGCTGACCGAATTCTGTGCTGGCTGCGTGCAGCGACAGAAAGGCCAGCAACAGCCAACGCCAGCGCCCAATCGGCAGCCACTTGAGATACACGGTCAAGAAGGCGTAGGCCGAGATGTGCAAACACTTGGCGGCGGGGAAATGCAGGATCTCTGGCGTGACCGCTTTGCCCACTTGTGCCGGAAAGAGGGTCAGCAAGGCGATCGTCCACAAGGCGACGCACAGGCACCAGCCCAGGCCGCGCAGCCATAGTTTCCGGGTTTGATCTTGGTCCTGCATGTCGGCCATGTTTCTCTCCTTACTCGCCGCTGAGCGCTCGTAGTGGTGTAGCAAGGGATCGCCGGCGCTGTCAAGACAGGTCCGCCTGCCTGCCCGCCGTTCACGAGCCGGAGACGTTAGCGACGGAGGCGCAGCGATTCGCGACGGCCTTTGTTAGAATAGCATTTAGATGACCTTCGTTCCTACGTTCTGTGTGGGCACGTCGGATAACGATGAGAAAACGAAACCATGAGTGAACCGGAAGAAAAAGACCGCTGGAGCGCCCTTGCAGAAGAATTGGGTTTGCCGCCGGAACCGCCTCCGATGCCGCCTCCCGCTTCTGCCGCACCCGAGGCACCCGAATCTATCGCCGCCGAACCTGTAGAAGCAGCCGAGCCGCCGATCCCCTCCCAATCCTCCCCCGAATTGGAGCAGCACAGGGAGGGGGAGCCTCCCGCACGCGGCCGGCGGCGCCGCAGCGCCGCAGCCGTTGAGGCGAAGATGGAAGAGACCACGGAAGCAGCACCGCCTGAAGAATCCGCAGAAGCCGCCGCAACGCCCGCCGAGAAAGAACGTCCCCGGCGGCGCCGCCGCGTCCGCGGCAGCAAGAATGCGCGGAAAACGGCGCCGGCCGAGGCGCTGGCCGGCGAGACGCCGCTTTCACCGGAAGAGGCCGGCGAGGAAGAACGGCCGCGCCGCCGACGGCGCCGCCGCAGCAAAAGGGCCGATAAGGAAAACGAAACCCCATCTGTCCCCGAGAGGGAAGAAGAGGATGTCGAGGAAGTGCCCGAAGAGGAGCCGATCCTTGACGAGGAAGAAGACCAAGAAACCGAAGATTTTTCGACCTGGAACGTGCCCTCGTGGGCCGAGATTATCGATGGACTTTATCGCCCCGAACATTAATAAAGGTGGTTAGGTAGTTAACAACTGGCCACTCAACCACCTAACTACCTATGAGGGTACCCGCCTCATGGCCGACGCAATTATCGACATCGTTGGGCCAGAGGATCTGGAGGAGATTGTCAAGCTCTTCAATCAGATCTTCCGTCCCCCGCGCGATGCGGAGTTCTTCAACCGCCGTTACCTGGGCCGCCATAATGTGCTGCAAATGGTGGCGCGCATCGACGAGCGGCCGGTCGGCTTCTTCCTGGGATTCGAGCTGAAGCCGAGCGTATTCTTCGCCTGGTTTTATGGCGTGCTGCCTGAATTTCGCCGTCAGGGGATCGCTTCGCAGTTGATGGAAGCCGTCCACGAATGGGCGCGCGAGCATGGCTACGAATCGATCCGTTTCGAGTGCCATAATCAGCACCGACCGATGCTGCATCTGGGCATCGCCCTGGGATATGACATTCTCGGCATCCGCTGGGACCCCGACCGCGACGCCAATTTGGTGTTGTTCGAGAAAAGATTGGCCTGACCTGCGCCATCAATGCCAGCGGCTGAACGCATCTTCGCCGCGGGTATAGGTGATGTCACCATGCAGCACGCCGCGCGTGGATAGCAGTTCTTCACCGAGATGACGCACCTCCGCCAAGGGGCCGCGCAGCACCGATACTTCCAGGCAATGACGCTCGCCGAGATGGACGTGCAAACCGGACACGACCAGGTTGTGATGGTGATGCTGTTTATCGATCAAGCGCGACGCCAGCTCGCGGGCATGATGATCGTAAACCAACATGACCACGGCCACCACCTGCTCGGTTGAGCCATCCTTGGCTGTGCTCGGCCCCTCGCGGATGAGATGAGCGCGGATCAAATCACGAATGGCTTCGCTGCGCGTGGCATAGCCGCGTGCGGCGATGTCGGCATCGAATGCCGATAGCAAGGCGCTTTCCAGCGAGATACTGATACGCGTCAGGTCAGCCATGATTAGGTCCTGGCAATCTTTCTCTAGTCTGCCCTTTCTCTATTGTCCGCATCTTGAGCACAATTGCCAGAGGCAACGATGCAAATTCGCCGCTACCAATACCCAGCATCGGGTATACTTCGGGAGGACGTTCCCTTGCACTCCACACGGCTCCAATAAAATGAACCTACCCAGACATTTTCGTCTTCTCTTTGGGATGTTTGTCTTCTCCGCTGTCCTGCTGGCGGCCAACTCCGCACAGGCCGGCGTCCGTTACTATATGCTGATTTTCGGCGCCCAAACACGTCCCAAGATCCCGCGCTTCACGCATACCTTTTGTACCATCGTGCAGGTTACAGATCCGCCGCCCGGTTGTGCCGACTTCCGCATCGAAGCGCACACCATCAGTTGGCTGCCTCAAACGTTGAAAATCCACCCCTACCGCCTCCGCGCTGAACCGGGCCGGAACCTCACGCTGGAAGAAACACTCTCCTGGTCGGCCCAGCATCACATGCACGTCTCGGAATGGGGACCTTATGCAATCGAAGAAGATTTTTACTGGCGGGTCTACCGGGAGTACACGCGCTTTGAAAACGGCGAATTTCTCTATCGGGCCATCGATCCACCACGCCGCGGCGACATCGCTGCCGATTGCATCCATGCGGTCACCGACATTGATCAACGCGATTCGCGCCTCACGTATCTCGTTCTCGGCTCTGGCGACGCCGTCACCCGCAAATTCGTGCGTATCCTGCGCCAGCGGGGACGCCTCATGGTCCCACCGGAGGATATGTCTTGGTTGAACACCGTCCTGGGACTCGATCGTTATCCCATCTGTCATCGCCCGTTGCCATAAGGGTTATACAGCAAGTAAAGCACGCTGGCAGCATATCTTACGGCTCTTCCCGTCTGCCACTATAAGGATTTTCCCTTCGAGCTAGCGGACCAAACCTCCTCCCCCTCGTGGGAGAGGGCTGAGGTAGGAGGCGTCAAGGCAATGGAGCCAGGGAGTTGTCTCCCTCCACCCGAACCCTCCCCCACAAGGGGAAGGGAAAAGGCCGCTCGCCCTTCCTTAAGCGGAACTTTTCCCAAAGAGATAGGGTCTAATGTTTTGGATCCTTCTTCGCCCCGTTATAGGATGGAACCAGTGAACTTTCGTCCTCCTTTCGACGAGGCACCGCATATGCGTATGGGAACGGAAATTGGCTGTTTTCTGTGTCTGGCCGGTCTGATTGTCTCCACGGACGCGGCTCCTCCCAAAGCCCAATCCCTTCCGCCCCTCCCGAAAGTCGATGCCGACACTCTCCCTCCCGGCCACTTTGTCGGGACCATCGTCAGCGCCCCCAACAGCGAGCGTATGTTCACTCTCAAAATCACTTATCCCGAAGTGCGCCTCAAGCCGGGGGCCAGAATGCCCAATCTGAGCCACACTCATGCCCAATACGTGCAGAACCAGTATCGGCAGATGATAAGCCTCCAGCGGCAGATGGGACGAGTGCAACATCAGCATGTCCACAATATGATACAAATGCAACAAATGTACATGCGGATGCAGCTGTACCAGCAGCGGGCCATAGCACGGCTTCAGCAACAACAAGTGCAACAAGAGTTGAAATTGTTGCAACAAGAGATCCGGGCCATTCAGAATATGTATCAGATCGTCCCCGTATCGCGCAACGTCGATTTCCAGGCTGATGCCAATGTCAAAGTTCGTACCAAAGCTCTGCCGGAACAGTTCGATGAAAAGGGCAATATCAAGAAATACACCAGCCAAGAACTGGCCGCACTGAAAGGCAAAGACAAAGATCTCATCGGCTACGAAAGCTCTATGGAAGCGCTTCGGCCGGGCCAGGTTGTCCTGGTATCTTTGCACACTCACAAGAAACCTCGTTCTTCAAGGCTTGCCGCGCCAGCTTCCCAGAAGGACCAAACCGACGACGAGGCGGATACCGCGACGGAACATAAGATGCAGGTGACACTGATTGTCATTCTCAAAGATGACGATGCCCTGCAAAACACGATTACACCGAGGAAATAGGCGAATGGCCGGTGCAAGCCGGCTGGTAAACCTCCCCTGGCTGGTTTTACGCCGACTATTCGCCAAGGAACGATCGTACTGTCCCATTCGACGGGATAATAAGGACCGGCAGACAAAACCGTAGGGCAAGCTGGCAGCTTGCCGTGATTCTTTTGTTTCAAATTCTATATTTTATGTCTTTTACTTGTGTTATTGGGTGAGATTCGTAATGATTCCTTTGCCTTTTCGCTCGCCGAGGTAATGAGTCATCGGCGTCGCCAAGGCCGGCGCCAACGCCAACAGACGAACCACCGTCCGCATCAGCCACGGCGAGCGCAGGGCGGCAGCGACAATCCGGCAGATCTGTTGCCGCGAACCGAGCAGACGGCGATAGACTGCCTCCCATTGCCGTGCCAGTTGCGGATGCCAGTGTTGCACAGCTTGTGCTGCCAGCGGCGCGACAGCCCGCCCCGCGGCCAACGCCCAGGCCATGCCCTCGCCAGTGAACGGCTCGATGTAGCCGGCAGCATCGCCGATCAGGAATAGCCGATCGCCCGCGTGCCGCTGGACTTGCCGTGTTAGCGCCGGCGTGCCGCGCCAAGGCAGCTCAGCCAAATTCGGCACCGTCGGCCAGCCAGCTTCAGCGAGCAGCTCTTCGGCGGCCCGGCCCGGTCCCCCACAGAGACGAACCCAAGGCGGATCGAGCGCGGCCGCCAGGTTGAGCCGGTCATCTTCCAACCGAACCAGGCCCAAATAGCCGCCGCGTCCACAGATCATGAAAATCCGCCCCCGGACATAAAACGCCGGTCCTCCCGCCGCTGTCACTCCTGCACCGATGCGCGCCCCTGGGACTGTCGCCATTGCGTTGCCGTCCGCGCGGGCCGCCAGTTTTCCGCCCAAGCCGTCTGCCGCCAATACCACGCGCGCCGCCACGCGCGCACGGCTCGTCCCTTGCTGCAAATCCACAATACGGACCTCTGAAATGCCTAACTGCCTCTCCAGCGACGCCACGGTTTGCGGCAGAAAAGCGGCACCGGCGGAGAGAGCAGCCTCGACCAGGGCGGCATCGAACACTTCGCGCGACAGTGAAACGCCGCCGCCAAGCGGCACCTCGGCGACGTACCCCGCTGCCGCCAAGTGGATACCGGTCAGGGGCACCGCGCCGCGGTGCATCATCAGAGACCCCAATCCCACCGCCTTCAAGGCGGCGAGCGCATGAGCGTTCAAGCAGCAGCCGCACACTTTCCAGCGTGGGAAAGAGGCACGATCGATCAGCAGGACCGCACGGCCGTGGCGAGCCAGTTCCCGCGCCGCCATCGTCCCCGCTGGCCCCGCTCCCACGATGACCACGTCCCAGGTGCGCCGGGATGCTTCCTGTATCTCGATAGTTGCGGGGATCGTCATGGCCGCCTCCAAGTCAACAACCAACGGAACGGCCAGCGCCGGACCACCTGTGCGCCGCACAGTCCGGCACGTTCGGCCAACTCCCGCGCCTCGGCTGCTGTGAAAGCGGCCTTGACCGAACGTGGGCCATCAATACGAACGACCGGCGAAGTGGTCAACAAATAGGCGGCCAAATACGCTGCCAGCAGGCCGATCCAACCGCGTTCGAGATCGTTGACCAGCACCAGTCGGTCCGCCATGTCGGCCAGGCGACGCAGCAGGGTGAGCGCTTGTGCCTCATTCTGATGATGAAGAAACAACGAACACAGGACAGCATCGTAGCCGGTCAGGGCCGGTCCCAGTCGAGCGTCGTACTCAAAGAAGCGGATGGGAGCGCCGGCAGCGGCGGCACGCGTGCGGGCGTATTCCAGGGCGACGGGACTGATATCGCATCCTTCCAGGTGCAGATCGAGACCGGCTCGCCGTGCCCGACGCCACAAGCGGATCGGCACATCGCCGCCGCCCGTGGCCACATCGAGGACACGCGGCACATGAGGGGCCATCGTCCGCGCCAACTCGGCGAGGTCCGGCCAAAGAATACCGGCACTGTGGCTGAAGAAATTGATGCGCGCCAGTGCGCGCAAGGCTTCCGTGTGCCGATCGGCGTTCAAATCCGGCTGATCCATGATTTCCGAACAGCATTGACGGAGCAAAATTATACCTCGCAAATGCAGTTCGCAGAACGGACTTCGCTCCCCTTCATCTTCCTCTATTATCTATCTTCCGCTTTTTCTCTTCGCCTCAGTGGCAATTTTAGGGTTAACAGACAGAAGCTGTAGGGCAAGCATGTCCGCATGCCAGAAAAGGGGCAAGCTGGCCGCTTGCCCTACACTTTTGTTCGCCCGTTCTTTAGAGCGCATTGCAAGTAGGTATAGCGGCTATATGTTTTTCTCCCTCCTTGTGGGGGAGGGTTGGGGTGGGGGACACCCCTCCTGGGCTCCCTTGCCTTGACACCTCCTACCTCTCCCCTCCCCCACGAGGAGAGAGGAAGTTTGGTCCGCTAGCTCTTAGTCCAGATCGTGCTTGTCTGGTGAAGAAAACAGGAGATAAAATGAAGAAAATGTCAGGTTGTGGGCATCTCGCTTTTCGAGCAGCCCTCTCCCCACGGGAGTCGAGCATGAGCCCCTTTCAGGTCCGCGTGGGCAGCCGCAGCGCTCAGGGATTGCGTCCCAACAACCAAGACCGCTATGTCGCCGACACCACGCGTGATGTTTTCCTCGTGGCCGATGGCATGGGCGGTCAGGAGCACGGCGAAAAAGCCAGTAGCATGGCCGTGGATCTCCTTCCGCGCGCCGTGCGTGTGCGTCTGGATGCGCATGTCGATCCCACGCAGGCGGTGATGCAGGCATTGTTAGAAACCAATCGTGCCATCCTCGAAGCCAGCCGCGGCCAGGCCAGCAACCGGCGCATGGGCACCACGGCTGTCTTGGCCGTACGCCAGGACGATCGGGTCTACGTCGCTGGACTCGGCGACAGCCGCGCTTACCTTGTTCGCGGCAATCGTGTCGAACAGCTGACTATCGACCACACCGTCGCCGACGCTCTGCTCCGCAGCGGGGCCCTGACTGCCGAGCAAGCCCAGCAAAGTCCCTACCGCCATGTTCTCTACAAATTTCTCGGTTGTGCCGATCTTTCTGATTCCGCCGAGGTGCATCCATTCACACCAGAGCCGGGCGACTATCTCATCCTGGCCAGCGACGGCTTGACCAACTTCGTGACCGCTGATGATTTGCGCACAGGCGCCTCTCGCCACCGCGATCCCCAGGAATGGGCCAACGAGTTGGTGACACTGGCCCTGGAGCGCGGCTCCAACGATAACGTCACCTGCATTGTGGTGGCGTTTTTGTGAAGTGCCTTCTCCCACTGAAAAGCCAGTTCCACATGCTGCAAACATCTACGCAGAGCTGATTATACAACGTACTTCCGGCTCTTCAGCGGTCATCGGTGGCAGGCACGACTCGCGGAGCGCAGATTCCGGATCGTAGACAAACACCACCAACGTGCGGCATTTGCGCTCGTGCCGATAATAGGAGACATCTTCCGGCACCTGTTCCAGGATGCGCGGCTGTACCCATTTAATCGTCAGGGCAAAGTTTTCCGGGACCAGCAGGAAGTCGGTGCGTGTACCGGCAGCGTAGCGGGGTGTGCGGCATTCCGGGCGAACATCGTCAAAGTGCAATGGTAATAGTGCTCTCAAGAGATCTTCCAAGTCTCTTTCATCTGCCACGCGGAAGGGCGGACGATCGCCGTGCCGCACACGGAGTTGACGGACCACGCGCGGCAGACGGCCGAGCAGATTTTCGAGGATCGCCAGCGGTTCGTGTGGCGGCCGGCGCCGCAGGTGCGTCCACGGAAAGGCAGCCCCACACTTGGCACAGAAATGCGGCGCCGGCCGGGCGCCTACAGGTTGCAGCCCCGGTACGACGATGGCGCCCGGCAGTTCGAGGCCGCAAGTTGGACAACGCTCCAGCGTGACGGCGCCACAACGATCGCAGTGCGTCCGGGCGCGCTCCGGGCAGGTCTGCAACAGGTCGGTGATGACATGACCATTGCGACAGACCTGCATCACATCCTGGACGCAATATTCGCTTGAAGACATCGCAATACCCCTGTTTAGCCACGAGCCCTAGGTGAGCGCGGACGCGTTCGCTTACGGCTCGCGGCTAAACGAAGTTATTCGGTTACGTCGCCGCCGGCCCGTTGGCCGGCGCCAGCGACGCCTGGCGCAGTGACTCCATAGCGTCGCGCGTTAAACGTTCGCTGATCTCTTTGAGACTGCTTATTTCGTCAGCGTCCACTTGCTGGAAGCCGGATTTCTCGGCCACCAACAGATTCAGCAACAGTCCCAGCAGACCGGACATACTGGCGTTACCGCTGCTGTCGCCCGGAGCACCAGCCATAAATACGCGCTCGGGCACCAACGGCTGACTGCTGTGTGTCAAATGTTCGGTGATGAGCGACAGAGCATACAATCGGGGATCGCCAAAAGAGGCAATTTTGCGCATCAGCACCGCTGCTTCAGATAAACCGATCTGCATGATGCGCTGGGCCTCGCCGCGGCCGGTCAGGATGCGCTGGCGGCCCTCGGCCTCGGCCGTCACTACGGTTTGCTCGGCTTGCTTGCGCGCTCGTGCCAGATCGGCCTCGCCCTGACTCTCGGCGATTTGAATCTGTACGCGTGCATTGGTCAGTTGCGTCTGCATCGCCGCCTGCGCCTGAGCCTCGTTGAGCATGCGCAGCTTCTCGGCAGAGGCGCGTTGACGCTCGTAGGTTTCCAATTGTTCGATCGACAGCTGGCGGATACGTAGCTGTTCCAGCAGCGTCTCGATCTTGCCGCCAGCCTCGGCAGTTTCTGGCTTGCCGATCAGAACATCGACGCATTCGATGTCGAATTCGCGGAACTTACGGCGTAGCTCCTCCCGCGCCTCGGCCTGGATGGCATCGCGCTGGTGCAGCAATTCCAGCATCGTTTTTTTGTGGGCCACATCGCGGAAATAAGCGCTCAGCATCGGATCGAGCGTTTGTGTAATGAGCTTTTTCACATCGCCAAATCGCTGAATGACGCTCGGCGCTTTCTGGTAATCGATGTGAACCACTACCGACAACGGCAAGAGCGGCTCATAGGCGTCCTTGGTGACCAGGTCGATCGATTCCAGGCTCTCGTCGTAGCGGTGCGATTCGGACCAGCCAGTGATCCAGTTGAGGACGAAATTGGTCGTGGGTACCAGGATGACCTGGCCGGCGTAGGTGTTGAAAGGATATTTGCCGGGACCCAACGGCCGTTCCCAGATGCCGCGCTCGCCCTCGGCGACGCGCTCGCCGTGGCGGAAGGCTTCGCCGGAGACATCGCGGCCGATGCGGCCATAGTAACTGACCACCACGCCGACATAGCCGATGGGCACCACTGTTTTGGGTATCATCTCGACGGTGGCGAACCAGCGGTTGATGAAGTAGGTGCCGTCGGTCAATGGGACATACTGCCGGCCACGGCGTCCGCCGGCACGGAGAAACGCCTCCGGGTCTTGGTAGTTATTGTGATAATTCGGATCGTTGACATCGTTGCCAACGGCGGGGGCGATGATTTCACCCGGCGGCAGCGACGGGCCGTCGTGGACAGTGACGATGGCAATAGTGTCCACGCCGCGCTGAGCTTCTTCATCCAAGGGCGCCGGCACTTCGGGAATCGCCGCACCGACGATACTGGCTTTCCTGGGAGCGGCTCGCGTCGCTGCGCCAGATTCCTCCAACGCTTCGGCGGCGGCTTCCAAAACACGGATCGGTGCGCCAACGACCACCGGATGGAAGCCGTTGATCTGCTTGAGTTGCTGATGCCAGGCGGCAAACTTGGCGTTTTCTTGGAAATCGAGCAGGCTGCGTAAGCGATAGACCGCATCCTCGGTGATGACCACGAACAGCGCCGGATTGATGGCGTAGACACCCTCGCGCAGGATGGCGCGCTGTCGGCCACGCTGGCCACGCACGCTCACTCCGTTGTTGTCGCTCGCGTCCCCCAAGAAGGCCCGCGCGTCCTGAAAATGGTTGCACTCCACAACGCGGCCCAGAGTCTGATTAGGCGGCAGCGGCTCGCCGTCGCGCGCGTAAACGTAGCCGATCTTGCCTTGTGGGATGGTGACCAGAGGGACTTTGTGGACGCGATATTGCCATCTCCAAAGTCCGAAATGCAGTCCCCCGCGCAATACGTCGGCCTGAAAGCCGGCCTCGCCGTCCAGGGCAATGATGCGGCCTTCCGGCACGGAGCCGCGCAGTGACCACAGTTTCTCGACAACGCCGATTTTCTGGTTGGGCACGTAGCGCGTCGTCAGCCAGGCGAACAACGCCAGGACCACCAAGGCAAGCACTAGCATGATCAAGACTTGCCCCAGCAAGGACGACGGCCAGAACGCAACGAATGCATGCTCCAACCAGGAAGGAAGGAACGCACCTTCACTGCCGTCCGCGAACAAAAGCAGAGCAGACATGGTGACACCTGTGGCACTTCGGCCACGCTAAAATGGGGGCTTATGCGTCTTGAGAGCGAGACGGTTGTGCCCTTTCACGTTGGCCCAGACAACGCATCCGGGCCGGCCTACGGGGTTAGCTGACGGGCTAGGACGCGAAAGTATCCCGATCCGTATGGATCTTCGCCCCAAGAGACCGACTCTCACCGGCCTGATGGGTCCCCCGTTCGCATCTCCGCGGAGACACGATTTGACTGCACTAAAGAATTATTCTATTTCACAAGACGCTTCTTGCCAAAAAAGCACTTTTTCATGAGTGTTCACCTGTCCAGGATATGTCTGCCAAGGGCCAACGGCTGGGAGTATCTCTCTTGTAGTGGGGCGTGTAGGAGGGCTTACGTACCAGGGGGCTTTTCCCTCCTCTGGTGGAGGAGAGAGTGTGGGAAAACCTGCTCGGGGTGCTAACGCAAACCCCACTCGTTAAAACGCAACCCTGCTCGCCAAAATCCAGAGGGGTACCCAACGGCTAGCGTCAGCTAACCGTTCGCCTTAAGTTTCCGCTGCCTTGCGCCGATAGAAGATGAGATGGATAAAAGAGGGGATGGAGTCCCCCCATAACCGCCCCGCAATGCAGGGCTGATGACTCCTACCGAGCCGGTGAGGCGGTAGGGGTCGCGCGCCTTGATCCGTCCCCGGCGGATGTTTTCGCCGGTCGGGGGTGAAATGGGGCGCGTCAACGGCTCTCTGGAGAAGCCGGCTCTCATCTGCGTGTTGGTACTTGTCTTGACGGCCAGCAACGCTGCCTGGGGGCAACCCGAACCCGAGAAGCAGCTTGCCGCTGACTCGGACGCGACCACCAAGGACACGCCCCGCATTTCCCCGCAACCCCTCGCCCCTCCGGTTCCCGCCCGGAATGCGGGAACAAGAAGGAACGCCCCCATACGGAACGCCGGAACGAGAGTAGCTCAGCAGCCCCAAGACACGACGGCGGATTTTTGGTCGCACGTACCGCCGCTGCGGCGGCCGGATCGCGTCGGCTACTTCGTCATCGCCCCGGACAAGCCGGGCTATTATTCGCTGTTGTTTCTGCTTCTGGACGAGCCAAGTCCCACGCTGCCGCGACTGCCCTATCCGCCCGTGTCCGGTGACGGTTATTCTTTCTATGATGCCGACTATCGCTATCTGGAAAATCCACGATTCGGCGAAGTAGACCTTTTCACGCTCCTCAAACGCATTCATCCCACCGACGCCTGGCTGCTCTCCTTTGGCGGTGAAGAGCGGCTGCGCTTCATGGACGAGAACGGCGGCTACCAACGGATCACCGGCCAGGTCAACACCGACTTCTGGTATCGTTCGCGCGTCTATGCCGATGTGTGGTATCGCGATTGGCTCCGCGCCTACGTCGAGATGAGTGATGCCCGCGTCTTCGATACCAAGTTCCCGTTGTCAACCGACCTCGACCGCGCCGATTTCCTGAATCTGTTCGCCGATGCCAAGCTGTTCTCTCTCGCCCAACAGCCGGCCTATGCCCGCATTGGCCGACAAGAGCTATATTTCGGCTCGCAGCGCCTGGTGTCGCCATCTGATTGGAGCAACGTCCGCCGTACGTTCCAGGGCGTCCGCGCCTTCTGGCTGGGGCGCAAGTGGACCGTAGATGCCTTTTGGGTACAGCCGGTGTTGATCCGGCCAACCCAGGCCGACCCGCCCGACCACAATCAAAACTTCACCGGTTTGTGGACGAGGTATCGGCCATACAAAGGCCAGGCCATCGAAGCCTACTATTTAGACCTGGATAATCATAATCCAGGCGTGGCCATCGGCCGCGACGGCATCGCTGGTTCCTACAACGTCAGCACGCTCGGCGCCCGCTACAGCGGCGATTTTCGGCATTTTCTCTGGGACTTCGAGGGGATGTACCAACTCGGCGCCTGGTCGAACCAGATCATCTCAGCAGGCGCGGTCACAACGGGCCTGGGTTATCAGTTTACCAACGTGCCGATGAACCCCCAATTTTGGATCTATCATGACTTCGCTTCTGGCAGCCAAAATCCCAACGGCACCATCCACGGCACCTTCAATCAACTGTTCGCCTGGGGCCACCTCTATTTCGGTTACCTCGACCTGGTGGGTCGCCAGAACATCGACGACATAAGCGTGCAATTTGGCTTTTGGCCGACCAAGTGGATCTTAACGACGTTTCAAAATCACGTCTTTCATTTGGTCAGTGCCCGCGACGCCCTGTACAACGCTTCCGGCGTTCCCATCCGTAGCAGTCCAATGGGAACGGCCGGCACCTACGTCGGCGATGAAATTGATATCACTACCAATATCCATCTTGATTTGCACAATGACATTTTTCTCGGCTACTCCAAGCTCTTTGCCGGCGCGTTCATCCACCGTACCGCTGGTCCGCAAACCGGCCCCTCGCTGTTTTATGTTACGTACAGTTTGAAGTGGTGAAGAGAACGCGGATGACGGGGATGAGAGGGATTCTCACAGAATTAGATCCGGGCTGATCCGTTACATCCGCATCATCCGTGTTCTCTTGCCGGATGAAGCCAGCAGCGGTATCATCGCTTACGGATATTGCCTGCCTTGGGATTTGAATTCCTTCCTGCGAGATCGCTTCATGAACCCTTCGTGTTATCTTTCCCTGCGTGTGCCTTTAGGAATCGCTATTATCCTTATTCCAATCTGCATCGGCGTCAGCCAAGCACAAAAACCGCCGTCGGCCGTCAACCCGCAGGCACCGGTGCTGAACCCGGCGGTGCCCCTGGGGATGCAGCGCGGCACCACGCTCGATCTGACACTTACCGGTAGCAATCTCGCCGAGCCGACGGGGCTATGGACCAGTTTTCCCGCCAAGGTGACGATCCCCACCGCAGGCAACAACGGCAAAGATAACGGCAAATTGCTCGTCCGCCTGGAAGTACCGAAGGACGCACCGCTCGGCTTCCATGCCCTTCGCCTGGCGACGCGGCGCGGTCTGTCGAACCTGCGGCTATTCTGCATCGACGATTTGCCGCAGGTAAGTGAGAGTGCAACGAATCATACGCCGGACACGGCCCAAGTTGTATCCGTGCCGTGCGTGGTTGTTGGCCAGGCCGATGCCGAGACGGCTGATTACTTCAGGTTCCGCGTTGCGGCGGGACAACGGCTCAGCTTCGAAGTGCTGGGCCGGCGTCTGGGCAGCTCTTTCGACCCCCAGATACAGCTTCTCGATGCCCAGGGACGCGAGCTGCCGGGCGCGTACAGCAACGACGCGCCGGGATTGCAGACCGATGCGCGGCTGACGTACACCTTCAAGACGGCCGGTGATTATCTCGTGGCCGTACGCGATGTCAGCTATCGTGGCAGCGGCGATTTCTATTATCGGCTGCGCATTGGCGATTTTCCTTGCGCTACCATGACGCTGCCGCTGGCTATCAAACGCGGTACCAAGACGGCCGTGCGCTTCGCCGGTCCCAACGTGGACGGTGTGGCTCCGGTCGAGGTGACGGCGCCGACCGATCCGGCGATTGAGTTTCTGTCGCTGGCACCGCTGTATTCTCCTCGTTCTTCCGTTCTGCATGGGAACGGTTTACCGGGTTGGCCGGTTTACCTGGCGCTGTCCGATATCGAGGAGACACTGGAAAAAGAACCGAACGATGAAGCGGCGAAGGCCAACCGCATTCCGGTGCCGGGAGCCGTTACGGCACGCTTTGAGAAGAAAGGAGATATAGATACATTTCTTTTCGCACTAAAAAAAGGCGCACGCTACCGCATTGAGGCACAGACGCATGAGTTGGGTTCGCCGACAGAAGTGTATCTGACGCTGCGCGATGCCAGAGGGACGCAGTTACAAGTGAGCGATCCCATGAAGGAGGCCTACCTGGATTTCACGCCGCCGGCCGATGGTGATTATACCCTGCACGTGGAGCACTTGCATTTATGGGGCGGCCCCGATGAAGTCTATCGCGTCAGCGTCACGCCCTTGGAACCTAACTTCGATTTGGCTGTGGCGTTGGATCGCTTCCACGTCGAACAGGGCGGCAAGCTGGCGATCCCCATTATGTCGCCGCGCCGTGATTTCAATGGGCCAATCGAAATCCGCGTGATCGGTCCCAAGGGCATCCGGGGTCAACTTACGATAGCTGCCGGCAAGGCGCCGCCGCCCAATCAACCGCTCGGAACGCTCGTCGTCGATGTAGACGCGGATGTGCCGGTGGGACCGTATGCCTTTCAGATCCAAGGCCAGGCGACGATCAACGGCAAGCCCCTGACGAGGCTCGCCAATGTCCGCACCGTCGTTAGCCAGAACTTGGCCAATCTGCCGCTGCCGCCGAAAAACTTGCTCACCTCAATCGGCCTGGCCGTCACCGAGAGGCCGCCATTCACCCTGACGGCGAAGCTCGATGCACCCTCGTATGCGCCTGGCAAGTTGGCGACGCTAACCATCACGGCCACGCGCGCCCCCGGCTTCACGACGGAGATCGTGCTCAGCACTTCTGCGCTGCCGCCCGGCGTCACGACTATGCTGAAGAACATCCCCGCCAATCAGAACGAGATCAAGCTGGCGCTGACGCTGACACCGCAAGCGAAGATTGGAAACACTGCCATTACCGTCACTGGTAAGAGCAAACATCAGAATCATGAGGTAACCGCAACCTCGCCGCCGGTGACGCTGGTTATCAAGAAGTAAGGTGACGAGACGATCCTTGTCTGAAGAGGGTGGAGGCTTCTTGCGCCGCCTTGATGGAAACGGGAGGTTCTACACCATCAAGCGCGAGCGGCCTATCCCCGTAGAGGAAGCTACGAAGATTAAGGGTTTCTGAAACTCCAGGCTATGCCGATGGCTGGGGTGTGTGCGCCAATCCTCAGCCGCCGCGATGCGGATTGTTGCCGTTCGAACATCAGGGATGGGCGTCCTTCCCTCCTGAAGAAACGGAAAACGATGAACAAACCGCGTAAATTCGGCTCTTAAAACTCGGACACCTTGCCGTCGATACGGTGATCCGCTGCCCCGATGTACTTGCCCGTCTTGCGATCCAGGCCAATCGAATGCGCATCGCCCTGGCGCGTGCCGTGGAGCGAATGGCCCATCGCTTCCAGGCGTCGTACGGTTTCAGGATATTCGCAGGTACCCTCGAAGCCGGCCGTATCGGGGAACCACGGATGATGCAGACGCGGGGCATCCACGGCAGCTTGTAAGTCCATGTCGAAATCGATGGTGTTGACAATCAGGCACAGCACAGTATTGATGATGGTCCGGCTGCCGGGGCTACCGGTGATGAGGACGACCTTGCCATTTTTCGTCACGATGGTTGGCGTCTGCGAGGACAACATGCGTTTGCCGGGGGCGACCTGGTTCGGCTCGGTGCCGATGCGGCCGCCACGCGTCGTCTCGCCGGGGAACCAGTTGAAATCCATCATCTCATTATTGAGCAAGAAGCCGGCACCCCGGACCACGATGCGCGAGCCGTAGCTGTGTTCCAGTGTGTAGGTGTTGGCCACGGCCATGCCGTCGCCATCGAGAATGCTGAAATGCGTGGTGCTATCACCCTCGCCCTTAAGGGGGATGTCCTGAGCCAAGTCTTCGCTGCGTGTCGCCTTATGGCGATCGATCGATTGGGCCAGCCTGCGGGCGTATTCCTTGTCGGTGAGGAAGGCCGGGATTTTCACAAAATCGGCGTCGCCGAGATAGCGGGCACGATCGCAGTAGGCACGGCGCATGGTCTCGATCATTAGGTGCAAGGTTTCCGGCGAGAAGCGGCCCTGTTTACGCAGGTCGAAATTTTCGAGGATATTGAGCATCTCGATAAGGCATGTTCCACCGGAGCTGGGCGGCGGCGGGGCGTACACATCGTAGCCGCGATAGGTGCCGTGGATTGGCCGACGTATCTTCGCTTCATAAGCGGCGAGGTCTTCCGTAGTGATGAGTCCGCCGCCGCGCTTCATCTCGGCGGTCAGCAATTCGGCAACCGTGCCTTTGTAGAAACCATCCGGACCTTGCTCGGCGATCAAACGCAGCGTCTTGGCCAGGTCTTTCTGCACCAGCCGATCGCCAGCCTCCCAGGCACTGCCGTCGCTCTTGCCCAGGACGCGCCGCAGCTCCGGGAAACGCGGCGAGTCGGCGACGATCCAGTTGAGCGATCGGGCCAGGGGCGCATCGATGACGAAGCCTTCCTCAGCGAGCTTAACGGCCGGCAGCACCAGATCTTTCCAGGGCAGTGTGCCGAAGCGAGCATGGGCCAGGGCCAGGCCGCGCACCGTGCCGGGGACGCCGACAGCCTTGGCGCTGTAGCGGCTGTCTTTTTTGGTGTACATGGATTTATGGGCAGCGAGCGGGGCTTTCTCGCGGTACTCGATGACGACCGGCTCATGTTTGCTGTCGGCGGGATAAATGAGCATGAAGCCGCCGCCGCCGATGTTGCCGGCCGCCGGATAGGTAACGGCCATAGCGAAGGCCGTAGCCACAGCAGCATCCACAGCGTTGCCGCCCTTTTGCAGAATAGCGCGGCCCACCTCCGCGCCCGGCGGCGAGACCGCGACCACGATCCCATGCCGCGGGGATCGAGTCGGCTCGACAGCACTGCCGATCAGCGCGATCATTCCTGGCAACAACAACGTCAAAACCACGAGAAGGAGCGTACACGCGCGATGCATGAAAGAATCCCTTGCGGCAAGGACGGCGCTACGGGAAAAATAGCGAGGATTATCTGTTAGCAATATCGTATCGATTTCCGCGCCAGAAAAGGAAAAAACATGTTAACCAAGCTGCCGTTCTCGGAAGAGAACGCGGATGGCACAAATGCGACGGATCTAGGGCGGATCCGACAGAAAGCCAATCCGCGTCGATTCGTTGCATCCGTATTATTCGCGTCCTCTTTTTGGTAGATTCCTCGTCATTCGCATCCTTCGCATGTCCGCGCTCGCCAGAGGACGCCATCGGGACATTCTCTCCAAATTCCACAAAAAAAATTCACCACGACTAAAGTCCGCCTATGTCTTTGCCGATAGGAATACTGCTCCCCGTCAGTTCTTGAGCAGAAATGGTCGGGAGATTGTTCGATCGAGTGGCACGGACGCTCTCTAGAGCGGGCCGGTCGATCGTGGGCAAACAACCCATGTTCCAACCGGGGGACAACGCTGTGAACCCGATCGCTATGCCCCGCCCGCGCAATGGGCCTCGTCGCTAACGTATCTTTGCCGCGCCGCTCCTTCAGAGGAGCTTCGCCCGCCAACTTCTCTTGCGCGGCCTAATTTCCCTGTGCTTCCGTTTGTGGAACGCGCGCTTTGTCAAACCGAGGCGTCGCGCCGTAGACCCCAGGTCTGGCCGGTGTCTGTCATGTTGCCGTGTAGGTCCGCCACAACCTCAGCGAGGATTTCTGCCCCATGTTTCTACCACGCAACCGACAGGAAAAGAGACCGCGCCGGCCCAGCCGGCAGCCACTGATGCTCGAGGTGCTCGAAGACCGCACCTTGCTCAGTACCACTCCCACCACGATCCTCGACCTCAATGGTCTTTCTGTTGATGCCAGTAAATACAGCTCCACCGACATCCTGGTGCAGTTCCAGGGGACGCCAGGAACGCCGGGCGGCCCGGCCATCGCCGCCGGCACCAGACTCGACAGCCAACTGCCGTTGGCAACCGGCTACTACAAAGTAGACCTGGATCAAGGCATGACGGTAGACAAGGCGTTGGCCGAGTACAGGGCCGAGAAAGGCGTCCTCGATGCCGAGCCGGATTACGAGTTATCGGTATCTGCGGTACCCAACGATCCGCTCTT
>JAJPHU010000327.1 GCA_021325115.1 Planctomycetota bacterium | reverse complement strand
TGGGATGCGCTGCCCGCGTACCCCAAGACTCACAGCGAAATGACGCTCCAATCAGAAATTCCACTCGCCACGCAGGACGATGCCGTTGATGAAGAAATAGCCCAAGGTACTGAAGGGCAATTCCCGGCCCACGTCCCACCAATATTCGAACTGCCAACCAGCGAACAGGCGGAAGGTGGGGTAAGCCGGTGGCTGCCAATCGAGGCCGAGCTGAGTGGTTACGATGGGAGCGGTCATCGAGCTGGAGATGTGTGTCTCTGCCGAATGGGGAGCGCCGTTGGCCGAGGTCGTGGAAGAATAGAAATAACCCTGGCGCACACGGCCGAAGGGTTCGGCGAAATCGAGAAGGCCACTCGCCCTCAATCCCCAAAAGTTCAGTTTGCGCCCTACTTCTACCGCTCCGGCCGCGCCGAGGCCCACAAAGCTGTTGGTGGTTCGCTGATTGTAGAGGGTACTGCCCGCCGCCGCTTCGGCAAATGGCTCGTTGGCCTGCGAATCGAAATAGACCGAGACGTAGCGCACGCCGAGACGAACTCTCAGGTCCCAGAAGCGGCCCCAGGGCGTGTACTCCCGGCTAGACCAGTTCAAATCGGCCGTGTTGATGTCCAGTCGGCTCGACAATACCGCTGGCCCATCCGCACCGATTACAGCATCCGATCCCTGCGCGGCCAGAAAGCGGTAGGCCAGGGAGATGCCGCCGAAACCCGACGGCAGTCGGTAGCCCACCTCGAAGCGCGGAGAGACGGTCCAGTTCAAGTGCGACGCATCTACCCCTACGGTGACGGAACGAGGAGCGATCGACATCGGCGGCGTGAAGAAGTTCTGACCAGGGCTGGCCTGCACAGAGGGCGGAACGCCGAGAGGGATTCCCGGCGCACTGGTAATAGGGACCGGCACTGGCAGACTTAGCTCGTTCACCAAATGCGGTTTGAGGATGCCGATGTCCACCCTGCCGAACCAGCCGATCTCGCCCAGGACAGGCGGATCGAGCAGCGGATCCGGCTGGAAGTAAGGGCGCTCCAGATCGGGCGGCGGCGGTGCCAGAGGCGGCGCCGGTGCATAGAGCGAAGCCGGACGATCGGGGGGCCGTGGGAGCGTTTTCAGAAATTCCGGCACCGGTTCAGCTACTGCATCCGCAGCTGGGCCGTCGGTCGTCTGGGCATAAGTTCCCGACGCCGTCAACGTCCCTGCCACCAGCAGGATCAGCATGAGACGAGCCGTACCGGCCATGACCAATTCCTCGTTTCCCCTAATCCACGAACAGGATGGATCTTGCTCCGCTGGACCTACCTCCATCAAAATGCGTTAGTGTACTCCTTCATCCTTCCGTTTCATCTTCTTGGGAATTTCTGGTGGCGGTTCGAGGAGTTGCTGGGCCAGGTCCGTGGGCTTCGCCTGGGCGCGTTGCGGCCTGGTGGCCGGCGGCTCATTGCTTCGTCGCGGTGTCGGCAGCACCGGATCGGCGGGCGGCAGGGTTGGGACGGTGCCGCCGGCTGGCGTCGGCATGGGCTTGACGAGAGGAGCGGCCTGCGGGCAGGTACTCGGCACGGCCGCCAAACGATGGTGCGGACAGAGCCAGTGCGGCATCTGCTCCAGTTCGGGCAGGGGTGGCAACTCGTGCGGCTGGGCTAACTGGAACAGATCGGGAGTCTGGATCAGGTCGGCCACGCTCACCACCGCCGACCACAAGGAGCCAAGGATGCCCAAGTAATTCTGTACGTAGACTGTTAGCGCCTGCTGGGCTGTCACCAGGTTGGCGAGAAGTTCGCCGGGTGAGGCGAGAGGGTCCGCCTGACGGCGCTCGAAGACGCCGCGGTAATAGCGGACCTGATCGGGCAAGATATGACGGCGATAGTATTCCAGAGCAGAGAGATTGTTTTTGTAGTTAGCGTAGTTCGCAGCCAAAGTGTTGGTCAGGACATTCTCGACTCGGTGTGCTTCTTCGACGGCACGGATCAGCTGCGCCTGGGCCGCCAGAATGTTGCCCCGGTTCTGGTCGAAGATCGGCAGCGGCATGCCGACCATGAAGGTGTTGTAGTACAAGAATGGGGCGACGGTGACTTCCTTGTTGATCCCATATTGAAGGTCGAAATCGCCGAAGGGAGCGATTTGGGCCAGCTTCAAATTATATTGAGCGATCTGTACGCCGTTGCGGGCTATCAATACGTCGGTATGGTTGGCCAAGATATAGGTCAAGACCTTGTCGTAATCGTAATAGGGAAGGAGACGATCGACATGGCCAGACACTTCGGTCAACGGCAGCTGTGGCAGACCGAGGACGGCGACTAATTGCTTCCAGGCGTAGATGTAGTTGGTGATGGCTTGCCTGTAAACCAGACGATTGGCATAGGCTTGGGCACGCAGCGGGGCCGGCTCATAGGCCGACGCTATGCCGGCAGTGAGATAGTCGATATAAAGACGATACATATCGCCGGTAAAACGAGCCAGTTCCCGGTTGATGCGCATGGTTTCCTGGGCGACGAGCAAGGTGAAATAGGCGTTGCGCACATTGGTCGTGAGGTCGAAGCGCGCCTTTTTCAAGGCCAACTGGGCATTGTCCAGCTGTTTCTGGGCGGCGGCGACTTGCATTTTCTTCTTGCCGAATGTGGGAAGCGGCTGTTCAAGGAAAACGCCGGGCGCGCCGGCGGCGGCATTGTTATTATTCGGCTGCAAATAGAAAGGAGCGATCGTCGGGTTGCTGTAGGTCCGGGCCTGGATGAGACGGCCTTCGGCCGCCTTGACGTCAGCAATGGCCTGGCGTAGCGTCGGGCTATTCTCAACAGCCAATTTTTGCAAATCGGCCAGCGTGTATGGAACGCCGTTCGGTCCTGGCTCGGGGACCGGCTCATCCGGCAGCGGCGGCAGCTCCGGGTAGAGCTGCCCAATGGTCCGCTGCTTCTGCTCGGGGGTCATCTTGCTGAAATCGGGCAGAGGAGGTGCTTCCGAACCGGGAACGCCGGAGGGAATTTTCAACTCGTATTTGGGCGGACTCTGCGCTGGCTTGTCCGCTTGCAAAAAGGCGACGGTATGAAGATCCGTCTGTTCCTCCAAGCCGCGACCGTAAGGGAGCGATTGCTTCCCCGCTTCCTTACGGTCGTGACTTGGTGGAAGCGTCTCGGGTGGAGCCAGATCGAAGGGATGGCGAGCCAACTCCAGCAAGATGCGGTCAGTTTCCTGGACCACTGGCCCGCCACGGCAGCCGCTCACGAGCAACAGACACACCACCAGCAGCTGCGCTCGGGACATGCCGGCTCTCTCCCGGTAGACTGGATCACAACTAACGAAAGTATCGGATGGAGGGAGAGCGATATTTACATTTTCGGTTTTCGGGACGGATTTCTTCAAGATATTGTGCCCCGGACCGGAAGAGTAAGAGCTACCGGACCAAACTTGCTCTCCCCTCGTGGGGGAGGGCTGGAGCAGGAGGTGTCAAGGCAATGGAGCCAGGGAGTGGTGTCCCCCCACCCCAACCCTTCCCCACAAGGAGGGAGGGAAAAGACCTCGACCCTCCCCCACAAGGAGGGAGGGAAAAGTCCACTCGCCCTTAGGATTGTCGTCCACCAGCCCTTTGCAACAGGGGGGGCGTTTCGATAGGATCTGTGAGAGACTTTTCATCCCGGTGATTTCGCCGAGGCCGGGTAGGCGCGCGCTATGGATTACGACGTGATTTGCTCCTGGTTAGGATTGCCGCCGGGAACGTGGCCGCCGGATCATTACCGCTTGCTGGGTCTGCAACCCGGCGAAGATAACGTGGAATTGATCGAGCAGCGCGTCCATGAGCGCCTGGATACCGTCCGCCGCTACCAGATGACACATCCAGAGCAAGCGACGGAAGCCATGAATCGACTGGCCCAGGCATTCGTGTGTTTGACCGATCCTTCCTCCAAGAAAAGCTATGATGCTCAACTAGGGATCGCTGCGCCCACCGTCCTGGCGCCGGTTTTGCCAGCTGCTCCGCAGCCGAATCTGCCCGATTGGTTGCCGAATTCACCGCCGGTCAGACAGCCTCCGCCCTTGCCGGTGCCGTCAATCCACGAGATGCCGGCCCCATCAACTATCCCCCTGGCGGACCTTCCGATGGCGATACCCGTTCCGCCTCCATTGCCGACGGGACTGCCGCTCGAGCCAGCTGATCCGGTCCTGGAAGCGGCGCAGTCCGGCCCCGCTCGCCGCGGCATCGCCACCAAACGGGCCATCTATCAACGTATTGCACGAACCCGGCGGCTGCTGTGTCTGTGGAACGACTTGGGCAAATATCTCCGTTCGCCCAAGCGCCGTCTGAACCGTTCTGTAGAGGGGCCGGAGTTGGTCCGCCTCCTCAACGAGATCGCTAGCTTGCTCAAGAACTTTCCTCCCCTTCTCGGTGAGGCCGGCCAACCGGGCTATCTGGTCCTGGCCCTGACTCAGGTAGATACCGTTAAGGTTTTTCAGAGTTTTTCGCCGCACCAACGCGAAGCGCTCAGTCGTGACTGGGACGCGGGTGTCAAACTGCTGACGGCCCATCGCGATTTCTTGCGCCAGGAATTGCGGGCCTTGCGTCGGCGGCCTTGGCGGCAACGCTTCCTCCGCGCCAGCTGGTCGCTCATCGTCGATCAGCCCGGCACGGTTCTTCTCTTGTTAGCGCTATTGGCCCTCAATGTCGCCCTGTGGCGCAGTTATGCCCAGGAGCTGTGGGAAAAGATTTTTTCGCACTAATTGCTGCAAGCAGTGGCAAGGCGAACCTCCCTCCGCCAATTCCGCTGTGGCGCCCTCCATATGTCATTTTCCGCCAGTTGGTGCCACTTCACGCCATCTGGTGTGGAGCTAATTTTTTCTCTTGAAACCTATACAAATGTACATTATGCTCGGAGATGTTCCGGGCGGTCGCTTCCAGCCCGACTCCCCGGCGCCCAAACTTGTTTCTCGCGGTACGCTCATGATTGCCAGTACGCGCGCAATGATGCCCGATCTTCTCACTGTCCGCGACGTGGCGCGGCGGTTATCGATCAGTGAACGGACGGTGTGGCGCTGGACAGCGTTGGGTATCTTGCCGGCGCCGGTACACCCGCACGCCCGCAGCACGCGCTGGCGGGCCGCCGACCTCGAGCGCTACCTGGAGGGACTGGTCGTTAACTCAGGACCGGGAGATCGTCATGGAGAAACGTTATCGCGTGGTACCGCTGCTGGAGGCCATCCATCCAGCTAGCTCTTTTTTGGATCGCGTATATACGGAAATCCCAGCCGACAAACCTGATCACCCCACTTGCTACGAGGGCGAATGGGTTTGCGCGTACGGACCTTGTCCCGTGCGCGCGGTTCGGCTGCGTGTCAAGGCGTTCTATCATCGGCATTTGCCGCGCTTGCGTTGTCCGCTCTGTCTGCGGATGTTGGATTTTCGCCACTGGCTGACCATTATCGCGCTGCAAGAAGTGCCCGTGGTAGCGAAGAATAAACTATCAAGGCGCCAAGGACGTCAAAAGAAGAACCGAGACAGATCCAAAAAATGATAGGGTAAGAGCCAAAGCCGCGGGCCGATCCGCGGTTGGCGGCATATTCTTCTCGTGCTCACGCGGAGCGTGAGAACGAGATTTTCTAGTTTTTGCGAAGAGATTGCCAGTATTGCACCAGGTCAATTCGCGTCACGATGTCCACTACTTGGCCGTCTTGCAGTGCCAGAACACCGGTGTGTCCCGCCATCAGCAGGCGATATGCTTCATCGAGATGCACTGTCACGTCCAACACCGGCAGGGGGCGGGCCATGATTTCGCCGACGGTGACAATATTGGGATCGCTATTATCGTGCAACATACGGGCCAGGGTCACTTCCTGGATGGCGCCGACGGGTTTGCCGTCTTGCAGCACGGGCAGCTGGGAGATGCCCGTTTTCTGCATCAATTCGATGGCTGCCGCCGCTGTTGCTTCCGGGGGGATTGTCACCAATTGCCGTGAGCCGCGCATCTTGAGTAAATCGCCAAGCGAATGGGCCGGCTGCTCCTTGAGCAGCAAGTTGTTATCAGCCAACCATTGATCGTCGAAGAATTTGGAGAGATAATTTCTCCCTGTATCACATACCAGGGCGACGACAAGATGATCGCGTGTCAGGCGGCGCGCGTAGCGCAAAGCAGCAGCGACGTTGGTGCCACTGGAACCGCCGGCCAGGATACCCTCACGCCGCGCCAACGCCCGCGCCGTGTGAAACGATTCGGCATCGCTGATGCGAATCCATTCATCGACCAGCTGGCTATTGAACGTTTTCGGTACGTAATCCTCGCCGATGCCCTCGACCTTCCACGGCTTGGGCGAACCACCCGACAGTACGCTGCCTTCCGGATCGGCGCCGATGATTTTGACATCGGGGTTGCGCTCTTTGAGATAGCGGGCCACACCGGAGATGGTGCCGCCGGTGCCGACGCCAGCGACGAGAGCGCTGACCCGCCCCTCGGTCTGCTCCCAGATCTCCGGGCCAGTGGTGCGATAATGAATCTCCGGATTGGCGAGATTGGTAAATTGGTTGGGCCGCCAGGCGCCCGGTATCTCGCGAGCCAGACGGTCGGCGACGCCGTTGTAGCTCTCTGGTGAATCGGGGGCTACGTCGGTCGGCGTGATGACGACCTCGGCGCCATAAGCCTTGAGCAAGGCGATCTTCTCGCGCGACATCTTGTCGGGCAAGACGAAGATGCAGCGATAGCCCTTGACGGCGGCGACCATGGCCAGAGCGGCGCCGGTATTACCGGCGGTGGCCTCGATGATGGTGCCGCCCGGACGCAGCCAGCCGCGCTGCTCGGCCTCCTGAATCATGGCCAGGCCGACGCGGTCCTTGACGCTGCCGCCGGGATTGAGCGATTCCATCTTGACGCAGACTGTCGCTGGCACATCCGCAGCCAAACGACGCAAGCGGACCAGCGGCGTCCAGCCGATCGATTGCAGGATGGTTTCGTGCATCGCTCCTTCCTTTCTTGTTGGGTGCGCCGTGTCGGGCGGGGTTTGTTATTGTGGCGCAACGAAGCAGATTCGGGCAAGAGGAGTCTGGGAACGCGTGGTTCCTGAACTCGGTACACGGCTGGCGTCAGCCGGCTGGCCAACTCAACCAGTTCGGTTGAGGCCAGCTGCTCGCCCGGGTATTGCCTTGCCGTTGAGGTGAAAAAAAGTTCAGATAGGCCCGAGAACTTTTTGCAAAAAATAGTTGACAGGTCGAGAAGGAAGGGATACTCTCTACCCTATCTATATGGCCTCTTCTCTGTTCCGGCCCCGCCGCTTCGTGTCCCAAGCGAACGGCGGGGTTTTTTCACCGAACTTCAGACCCAGCAAGAAGCTGCGGCGAAAACGGCCTTCCAGGGACACCTGGGGTTGATGCAAAGCATATAATATCCTGTTGCCGCGTCGGGAGCATCCTGGATGCGGAGATCGATTATCGCTCTGGTTCGCAAAGGAGTCCTGCCATGCTGTCTCCCGAATGCTTGGAGGAATTGCGGTTGGCCTGGTTACCCCACATCAGCGATGCGGGGCTGGATCGGCTCGTGGATTTGCTGGAGAAGAATAGTCCACTGCTCATTCATGGCTGCTTTACGCGTGCTGTGCCGATGGGCTGCTTGGCCACCCATATTGCCTGGCACCATCCGCGTACGTGCCATTTGACCCTGGATGCCGGCATCACCTGGCTGCATCATGTTGCTGGCCTCAACCCGGCCACATCGCAGGTGTTGCGCGAATGGGACCGGCGCGGCGTTCACGATTGGGAGTTGCGGGCCGATTTGCTGGCCTTCTTCCGCACCGAACAGCGCCTTCGCCGTACACGCCAGCGGGCGGAAGAGACCGCGCCGGCATTGGTTGAAGTTTCGTAGGGTAGATCGAGCGGAGCGCGACCCACCCTGCACCTACGGCGAAGCGTCGCTAAACGGTGTGCTTTGCTCACTTTTTTGGAAAAGCTGGGCTGCGCCACGCACTTCGCCTGGCGCGTATTGGGGGCGTTGCCCTTCGCGGGCTGCCGTCTGTCTTATCTGTCCGTACACCTGTACGAGATCTTGCTGGGTGCTTTGCCCCTGGGGGTGGCGGCGGGAACGGCCATCGGTGTGGTGGTGTGGCTGCATCTGCGCGGCACGTTGCAAAGTGTGGGCGGCCCGGCCGCCGTACAATATCTGCCGCAAGCGCTGGCGCTGGCTGTCGTCCTCGAATTCGCTCCGCTGGCCGCTGGATTGATTGTGGCCGGACGCTCCGGAGCCAGCCTCGGCGCCGAATTAGGATCGATGCGGCTGACCGAGCAAATCGACGCATTGGAAGTGCTCGGCCAATCGCCCTTGCGCGCCCTGGTGGCGCCGCGCGTGCTCGCCTGCATGTTGACGTTGCCCCTCTTAACCTTGTTCATCGCCTATCTGGCCATCGCCGCAGGATATTTTGCTGAGGCACTGGGAGGCAGCCTCTCGTGGACACAATATCGCAGCGCCTGTCTGCGCGTACTGACGCTCCATGACGCGGTGCCGGCGGTCTTGAAGACGGTGGTATTTGGCTATCTAATCGGCATTAGCGGCTGCTGGTTCGGCATGAACGCCCAAGGCGGTACCGAAGGCGTCGGCCAAGCCGCCACGCGCGGCGTCGTCGTCTCCATCTTCCTCGTGCTGATCGCAGATGTGCTGCTTGTCAAGTTGATCCAGATGATCACCTGAGTCTCTTGTTGCCGCCAGCATCCGTACAAACTACAGTGACCAAGCGACCCTGTGATTTCGTCACACTGCACCGGGAGAAAATTCATGCCATCCGAGCGTAAGCGTATTAGCCGTTTGACCACCGAAGGGCCGGGCCGGGCTCCCAATCGCGCCATGCTGCGAGCCGTCGGTTTTCACGATGACGATTTCGAGCGGCCGATGATCGGTGTCGCCTCGCTGTTCAGCGACATTACGCCCTGTAACGCTCATCTGGATCGCCTGGCTCGCCGCGGCTGCGAAGGCATCCGTGCGGCTGGCGGCGTACCGCAAATCTTCGGCGCTCCCACCGCTTCGGACGGCATCATGATGGGGCATCAGGGCATGCGCTACAGCCTGGTCTCGCGCGAAGTCATCGCCGACAGTCTGGAAATCGTGGCCGGCGGCATGAATCACGATGGCTTGCTTGCCTTCGGCGGCTGCGACAAGAACATGCCGGGCTGCATCATGGCTATGGCCCGTCTAAATATCCCTGGTGTCTTTGTTTATGGCGGCAGCATCTTGCCCGGCATCGGACCGGACGGCAGCGACATCGACATCGTGTCGATCTTCGAGGCGGTCGGCCAGAATCAGGCCGGCAAGCTCGACGCCAAAGGCGTCCACGCCATCGAATGCGAAGCCTGTCCCGGTGCTGGCGCCTGCGGCGGTATGTACACCGCCAATACCATGAGTTCCGCCATCGAAGCAATGGGCATGGCGTTGCCCTATGACGCCAGCTATCCCGCCGTCTCCAGCGCCAAGGAGCGCGAAGCGTTTTTGGCCGGTCAGGCGCTGGTACACTTGATCGACAAAAACATCCGTCCGCGTGACATCATTACGCGTAAAGCATTGGAGAACGCCTACACGCTGGTCCTGGCCCTGGGCGGCTCGACTAACGCCGTGCTGCACCTGATGGCCATTGCCCGCGAGGCCGAAGTGGAGTGGACACTGGCCGACTTTGATCGCCTGGGCGGCAAGGTGCCGCATCTGGCCGATTTAAAGCCAGGCGGCCGCTATGTCATGAACGATCTGCATCGCGCCGGCGGTACTCCCGCTGTGCTCAAGGCGCTGCTCGAGGCCGGCTTTTTGCACGGCGACTGCCTCACCGTCACTGGCAAGACACTGGCGGAGAACTTAAAAGATACCGTAAGTATCTATAAACGCCGTCAGGACGTGGTACGACCGCTCGAGCGACCGCTATACGCCACAGGACACCTGGTCATTCTGCACGGCAACCTGGCGCCAGACGGCGCGGTGGCCAAGGTGGCGGGTTTGAAAACGCGACGCATCACAGGCCCGGCCCGCATCTTCGACGGTGAGGAAGCCTGTTTCGCCGCCATCGGGCGGCGCGAGATCAAGGCCGGTGATGTCGTTGTCATTCGTGGCGAAGGGCCGGTCGGTGGCCCCGGCATGCGTGAAATGCTTGCCGTCACCGCCGCCCTGGTCGGCCAGGGACTCGGTGAGAGCATTGGCCTGATTACCGATGGCCGCTTCTCCGGCGGCACCCACGGACTTGTTGTCGGCCACGTCGCTCCGGAAGCATGGGTCGGCGGCCCCATCGCCCTGTTGCGCGACGGCGATCGTATCACCATCGACGCGGAAGCTAAGCGGCTCGATGTACATTTGGACAATGCCGAGCTGGCCCGCCGCCGCGATGCCTGGATCGCTCCGCCGCCACGCGTGGCCCGCGGTGTCCTGGCCAAGTATGCCCGCTGTGTTCGCTCTGCCTCGGAAGGTGCCATCACCAGCTGAGAAAGGTTAGCGATGCTGCGCAGCATCGCTAACTGAAAAACAACACCTCATAGGATGGGACGAGCGGAGCGAGAGTCATCCTGCCAACGCTCGACGGATGAACGGCCTTCCCTGAGGCCGTTCGGTCTGTTGACGATCTGCCTGTCCCGGTTTAGGATAAGCGCGCTTTTCTCTGTGTGTAGCGACACAATTCTTCCGGAGGATGGCGCCATGACTCGTTCCTGCAGATTGCGTTCTTTGGTGTCTGGAGCGGTGGTAGTTGTTTTCGTGGTCGTCGCCCTCAGCGGCGGCCAGGCGCCCCGAGAAGCGGATCCGCCGTCCGAGCGGCCCGCCCAAAGAAAACGCGCCGCTGTCAAACCTCTTCCTATGCCGGAACGGACAGTCAGCCTGGAGATCCGTCCTGGACTGAAAGACAGCAAGCGCACTGTCTGGGATGGCACAATTGAGGTCTCCGAAGGGCGTATTCTCGATCTGGAGAGTTTTACCCGCAACACGCGCAGCAAAGGCAAAGACGGCCGCTTCCAGGCGCGTTCGGTGATGGGCAAACAGAACATGCGTGACGTGGTCATCCGGCCGCGGCTCAATGTCCGTCTGGACGCGCCCGAATCGGCCACCGTCACGGTCTCGACCGAGCAAGGCAAATTTCACTTCCAGGTAGCCGACCTTGCCATCGGTGCCAGCAAACACTTCCTCGACGGCCAGGTCCAAGTCGAGCGCGAGCAAAGCGCCCTGCGCTTGACCGGACCGGAGACCGAGGACGACTATCCGGCTACGGCCAAAGGCAAAAACGGCTCGACCTGGCTGGCCTACCTTGCCTATCAACCGGGCCGGCCAATCGTCATGGAGCGCGTCAAGGCCGGCAATTTCGAGGAACTGGAGCCCAGGGACAACGGCGATCAGGTCTTACTGCGACGTTTCGACGGCAAAGTTTGGCACCCGCCGCTGGAGGTCACCGGCGAAGGATTGCACGTATGGCGGCCCACCGTGGCCGTGGACGGCAAGGGCGATGTCTGGGTAGCTTGGAGTCAACAGATTGACGGAGATTGGGAGATTTTTTATCGCCGCTATACACCTTCCAAAGACGGCAGCGCTGGCAAGTGGTCCGATATTGTTCGCCTCACCCGTGCAGCAGGCGCCGATTTCCACGTAGTAGCGGCGACGGATGCGGCCGGCACGGTCTGGCTGGCCTGGCAGGCCTGGCGCAACCATAATTTCGACATCCTGTTGGCCGCCCCGGTTGAGGGCCATCCCTGGCATGAGCCGCGCCCCATCTCGCGCAGTTCGGCCAACGATTGGTCGCCGGCTCTCGCTACCGATTCACGCGGCCGGGTCTACGCGGCCTGGGACACTTACGACAAAGGCAATTACGATGTGATGCTGTTTACGCTGGACAAGGACGGCACATCCAGCGAGGTGCGGGCCGTGGCCGACTCGCCGAAGTTCGAGGCCCGCCCGCACCTTGTTTGCGATAAACAGGACCGTTTATGGGTCGCTTATGAAGAAGGTGATGAGCAATGGGGCAAAGATTACGGCGTTGCTCGGCCGGAGCAGCACGCTTTGCCGAAAAACCTCGGCTATGCTCTATACATCCATCGCACGGTGCAGGTGAAATGCTTGGCCGACGGCAAATGGCAACGACCGGCCGGCGACTTGCAAGCCGCCTTAAATCAAACCCTCAAGCGCAATAAGACCTTGCCGCGGCTGGCCGTGGATGCAGCCGGCGGCCTGTGGCTGTTCCTGCGGCACCATCCGCTGCCGGGCGGCCGGGGCGAAGTGTGGAACAGCTACGCCCTGCGCTATCAGGGCCGTGATTGGTCGCCGACACGTCGTCTGGCCGACTCCGCCGATCTGATGGATAACCGTCCCGCCCTGACGCCTCAGGGCGACGGCATTCTTGCCGTCTACAGCGGCGACGACCGCTTGAACACGCAGACGCGCGATCAAGACGATCTGTTCGCCGCCATCCTCTACCCTTCCGGACCGACCCAGCCGCTGGAGTTGACCGACGATGCGCCCACTCCTGCCGCTACGGTGCCAGTCGTCCACAAGAACGAAGCGGCCGACATTGCCCGCCTGCGCTCTTATCGTATCGACGTCGGCGGCAAAAAACTGCGCTTGCTCCGCGGCGACTTCCATCGCCATACCGAATTCAGCGCCCACAACGATGGCGACGGCTCGCTTGAAGATGCCTGGCGCTATGCCCTCGATGCCGCCGATTTGGATTGGATCGGCAACGGCGACCACGATAACGGCTTCGGCTCCGAATACATGTGGTGGCATTTTCAGAAAGTCACCGACCTGTTCCAGCATCCGCCGCGTTTCACGGCCATGCACGTGTACGAGCGCAGCGTTGTCTATCCCAATGGCCATCGCAATGTGATCTTTCCGCGGGCCGGCATCCGCCCCCTGCCGCGCCACAGCACTCCCGTCCTCCAGGGCACAGAGAAGGAGGGCGCGCCGGACACCAAATTGCTGTACGCTTACTTAAAGCACTTCGGCGCCATCTGCTCCTCGCACACCAGCGCCACACAGATGGGCACAGACTGGCGCGACAACGATCCGGATGTAGAGCCGGTTGTCGAGATTTATCAGGGCTGCCGCCATAATTACGAACATCGCGGAGCGCCAAGGTCTGCAAATGAGGACACCCAACTCGGCGGCTATCGGCCCAAGGGTTTTATCTGGAACGCCCTGGAAAAGGGCTATCGCCTCGGCTTCCAGTGCTCCAGCGACCATGTCAGCACGCACATGAGCTATGCCGTGGTGCTGACCGATGATGTCTCGCGCCAGGGCATCATCGACGCTTTCAAAAAGCGGCACAGCTACGGCGCCACTGATAACATTCTTCTCGACGTGCGCAGCGGCGATCACCTCATGGGCGACCGTTTCACCACGGCCAAGCCGCCTACCCTGGATATCCACATCCACGGCACCAACCCAATCGCCAAAGTCCACGTCATCCGCGATAACAAGTACGTCTACAGCGTCGAACCCAAGGAAGCGAAGGTGACGTTGCATTACACCGACATGGACGCCAAGCAAGGCAAAAGCAGTTACTATTACGTCCGCGTCGAGCAGACCGATGGCAACCTCGCCTGGGCTTCCCCGATGTGGATTACGTATCAGCCGTAGGCCGGGTTAACCTTGCCCCGAAGAAGCCTTCCTCCCTCCTTGGGGGGGAGGGCTGGAGTAGGGAGAAGTCCAGGTGTACCAAGGAATTCCGCCCCCTATCCGACTCCTCCTCTACAAGGGGAAGAGAAAAGGCTGTTCGTTTTAAGGCTCCTCGCCGACCGGCGTGCCATAACGAATGGGAGAAGGGGTTTCACGCGGCGGATCGATGGCCGTGATGACCCAGCTGCCGCCGTCTCGGCAGAGATGATAACGCAAACGGCGTACACCGGCCGTGCGGACTTCTTCTACGTCGATCCACAGCGGCAACTCGCCCTCGATCGGGCCTGGCTGTTGTACCACGCCCTTGAGGTCTGTTACATCGCGGCAGGCAGCAACAAAGGAGTGTTGCACCGCCTCCCCGCGATACGATTCGTTCAGGCAACGCAGATATTTCTCGAAATCATTGCTTTTCAAAGATTCATAATAGGTATCGATGCATTCCGCTGGCGTGGCCGCGCCTGCCGCCGTTCGCCTCGGCCAGAAGCGAATACCTGCTATCGTGATCAAGATGACGGCGAGCAAGATTAACACGTGCAACCGTTTCACGAGCGGCCCTCCTGCGGGTTGGTCCTACCAGCCGTTTACGCCAACTGTTTGCCTACTCCAAGACGGATGGATCGCCTTTCTGGATAATAAAGATGATAAGTGCGGACGGAAAGCCCTGCAGGGCAGGCTGCCTGCGTGTCCATTGTCAGGCAAACGGGCAGCTTGCCCTGCAGGTTTGTCCGCCAGAGTGTATTGCAAGGGGGTGTAGCGTTTTTCTCCCTTCCCTCTTGTGGGGGAGGGAGGAAGACATCTAGCCGCTACACCTACTTGCAAGGCGCTCTAGCTCGAAGAAACCGGTATGCGCCGAAGACGTGGAGGTGGAGATACATATGGCCGTGGAAATCAAAGTGCCTGCCGTTGGCGAGTCGATCACAGAAGGAACAATCGCGCGTTGGCTGAAGGCCAACGGCGCGGCGGTGAAGGCCAATGAGCCGGTATGTGAAGTGGAGACCGACAAGGCGACGACCGAAGTGATGGCCCCGGTCGCCGGCCGGCTGAGCATTACCGTGACGGAAGGACAACGCGTCGCCATCGGTGCTGTTATTGGCCAGATCGAAGAGGGTGTGGCGGCATCGCCTCCTCCTGCACCGCCGCCTGCACCGGCGGCTCCGCGTGAGGGCACGACGCAGACACCTGCCGCCAAGCCGTCAGCGGCCCCGGAGCCGTTCCTGTCCCCGGCCGCACGACAACTCGCGGCCACCGAGGGGATCGAACTATCCCAACTCACGGGCACCGGACGCGGCGGCCGCATCACCAAAGAAGATGTTCTGGCTCACCTTCAGCAGCGCGGCGAGCAGGGCCGCATCAGCACCCCAAGCGCCGAAGCTCCCCGGAGCACTGATGCGGCCTCGCTTGCCGTTGAGATCAAGCCGGGACAAGACCGAAACGAGAGACGCGAACGCATGACGCCCATCCGGGCGCGCATCGCCGAACGTCTGCTCGCCGCTCAACAAAACGCCGCCATTCTGACCACCTTCAACGAGGCCGACATGAGCGCTATCATGGCGCTGCGGACCAAGTACAAGGAGAGTTTCCAGAAGAAACACGGCGTCGGCCTGGGCTTCATGAGCTTTTTCGTCAAGGCGTCTATCGAGGCGCTGCGGACCTTCCCCGTCGTCAACGCCTCCATCGACGGCAGCGACATTGTGTATCACGATTATTACGACATCGGCGTCGCCGTCAGCACAGAGAAGGGCCTGATGGTTCCTGTGCTGCGCAATGCCGAGCAGATGAGCTTCGCCGCTATCGAGAAGAGCATCGCTGACCTGGCCCAAAAAGCACGCGAAAACAAGATCCGTGTCGTCGATTTGCAGGGCGGCACGTTCACCATCACCAATGGAGGGGTTTTCGGATCGCTTTTATCTACACCTATCCTCAATCCACCGCAGAGCGCTATCCTGGGCATGCACGCCATTCAGAAACGGCCCGTCGCCGTGAATGACCAGGTTGTCATTCGTCCGATGATGTATCTGGCTTTGTCCTACGATCATCGTCTCATCGACGGCCGCGAAGCCGTGAGTTTCCTGGTGCGCATCAAGGAGTGCCTCGAAAGCCCGGAACGGCTACTGCTGGAGATTTAGAGCTAACGGAAAACAACACCCTCCCCCCCTGGGGGGAGGGGAAATGTCCGCTAGCACTTCGTTTCAGAACAAAGGACGAGAGGGATGCCGTTCTGGACAGGGGGCCGCCGCCTTCGCTGCTGCATCGCTCCTACCGTTAAGCCACGGTTAACGTTGCATGTTAACTTTGGTTGTCTTTCGCAAGTCATTGCAAGAAAACAACCTAGGTCAAATTATGTTGGCGTAAGTAAAAATGTGCTAACTTTTGTTAGCGCATCGGACATTCGGTCCCTTCGCTTTGCGGTGTAATTCTCTTTGTTTGTCCGCAGAGGCCGCAGCGTGCCTGGACTTCTTGCGGCAGAGTACGACGGCGCAAGTGGTTGCTGAGCCGTGGATTAAATCTATATTTAAGAGAAATGATATGTGCATTTGTCCGCCATGATGGCCCAGCATAGCCAGTGGGCGCAGATAAATCTTTACGAAACCGCTCGTTCTGGCACAAGAATTGTAGTAATGCAACGAGTTTATCGAATTTATCGAGTCGCGTTCCAATATCGTCCCCAGGAGAATGATATTGCGCGCCACGCAAGGAGAAAAGCAAAATGTTTCCGCCCTGGCTCTCCCGTGTGTTTGGCAAGTTAACGCAGCCTTCACGGCGGCAACGCCGCGCCGCGCGTCGGGCGCTCCGCCCGACGTTTCGCCCACGCCTAGAAATTCTCGAAGACCGCATGCTGCCCTCCGCGACGCTGCCAATCAGCGTCGATCCGACGGGTACGACGATGGGCAATGCGTCCTCTTCGACGGCTCCCAACCAAGTCAATACCAACGAGGCCATCAGTGCCAACGGGCAGTACGAGGTCTTTGTCAGCGGTGCCACAGACTTGGTCAACGGCGTCACGATCCCGCCTTTTTCTGGGTTCCACGTTTATTTGCGCAATCTAAGTGCCGGCACGACCACACTGGTGGACGTGGCTACAAACGGAACGGAGGCCAGTAACGACGGGGCCAATAATGCTGCCCTTTCACCGGACGGACGCTACGTCGCCTTTGTCAGTGGTTCCAACGATTTGACCAACAACGACGCGAATGTTCCAGCTGCCCAAGTTTACGTCCGCGATATGCAGACGGGGCAAACTTATCTCGTCAGCCTGGGAATCGACGGCAAACCCCAAAATGGAGGACCGTATGAATCGCCGACGCCCAGCATTGCCGAGGACAGCAACGGCCATCTGCTCATCGCTTACCAGAGCAAAGCCACCAACCTGACGAGCGGCGACAGCAACAGCAAGCAATATCAGATTTTTCTCGCCAAGCTCAATCTCGACTCCAGCGGCAACATCCAATATGGCAGTCTCTCGACCACGCTGGTCAGCGCCGATAAGAATGGCAACGGCGCCGGCACCGGCATTGGCCAGGGCGGCGATTCGTTCGATCCGATGCTCAGCAAGGACGGCAGCACCTTGGCCTTCCGCAGTTATGCTACCAACCTGAACGTGCCCGGCGGCTACAACGACAACTCTCCGGGCGTCGCCAACCTCTACCTGTACTCCGTGGCCAACCAGACCTTGAAACT
>JAJPHU010000151.1 GCA_021325115.1 Planctomycetota bacterium | reverse complement strand
CGTTTTGTGCGCTTGGCTGCTTACGGCGTTGTGCTGGGTGCGCTGGGCGGAGCAGCTGGCATCCTCATCGGCGAAGGGGTGAATTATCGGCTGATCGGTTGGATGGGCGCCAGTCGCGAGCGTCCGGTGCTGCACTTGCTAGGGGCGATGTTGGCGCGCGGTTTGGGATGGCTGTTTCTGGGCGTGACGGTCGGTCTCAGTGAGGGCCTCGCGGCACGGTCGCTGGGCAAGCTCAGCTACGGCACCCTGGGCGGGGCCATCGGCGGCTTCGTCGGCGGCATGTTGTTCGGCCTGGCCCTGGAAAGGGCCAACACCAGGGGCGGACATGCCTCGATGTGGGGGGCCGTCGGGTTGATTATCCTCGGCGCCTGCATCGGCTCTTTATCGGCGCTGGTACAGAGCGTCTTCCAGCCGGCCTCGGTCAAAGTTTTGCGCGGCTGGCAGGAGGGACGCGAGTATCCGTTGGATAAAATAGACAATCTCCTGGGTCGCGATGAACATGCCGATATCGCCTTGTTTCGCGACATGAAAGTGGAGAAGAAACATGCGATCATCCAGCGCCTGGGACAGCGCTATCTGCTGCGGAACAACAGTGCCCCGCCGGAATGGACGCGCGTGAACGATCGCCCGGTGTTGCAGAGTTGTGATCTGTACGATGGCGACCGTATTCAACTCGGCAACATCCTGCTGCGCTTCCAGGCGCGTGCGGCCGTGGTGAGAAAACGAAAAGGCCGAGGAGAAGACAACCTCGCAAACTAAACTGCCCTGGCACCAAGGACGCCAAGGGAAGAAAGAACCAATAAACGAATAAGTATAAACGTTCCCCTATACATTGGCATCTTCGGCGTCTTGGCAGTTAATTTTGTTCTAAGGACCAACAAGCTGTGCAATTCTGCCCGCGATGTCAGCGTGCTAATCCGCGCGAAGCGGTGTACTGTTACTTCGACGGCGTCGTCCTGGATCAGCACCTGGCCGGGGCGGCGTCGCCGTCGCGGATGCTGCAGGAGTTCGTCTTCCCTTCGGGGCGGCGCTGCAAGACGTTCGACGATCTCGTGCAGGGCTGCCAATATGAATGGGAGGACGCCCGGCATCTGCTGCGCAACGGCGCCTTCGCGCGCTATTTCGCCCAGATTGGCCGGCATGATCTGGCGCGCATCGCTCAGGAAACCCAGGGCCAGCCGGACCCCGATATCGGACTGCACACCTTCCTCAGCCAGCTGCCTGCCAGCCAAATCCAAGGGCCGCGGTTGGACCTGAATCCCCGACGCTTGATCCTCAGCGGGGTTCATCCTGGCGAACAGCGCCCTCTTTTCCTGACTGTGCTTAATCAGGGCAAAGGGCTTCTGCAAGGCAAAGTCACTGTTTCCGAGGGCGGAGAATGGCTCCGAATTGCCGAGAACGGCAACGCGACGGAATGCCATCTTAAGACGGCCAAGTCGCAACAAGTTCGGTTGCTTGTGGATACCCGCGGCCTGACGGCGTCACAGACGTACAGCGGCAAATTGACAGTCATCACCAACGGCGGCATCGCCGAGGTGGCGGTACGGCTCGATGTGGCCAGCATCCCATTCGCCCAGCTGCCGTTTCAAGGCGCGGCCAGCCCGCGGCAGATGGCTGAACGCATGCGGGCCAATCCCAAGCAAGCGGTGCCGTTTTTGGAAAACGGTGAAATAGCTCGTTGGTTCCAGCTCAACGGCTGGACCTATCCGGTCTCCGATCCGCCGGCGCGCGGCGTGGCCGCTGTGCAGCAGTTCTTCGAGGGCATGGGCCTGTCCAAGCCGCCGCCGTTGCAGCTATCCGAGCAGAATTTACACTTCTTCTGCACGCAGCCGGAAGTAGTACAAGCTCGTGTCACCCTGCGTACCGGCGCCAAGAAATGGGTCTACGCCCAGGCCGACAGCGATAAACCTTGGCTGCGCGTGACCACACCATCGGTCAGCGGGCCGCAACAGGCCCAAGTCGCTTTCGAGATCGATTCGACACTCCTGGACGCGGGCGGCTTGCACCTGGGGACGATTTCCCTGACGGCCAACGCAGGCCAGAAATTGACCGTGCGTGTACAAGTCAACTGCACGCGACCATATGAGCCGTTCACTCGCCGCTTGCTGCGTCCATTTTTCGTGGGGGCGCTGTTGGCATTGCTGTTGCGCCTGGTGCTAACCGGGCCGGCCGATCTGTACGCGCGTGGCTGGGGGCAAGCGGCCGGCGCCGCCTGGACGCAAGCACCGTGGATCTACGTTGCAGGAGCGGAGAACCAGTTTCTGAAACGATTCATTCTCGCTACCTGGTGGGCCGGTATTTTTCTCGGCGCTGCCCTGGTGCGGCGACGCGGCGGACGTTGGACGGACGTGTTTTGCGGCGGCATCGCCGGTGCTTTTGCCGGTGTCATTACCGCGGGGACGCTGGGGTGTCTGCTCTTGGTCTTCGACGCTGTTCCGGGAGCACTTCTGACGCACTGGATTTCGCCGCAGAGCTTCGCCAACGCGCCGGCAGCGTGGACATTGCTATGGATCGTGCTGGCCTCGGCATGCTGGGCACTGATAGGCGGTGGGGCTGGCTTTTTACTGTCGAGCTTTGGCCAGCGCGGCTTGCCTCTGCTCCAGGCCGCCGCCGGACTTCTGGTTTGGTTATTTCGTCAGTGCGGATTAGAACGCGCTGCCGCATTTTTCCTAGATTAAGGATAAGGGCCATCGAGATAGGGAACAGGTACATCCTGACAAAGCGGAAAGAACCGAGGCGCCTGTTGCTGCTTTCGTTTCAGTATGTTAAAAAAAAGTGTTCTCCTGTTTATTTCAGGCCCCAAGGCACGACACAACCATGACGTCACCATCTACGCAGGCCAGAATCCACATCGAGCGCATGATGTATCGCAGCAGCATCGCCGTCACCGGAGAATCGGCGGCCAGCTATGCGCTCCTCAAGCTCATCCCTGCTGGCGCGGAGGTCGGCAAGCCGCTCAATCTCAACCTGGCGCTGGTTCTTGATGTTAGCGGTTCGATGTACGAAGAGGATGGCACCGGCATCAGCCGACTCAAGCGTATCCAGAACGCTGCCATCGCCGCCATCAATAAGCTCAAACCGGACGATACGATCTCCATTGTTGCTTTTGCCCACAACGCTCAGGCCGTACTGCCGCCGACTCAACTCGCCCAGAAAGACAAGATCGTCGATGTCATCAATCGCATCGACATGTTTGAGGTTGATCCCGGCGGGACGGCGATGGACCAAGGCATCCGTCTTGCTCTGGACGCGGTCGGACAACATGCCGGCGCCGGCACATTGACACAATTGGTCGTGCTGACCGATGGCGAGACGTCCGGCGAGGCGGCTTGCCGCCAGTTGGCCGAGCAAGCCGGGCAGAAGAAGATCTATCTCAACGTCATCGGCGTGGGCACCGAGTGGAACCAGGGGCTTATCAAAGATCTGGCCCGCTTGGCCGGAGGTGACTGGGGCTACATTGATGCCAATGACGCTGCCGCCGCCGAGCGTGTCTTTGCCCGGCAGTTCGAGGCGCTGGCCGCCACGGGGTTTCTCAATGTCGAGATGCACCTGCGGCTCATGAAGGACATCAAGGTCAAGCGCGTTCGCATGGTCGTGCCGGAGATCAAGGAATTGCCAGTCCACGAAGTCGAGGAGCGCCACCTGGTTGCCCAGCTGGGCACGTTAGAACGCGATAAACCGACACGCTATATCCTCGATTTGAGCTTACCCAGGCGTCCCGATGGCAAGTTCCGCATCGCCGATGTGGAGATCACCTTCGATCCGGGCACCGGCCAGCGTGAGACGACCGGCTCCTACCCGCTGGAAGTGACGTATTCGGCCCAGCAAGGCTACGTTAACGCCGAAGTGGCGCGGCACATCGACGAGGTGCAGCTGTTCGAGCTGAATAAGAACTTGCAACAAGCAATCGCCACCAACGATCAGGCGGAAGTCCAGCGCGTGGCCCAGACCATCGAGAAGAAAGGCGAGTTGATGGGGCCGCGCGCCGCCAAGAAAACGATGCTCGCCCGTCAAGTTTTGCAGGAACTCCACGCTGGCGGTCGCGTTTCCAAGAAAACGCAGCTGGCCATGGACGACATGACGCGGGCCGTCGAAGAGACGCCGCTAGGATAACTTGGGTCCAGTGCACGGGACCTGTCAACGTCCTGGTAGCCTTCTTCACCGAGGCGTTGACACGCCCCGCGCGCCGGGCATGAGTACTTCGTATCACCGAGGTTTTCACCATGCTCCAATGTCCTTTCTGTCACTTTGAAAATGAGGATGGAGCACTGTTCTGCGAACAGTGCAAGTCCGATCTGAGCGTTTCACCGGCGCCGGTGGCCCATGCCGAGCCGGTGGAAGGCATCCCCACGGCCGAACCGCTCCAAGCTGAGCCGTACGAGGCCGTTCCACTAGCCTCCGCCGAGCCTCTTGCCTACCCCGCGGAACCTCTCGAAGCGCAGCCGTTGCCAGCTGTGCCGATTGCCGAAGTGCAGCCGGCTCCGCCGCCGTCGCCAGCGCCGTCCGTTCAGGCGGCGCCGACTCCAGCCGCCACGCCTCCGGTGGGGGCCATTCTGCCTGCCGGATCGCAGCCCCGTTTGCTCGTTCTCCGCGGACAGAAACGCAACGTCGAGTATCCCATTTATGAGGGACTCAACTTCATCGGTCGCGCCGATGAGAAGCCGGTGGATATCGACCTGGAAGAACAGGAGCCGCCTGACCGCATCTGGTGCTCGCGCCAACACGCTTGCCTCAGCTTCGAGAACAACGAATTGTTCATCGAAGACCTGAACAGCTCTAACGGCACCTTTGTCAACCGCACACGCGTCTATCCCGGTCAGAAGCGGCAGCTTGCCCCGAACGACATTATTCAGATCGGCAACGTGCAATTAAAGGTTGTCGTCTGAACGAAAATAACGAACCCCAGAGTCACAGAGAGCACAGATGAAGAGAAAACACAGAGAAAAAAATAAAACAGAAGGAGCCGGCAATCCGCGCATCGGCTTCTTGTTTGATTTTTTGTTTCCTTTCTGTGTTTTTTCTCTGTGTTTTCTGTGACTGTGTGGTTCGTTTGATCGGCGGTAAGGTTGGACGCCATGGTGCAAACATGCAGCAAATGTTCGCGGGTCAATCCTGCCGAAGCCGTCTATTGCTATTTCGACGGTTTCGTTCTCAGTAGCGGGTCGCGCGACGGCGGGCCGGTCGCCGTTGGCGCTCAAACCTTTGCGCATCCGTTCGTCTTTCCCGGCGGGCGACAGTGCCGTAGCTTCGATGAATTGGCCATCGCCTGCCAGGAAGAATGGGCGGCCGCCCGCGATCTGCTTCGCCAGGGCTATCTGGAAAACTTCTTCAGTGGACTGGGCCGTGTCGATTTGGCCCTTGCCGCTCAGGAAGCCGCCAAGTTTCCTGACGCCGATCTTGGTCTTAACCAACTCTTGGAAAAACTACCCACCCAGGTGCTCGCCGAGCCGCATCTCCACCTGGAGACACAAGAGATCAACCTCGGCGTCCTGGAGGTTGGCGGCCAACGGCAGTTCTGCCTGCACATGGAAAATCAGGGCATGCGTCTGATCTCTGGCGCCATCACCACTGTGGACGCTCCCTGGCTAGCGCTGGGTGACACTGCCGGCAATCAGAAGCATTTCCACTTTCAGCACGAACTGGACATTCCCATTCACGTTCGTTCCGATAAGCTCCGCGCCAACAACAAACCGCTAGAAGGGCATTTGGAGGTCGAGTCTAACGGTGGTTGCTTCATCGTCACCGTTCGCGCTCAGGTGTCGGTCCAGCCGTTTCCTTCCGGGGTGCTGGCTGGTGCCAAAAGTCCGCGTCAACTTGCCGAAAAAGCCAAAGCTCATTCCAGGGAGGCGGCAGCGCTGTTCGAGAGCGGTGCGGTCGCCGAGTGGTACAAAGCCAACGGCTGGACCTATCCGGTGCAAGGACCAGCCGCGTCCGGCTTGGGCGCCGTGCAGCAGTTCTTCGAGGCGCTGGGTCTGACGGCCCCTCCCAAGGTCGAAATCAGCACGAACCGCATCGACCTGTCCGGCGTTCCCGGCGAACGATTGAGCTACAATCTCATCGTGAAAAGCCAAGAAAAGCGTCCGGTTTACGCTCATGCTGTCAGCAATCAACCGTGGCTGGAGGTCGGCCGTGCCAAGCTCGTCGGCCGGCTCGCCACCATCAACCTGACGGTACCGTCGGTGCCCAACAACGAAGGTGAGACGCTCCATGCCAAGCTGACCGTACAGTCCAACGGCAATCAGCGCTTCATCGTACCGGTGACGCTGCAAATCGGGAGCAACCTCGTTTTCAGCACTGCGGCTCCTGCTGCCGGGACGGGCGCCGCGACCGGCGCGGAGTTGCCATCCGCACCGGTCCTTGTGCCGCCTACCTTGGCTATCCAGACTTCCGGCGTCTCACGTCGCCGCCGCACAGTCAAACAGCCGTTTCCCTGGATTCATCTGGTGCCGGCGGCGCTGTTGTTACTTGCCGTGCTTACTGCGGTGATCGTCGATGGTTTGCTGCCGCCGCCGATCGGAGTAACCGACAAGGAGGAAGACAGTTCCAATGCCGCTCACGACTGGACATACGTGGCCAAAGATCCGGAGCCGCGCATTGCTATTCATTTCGATCCGGAGCGCGAGCGCTTCGGTGTGGAGATGACTCAGGAGAGAGATCCCGACAATCCCCAGCGCTTCAAGCGACTCACTTTCGATGAGCGTGGTAAAAGCAACAATACCATCATCAAAATCGACGGCTACGAATACAAATTTGGCGAAGAAACGCCAAGCAACGTCTGGGGCGGCGGCCGCGGCGGCCGGTGGAAGCAAGTGGCAATCACCCGCGGTGGCCGCCGAGCATGGGAATCGACGATGGAGTTCCGCACCCAAAAAATCGAGGTTATTCAGCACGTCGAGATTGTTCCCGGACAAACAGGCTATCTGGATACCTTATTGGTCTATTATAGACTGCACAACAAGGATGTCGATAAACACAAGGTTGGCATTCGCGTAATGCTCGACACGTTCATTGGCGCCAATGATGGCGTGCCCTTCACCATTCCGGGAAAGAAGAAGTTCGTCGATACCAAGGCGGAGTTCTCCGGCAAGGAGATCCCCGATTACATCGAGGCCATCGAAAACCCTAACGATCCCCAAAATCCCGGTACGGTAGCGCGGCTGTGTCTGCGCCATTTCACTTTGCCTGGTATCAACCTGGAGGATATGGACAAATTGCGTATTTGCCGCTTTCCCGGAAACCCCAACGCGGGCTGGGGCGATTGGCCGGTGGAATCCATGCAGCCCGACAACACGGACGCGAAGAAAGACAAAGGCGATTCCTGCGTAGTCATGTATTGGCCGTACAAAGATCTCGATCCGGGCGAGACACGGCACGTTGCGTTCACCTACGGCCTTGGCTCTTTAGAGATCGGCGGCCGATTGGCCCTGAGCGTGCCCTCGGCGGTACAGCCAGGCAGCGAATTCGTGGTAACTGCCTACATCTGGGACGCCAACAAGGGGGATAAGGTGAAGCTGATCGTTCCGGCCGGCTTGAAGTTGGCAAGTGGCGAAAGTGCGGAGAAGACCATCGAAGAGGGCGGCACGCGCAGCCAGGTGTTCTGGCGTCTACGCAGCGGCCGCAGCGGCGAATATACACTGCAGGCAACCACCGACACGGATAAGTCGAAGCCGAAAAAAGTGACTGTCAAGCCGGCGAGCATTTTTGGATAAAGGCGATGTCATTTCGCTTGTTTATCTATTACTGTGCCATTTGCGGCGGCTGGGCCGCTTTCCTGGCCTGGGGCATCGCTCAAGCGCTTGGCTTTCGCGGCATTGCCAATCTCTATCTTCGCGCTACGCTAATCGCTGGGATACTGGGGCTGTTTGTTGCTGCGGCCGTGGGCGCTGTCGATGCCTGGCTCAACGCCGTCGGTTCGCAACGCCTGGTCCGCATTAGCATCTGTCTGGGCATCGGCCTGCTCGGGGGAATGCTTGGCGGTTTTGTCGGCGAGTTTTTGCACAGCAAACTGCGTTTCCCTGTCTTCATCGGCTGGATTCTGACTGGCATCTGTATCGGGGCTTCCGTCGGTATCTACGATCTGTTGCGCTCCTGGCGCAGTCATGGTGACATACGAGTGCCGCTGAAAAAGACACTCAACGGCGTTTATGGCGGTTTGCTGGGCGGTTTTCTTGGCGGCTTGCCGTTCGGTTTGCTAATGGGTAGCACGGCCATCCCGCGCACGGACTTGGCCGTCAGTTTGGTCGTTCTCGGTTTGTGTATTGGCTTCTTAATTGGGCTGGCGCAGGTGATTCTCAAGGAAGCCTGGCTCAAGGTCATCCAGGGTTTTCGGCCCGGCCGCGAACTGCTGTTGGCCAAGGATGAAACAACCATTGGCCGGGCGGAGAGTTGTGATCTTGGTCTGTTCGGCGATAATACTATTGAGCGCTTGCACGCCCGCATCCTGCTGCAAAACCAGCGTTACCTGCTCGCCGACGCCGGTACGCCCGGCGGCACGTTTTTGAACGAGGAACGCATCACGGGGCCTACGCCGTTGCAATCCGGTGATAAGATTCGCGTAGGTAACAGTGTTATCGAATTCGGCGAAAGACAGAAACGGAAATAACCGGCGAGCGAGGACGTGCTAACCTCCCGGTGAACATGCACCGGGGCGTTAACACGCCTCGCTCGCCAAGCCATAAACAATAGGACAATCCCCATGCCGTTAGTGATTCGCTGTCCACATTGTCAGAGACCGATGCAGTTGGCCGACAATTCGGCTGGCAAACAATTCCGTTGTCCGAGCTGTCATAATCCTTTCATGGTCGGCAGTGTTCAGCCAGCTCCTGTGGCCGCCGCGACTGGCGGAGCGGGAGGGGCCAGCGCAACCGTGGCTACCCGTCCTGCGGCACCGCCTGCACCGTCCCCCCCCCTTCCCCCTCCCCCATTGGGGGAGAGAAAGGGGGGAGCAGCAGTAGACGGCAGCAGTAAAATCGCTCCACCGCCAGCGACGCCGAGTGAATGTCCGGCGTGTAAGGCGCCGTTGTTGCCAGGCGCTATTGCCTGTATGGATTGCGGCTACATGATCCAGCCGGAGACTACTGCCGCCGAGATGGAGGGAACGCCCAATCTCTGCCCCAATCCGGCCTGCGGTGTGGCCAATCCGTCGAGCGAACGCAACTGCCAACGCTGCGGTACGATCCTGCCCTACCCGGCCGGCACCCTCTTGCACAATCGCTACAAAATCGAACGCCACCTCGCCACGGGCGGCTTCGGCGCCGTCTACCTGGCCAGCGACACCAAGGCCGGCAACCGTTTCGTGGCCATCAAGGAAATGATCTGCGCCGATCCGCAAGAGTTCGCCATCCGCTTGAACTTCTTCCGCCGTGAAGCCGAAATCCTTCGCTCCTTGGAAAGCCTTCCTATCGTACCGCGCGTCTACGATCTTATCGAGCAAGGCCAAAGCGCGCATCTCATCCTCGAATTCATCCGCGGTCAAGATCTCCTTAAGCTGATGGAGAACAACCAGAACAAGCCGTTTCCGCTGGAGCAAGTCATCGACTGGGGCAAGAGTATCTGCGACGTACTGCAACATATGCACTCGCAAGTGCCGCCGATCGTGCATCGCGATCTGAAGCCAGACAACATCATGCTGTTGGACGACCATTGCTCGATCAAGATGATCGATTTCGGCACGGCCCGCGATCTGGGCCGCACGGTCAAAGAAAAGATGGCAGCCAAGACGCGCGTCTATACCGAAGGTTACGCGCCGCCGGAGCAGATCGTTGGCAAACCAGAGCCGCGCAGCGATCTGTTCGCCTTGGCCGGAACGATGTATCATTTGGCCACCGGCAGAGCGCCGGAAGGCTATTACACCGCCCGCGAGCTGGAGGCGCAATTGAGCGATCCGCATAGTCCCATACCGGCCGAGCAGCGCTGGTTTTTCGAGCTAATCAAGATCAATCTGTCCGAGGACGTCAATGAACGCTATTTCTCGGCACGCGAGGTCAAGGCCGATCTGCAACGACGCCGTGTCACCAAAGAGATCTCCTGTCCGAAGTGCCGGCAGGTCAACAAAGTCCGCGAGCCGTACTGCTGTAAGTGCGCCGAGCCGTTGACCGATCCGACGCCGCCGTGCTATCACTGCGGCAAAATGAACCGCATGGGCAGTCGTTGCTGCATCCATTGCGGCAATCGCTTACGGTAGGTTTCTATGGCATCGACCTCATCAAACAATCCGAACATCTCGCGCCCAGGTGGTTGGTTGGCGCGTTTGAAGGGTTTGGTACAGAACATGCAACCGAATGACGATCAGCGCGACGCCGGTCTCACCGAAGGAACGGAGGAGGTTTTGCCGACCTGGGATGTGACGCCGCCGCCAGCCCCCGCAGCACCTGGCGAAGAGAACGTGCCGGTCGCTCAGCCTGTGCCGGCCGGTGAAGTCAGCCCGGATGTTCCGCTGGCCGAACCGGTGGAGACGGAAAAACCCGAAGAAGCCGCAGCTGCAGAAGAACCGGCTGTCACCCCAATCGAGGAGCCGACCGGCGAAATGCCAGCCCCAGCAATCGAAGCCCCGGTCTCCTCCATCCTCTGCCCCGTTTGCGGGGCAGCGCGCCGAGGCGAGGATTCGTCCTGCGGCGACTGCGGTTATTACTTCACGCCGGAGGATCTCATGCCGGGCAATTCGGTTCCCTCGGTCGATGGCAACGGCAACGCACCGCTGCCGGCCTTTCGTTTGAAGGACCGCTTCGAGGTCCGCGAACGAATCAGCGAACGCTGCGGCGTGACGCGCTACCGGGGCCTAGATCATGGCGACGGTTCCGGTATCCCGGTGCCGGTGGTCATCGTCCGCCAAGCCGTGGTTCGCCCGGTGGAAGAACCACCAACCGCCGAACCGCTCCCCGCCGCCGAAGAAGACGAAGAATTTCTGCCCAGCTTCGACGAGACGCCTCCAATAGCCCTTCCCGACACCCAGGCTCTCCCACCTCTACCCGTTTGGCCCAGCCTCGATTGGGAGCAAAGGCTTTTATCCGAGCTACAACATCCCGGCTTGCCGGCCCTCCTCGATCGCTTCACTGAGGGCGATTTCGAGTATCTGATTGAGGAAATGCCAGTCGGACGAACGCTGTGGGACGCCTGGGACGATCCAGAGGCCGACTCCGCCCGGCGTTTCGGCTATCTCGCCGAAGTCGCTGAGATCCTGCATCAGCTGCACCAGCACAGTGTTATCCTCGAAGGACTGCGCCCGGATATTCTCGTTATCTCTTCGGACGGCCATGCCCGGTTGACCGACCTGGGAGAATTGCTGCCGTTGCCGCTGCCTGCCGATCTGCCGTTGCGCCGCCTGCTCTACACCGCTCCCGAGGTGTTAGCCGGCAAAGCCGACGCCCGCGCCGATCTCTACAGCTTCGGCGCCCTGCTCTTTGCTCTGCATCTGGGCCGTGATCTCAACGAAATCGACTTTGATTCCTCCGGCGCGCCCAAGCCGTTCATCCCACTTTTCCCCGACATTCATCCGGCGTTTGGCCGGCTCATGACCAAGACGTTCCGCCGAGATGTCGAAGGCCGTTTCCCCACGGACGAAGCTGCCAAAGAAGACGCGACGGGATTCACCGAATTGATCCGCACGCTGCGCACCCTGGGCCGTACCCTCGATAGCGTGCGCCTGGAAATCGCCGCCTGGACGACAACCGGCATGGTCCGCACCGGCAACGAAGACGCTTTCGCTCTGCTGCACGCTTGTGAATCGCGCCAGGACGATCTCAGCGAGACAGCCTTGGTGCTGTTGTGCGACGGCATGGGTGGCTATGAGGCCGGCGAAGTCGCCGCCGCTCTGGCCATTCAGATCATGCGGCAATACCTGGTGCAGCAGAAGCCGTTCGCGCCCTTGTCCGGCGCTTCGTCATTTCCCGATGATGCCCTCCATCCGTCCCCAACGCAAGCAAAGGGCCAACCGCCTGTCCCCACTGCTGGGCCGATCGATGTCGAGGAAGTGAAAAAAATGTTGCGGGCAGCGCTCAAGGAAGCGAACAGGCAGATCTACACCGCTTCCCGCGCTCCTGGTTCGAAGCGGCGCGGCATGGGCTGCACTGCCGAGGCTGTCTACGTCGATGGCCGTCATGTCGTTGTCGGCCACGTCGGCGACAGTCGCACTTATCACCTGCACGAAGGCCGGCTGATCCAGATGACGCGCGACCAAACACTGGTCAATCGCCTGGTCGAATTAGGCACGTTGACACCGGAAGAGGCCGAGACACATCCGCGCCGCAACGAATTGCAACAGGCCATCGGCGGCCAACCAGATGTCGAGCCAGGACTATCTCACGGCGTCCTGAAACCGGGCGATTGGGTCGTTGTCTGCTGCGACGGCCTGAGCAATCACGTATCGAATGCCGACCTGGAGCAAATGCTGCGCGGCGAAGGCTACTCCGCTGAGACTGTGGCGCGTCGGCTCGTCAACCTGGCCAATCTCCAGGGGGCGACTGATAACGTAACAGTGGTTGTCATCCGGGCGACGTGAGGCAGCCCATCGGAGCCGCGACCGTAGGAGTAGTTTCAAGAAAGACATGGTGCATAGGAACTCGGTCGCGGTTCTGTTTTGTCTGCGCATCCAGCTTGCTTTCTCTCCCCTTCGGCGTTAGGTTAAAGTTCTGCCCGGAATCCTGCCTGACAACCTCACCGAAATGCTAAGCACGAGGAGGGAATCGCATGTTTCGTCTCAATCTCGGTCGCAGTCCCCGCTATTGCGACGGCCTTAGCCGTCGGAGTTTCTTGGCCTTGGGCATTGCTGGCCTGGCGCAGGTCAGTCTGGCGCAGCTAGCCCGTGCGCGGGAAGCTTCGGAAGCCAAGAAGAACACCTCCGTCATTCTTCTTTGGCTGGATGGGGGGCCGAGCCACATGGATCTTTATGACATGAAGCCGGACGCCCCGGCGGAGTACCGCGGCCTGTGGAAACCGATCCATACCCGTGTGCCCGGCTTCGACATCACCGAGATGTTTCCCAAACAGGCCAAGGTCACGGACAAGTTTTCCATCGTCCGCTCGCTGCACCACGACACCGGCGATCATTTCTCCGGCGCGCATCGCATGCTCACCGCCAAAGACATGGGCGTCAGCGGCGCCAACACCACCGGCAAGTTTCCTTCTATCGGTGCCATCGTCAACCGCGAGCTGGGGCCACGGCACCGCGGTGTGCCCGGTTACGTGGCTATTCCTCATGCCTCCAGCATCGGACTTAGCCCCGGTTACTTCGCGGGAAACTTCCTGGGCGCCCAGCACAATCCTTTCCAGCCTGGCGGTGATCCGAATTCTCCCAATTACCACGTCAACAACATCAACTTGGCCGCAGGCCTGACCGTGCCGCGCCTGGAAGATCGCCGCTCGTTGGTGCAACATTTCGACAGCGCCCGGCGCCTCTTGGACGACCTGGCCGACGTCCAGGCGATGGATCGTTTTGAGCAAGAAGCGTTCGACTTTATCAGCGGCCCAAGAGCGCGGCGGGCCTTCGATATTGGCTCAGAAGATCCCAAGCTGCGCGATCGCTATGGGCGACACAACTGGGGCCAAAGTACGCTCTTGGCCCGCCGCCTTGTCGAGGCCGGCTCGACCTTCGTGACGGTACATTTCGGCGGCTGGGACCATCACTGGAACCTGAAACAGGGCATGGAGGCATATCTCCCGATCGTCGATAGCGCGGTCTCGGCGCTGTTCGAGGACCTGGATGAGCGCGGCCTTTTGGAGACGACGTTGGTGGTGCTGTGCGGCGAGTTCAGCCGCACACCGAAGATGAATAATGGAGCCGGTCAGGGTACGCCGGGACGCGATCACTGGGGCGAAGCGATGTTCTGCTTGCTGGGCGGCGGCGGCGTCAAAGGCGGCCAAATCGTCGGCTCAACCGATCGACTCGGTCAGCGCCCTCACACGCGCCCACTGACGCCGGCCAACATCCACGCCACCATCTATCATGTGCTGGGTATCGATCCCAAGCTGCAATTGCTCGATCCCAGCGGCCGGCCCGTATCGGTGCTCGACGATCCGACACCGATACAGGAGCTGCTTTAAGTTTTCGGTTTTTGGTTCTCGGTTTTCTGTACAAACTTCTTGGTTTGACTGTACCGAAAACCGAAAACCGAAAACCGGACTATGGCTTTACCGGCGTCGGTTCCGGAAGTTTCTCGCGGAGAGGCGGCGCTTCTTCCTTGGCGCCGCTCGCCGCCTCCGTCTCTTCGGCGACTTTGAGAACGACCTGGAAGCCGAAGTCTTTCTTAATGGCTCCGTGGAACGGCTCCTTGTAACTCAACCACAACGGATCAAGGGCCGGATCGGGGGCGAATTCCGCCGACGGTCCCTTGGTAGGCACAACGGTTGGATGAGCATATGCCGAGATGTGGAAGGTCTGCTGCAACATGTATTTGCCAGCCACCACTGGCACACTGTAGGGTCCGTCGTGATCGTTGACCGACAGGTTTTGCTTGCCGCCCACCGAATGCGGCGGCACACACAGTTTCAATAGGCCAACTCCATTCAGACCGACGGCGGCGCAGGCGTTGTCATATTCAGCCCCGTCTTTGTTGCAGTGGCTGCGCAGCAAACCGATGACACGGCCCTCCATCGTCAGTCTGCCCTTCTTGACCTTGGGATTATCGAAGGACAGCTCGAAACATTGCTCCAACTCGAAGGCCTGGGCAGCCAGAGCGTGGCGGACCGCGCCGTAGGCGACGGCGGCGCCCGACATGGTGATGATAAGCACGTCCGGGGTTGGCTGAGCCACATCGATATTGCCGCCGCCCGTGTGCGTGCAGCCGTGACGCTCCGGGATGACATGGCCGTGGCGGGGTCCCAACACGATCGAGATGGGCGGCGCTGTGGAAGCAGCCGGCTGAATCGTGATGTTCACCGGCGTCCCCGGCGGGACCGCCGTTTTCTCCTGAGCCAACAGCGACAGCGGCAAGAGAATACCAATCCCTGCCGCCCACCCTATCCTGTTTCGAATCTTTCGGGTCATGATCCTTCTCCTCTAAAAAGAAGAGCTAACCACAGAGTCATAGAAAACACCGCGGAAGACAATCAAAAACAATAGTAATCCAAAGATAGAAGTTTCTTTTTCTTCTCTATGTTCTTTCCTCTATAAGTTCTCTGTGATTCTGTAGTTAACTCCTTCTACCAGCGGATAATCAGGTCTGAAGCTGCTGTGAAAAGCCCGTGTTTGCCTTCAAATGGTTTTTGCAAGAGATTATCGTCATAACGTATTTCCGGGCGGAGGACCATGCTCTTATTGATGCGATACTGTATGCCCTGGGTGATGGCGACATACAGACCAGCGAAGCCGGTGCGCTGTCCCTGGGCGTCATCGAACGTCTCAAAGCGGGTAATGCTGCCCCATTTGGGCGAAAGGGTCCAAAACAGATAATGAGCTGCCGAGAACCAGTTGGCGAAGCCGTTGTAGCTGCCGACCGCCAGCGCCGCTTGCGGTACGTTGTACTGGTAGGCGTAAATGGCCTCCAGGTTGTAACTCATCACGGAGTTGATAATGTGCGTATACACCAAGTCGAAGGCATTGAAGTTATTACGGCCAAACGGTTCGGTGGCCAGAGCGATGGTGGTTTGCTGAGGCGGCGAAGGGTAGGCCGGGTTGAATTTGCCGCGGCCCAGCGAGGTGGCGACTGTGACCGTGTTGCGCCCACCCGGCTGTACCCAGCGGAGGTTGCCGACAAAACGTAGCTCCTCTGAAGGATCGCCGAAGTACACGTCATTGCCGTTGGTTAGCATGAAAACGCCGGACCATTGCGGGCTGAACGTGACGTAGGCGCCCAGGCCGCAATGGGTGAAGGGGGGAGACCAGTTGAAGGCATACGAACGCGACAAAAGCGGCGTACTGACAGCTTCCAGGCTTTCCACGCCCCACGGCGTGTAGAGTCGGCCGAAGCGGAACTCGGTACCGCGGAATAGCAGCGGCAGATACATCGAGACGTAATGCTGGATCAGATCGACGCCGTAGAGGTTCTGTGAGCCTGGAACGTGATTGTCGAGCTGACTGTTCCACAGGCCGCGCGGCAGTGTAAAGCGATAATCGCTACCGTTTAAGTCGTCTATCTGAAAACCGAATGTCGGCTCTGTGGTGCCGCTGGTGACGACGCTGCGGCCGATACGCACCCAGGCTTGTTGGAGCAGATAGCGATTGGCGCGGTCGTTCCAGACGACGGTGACGTTGCTCACCTTATCGGTGCTGGCTGTGAACGATTGCTCGATCCAGCCGGTCATGTAGAAGCGATTGTCGTCGAGGAAAGCGCCCAGCCAGGTGCCTTGCACCTCGCGCATGAACCACCAGCGGTCGGGAAGCGGGGTGGTCGGTCCTGGGGGCGACGGCGCGACAGCGGCTGCGGCCGGCCCTCCGGCAAAAAAGGGCGCGACAAGCTCTACCGACTCAGGAGGCGGAAAAACTTCTGGCTGTTCCGGCTGCCTTCGCCGCATAGTTGCCGCCGGGAACAGAGTAGCTACCGTCAACTGAACTTCGGGCGGCGCCCCGGCGGATACTGCCGAGCTGCCGCTCGCAGCGCCGATGGGAACCTCCCCCTCAAGATTTGTCTGCCCTGGCATCAGGGCAGCGACCAGCAACACCAATGGCGTCATCGTAGCCTCCGCAGGATCCCCGCGCAAGCCGTAACATCATTGCATTACGCGACAGAGAACGTACGCCGGCAGGGAGAGGGAGGCTTGCCGGGCTTTCGGCGTGCAGCGGCCCCAAAGGCGAAAACCGCTTTCCGATTGTGACTGTACTATCGGAAAAACGACGTTGCGGGAATCAACGAAAAATAACGAATTTTCACGATTTAGAGCACGGGTGCAAAACGAGTAACGAGTGTAGCGGCGAACGGCTAGGGTCGACTGGCTGGTGAGGGATGCCAGCGGGCGAACGCCCGCCGTTCGCCCGCTGCGGGAAACACACCATCGAAAAACATCGTTGCATTTCGCAACCAAACACTCTACACTGTCATAAGTGTCCGTGCCCCTTGCCCGGAAACACTTTCGCCCCCAACATAACACCATGATGCACCTACTCTTCCTCGCTCTGTTAGACTTATTTCTCCTCGTGGGAGACGGATCCTAGGCGCGCCATCCAGCCGGTGTTTTCCTCGCTTGCTGACGACAGCCCTAGGACCAAGTAATCCTGGGGCTTTTTTGTTTGCCCGGAGCTAGATCATGAACGACCGCCTCATCATTTTCGACACTACCCTCCGCGACGGCGAGCAATCGCCGGGTGCCAGCATGAACTTGGCCGAAAAACTGCAAGTAGCCCACGCCTTGAAAGATCTCGGTGTTGATGTCATCGAGGCAGGTTTCCCCATCGCCTCGCCGGGCGACTTCGAGGCCGTGAGGGCTATCGCCCAGGAAGTGCGTGGCCCGATCATTTGCGGCCTGGCCCGCTGCAACGCTGCCGACATCGATCGCGCCGGCGAAGCCCTACGTGACTGCCCGCGCCGCCGCATCCACGTTTTCCTGGCCACCAGCGCCATTCATCGCCAGTTCAAGCTCAAGATGGCCAAGGAAGAGATTGTCCGCCGCTCTATCGAAGGCGTCCAACGCGCCTGCCAGTACACTGATGACGTCGAGTTCTCGCCGGAAGACGCCGCCCGCACCGAGTTGGATTTTCTCGTCGAGGTCGTCGAGGCTGCCATCGATGCCGGCGCCACCACCGTGAACATTCCTGATACCGTCGGCTACGCCGTGCCTACCCAGTATGCTGCTACCATCGCCCATCTGAAAAAGCACGTCCGCAACATTGATAAGGCCGTCATCAGCGTCCACTGTCATAACGATCTCGGCATGGCCGTGGCCAACAGTCTCGCCGCCGTCATGGAAGGCGCACGCCAGGTCGAATGCACCATCAATGGCATCGGTGAACGGGCCGGTAACTGTGCCCTCGAAGAAGTTGTCATGGCCATTAAGACACGGCAGGATTATTTTCAGGTGACCACCAACATTAATACCAAAAAGCTGTATCCGACCAGTCGACTTGTCTCGCACGTCACCGGCATTCAGGTGCAGCGCAACAAGGCTATCGTCGGTCAAAACGCCTTCGCTCACGAAGCTGGCATTCATCAGGATGGCATGCTCAAGGAGCGCACCACCTACGAGATCATGAATCCGGAAGACATCGGTGTACCGCAGACGGAGTTGGTGCTGGGCAAACATTCCGGCCGGCACGCCTTGCGCCAGCGTGTCCTTGATCTTGGCTATCACTTGACCGAAGAGCAGCTGCAAAAAGTATTCGATGGCTTTAAAGCATTAGCGGATCGCAAAAAGGTCATTTATGACGCGGATGTGGAAGCGCTGGCCGAAGCACAGATTCATAGCGGGCCGGCCCTGTGGACTTTGGAGGCCGTTAGCTGCAATGCCGGCTCGGCCACCATCCCATCGGCGGCGGTGTGCCTGTGGCACCAGGACGGCACCATCATCCGCCAAGCCAGCCTTGGCGACGGTCCTGTCGATGCCGTGTTCAAGGCCATCGAGCAGATCACTGGCATCGAGGTGAAGCTGCGCGATTACCGCGTGCGCAGCGTGACCGTCGGTGAAGATGCCCAGGGCGAGGCCCACATCGAAGCCGAATACAATGGCCGCATCATTAACGGCCGAGCCGTCAGCACCGATATCATCGAAGCGAGCGCTTTGGCATTCTTGCAAGTCATCAACCGCATTGCCCTACGCATGGCTGCCGAGCAGCGTATCCATTCGACCGAAGCGCCACCACGCGAACCGGCCGCAGCAGGTTGACAGAGGAGGAAGAATCATGTCGCGAACCCAAACGCAGAAGTCGCGCCCGGAAACTGCTGCCAAGACGGCCGCTCCGCCCGCATCTCGGCTTGCCGAGAAGTCGTCGCTGCCAGACTGGCTGCGAGCACCCATCCGCAAATCAAGCAAGGAAGGCGTGACGGCGCTGGCCGACTCCTGGAAGGACTATGAAGACTGGCGGACAGAACCGTAGGACAAGCGGCCCGCTTGCCCTACGGTTCTGTCCGCCAGCTCTAAAGATTTCGATGAACGACTCAAGGAAATCTACCGGCAGCGCAGCCGGCCGATGACCGAGGAAGACGAATGAGTCTCCTCAATACCGATACCGTAACGCTATTCAACCGCGGCCATCCGCATGTCCTGGCGCGCGCTCCAGCCGCTCCAGAAGACGCACGGGCCGCGCCGAGTTCGACTGTCCGCAGCAAGGCCGCAAATTCAGGACGATCGGTCGGGTAGACCTGTGATTGATGCAAGTTACCACACGATTGGCTCGGCGTGGGGCTGATGTAGCTGAAAGAAGGGAATTACATGCAGATCTTTCACTCCGCTACGATTGTTGTCGAGCGCGATCCGGAAGGCGCCCTGGCTCTTATCCTTGATGTGCCGGGCCGCAGCGTCAATGTCTTGAATCGCCAGGTGATGGCCGATCTCAACGCTGCTCTCGATAGCGTTGCAGACAGCAAGGCGCCGCTTTTGGTCCTTCGCAGTGGCAAAAAGAGCGGCTTCATCGCCGGTGCCGATTTGCAGGAATTTCTCGGCATTCAGGATGCCGCCAGCGCTGAAGCCGTCTCGGCGAGCGGACAACAGTTGTTTGCCAAGCTCGCGGCTGTGCCAATGCCGACGCTTGCAGCCATCAGCGGCGCGTGCCTGGGCGGCGGACTGGAACTGGCTTTAGCCTGCGATTATCGATTGGTTTTCGACAAACCAGGCACGCAACTTGGACTGCCGGAGGTGGAACTGGGTCTGCTGCCTGCTTGGGGAGGCACGCAGCGCTTGCCGCGCCTCATCGGTCTGGAACGGGCGCTGCGTATGATTTTGGACCGCAAGCGTCTGAACGCTGCTGAAGCTTTTCGCTGGGGCTTGGCCGATGCCCTCGCTGCCACGGAGAACGAGCTGCGCGAGCAATTCGCCCGTTTGGCTGCTCGCGCAGTCGGCGAAGGGAAACGCCGTCCCCCCCATCTCCCCTTATTTAGAGGAGGATGGGAGGGGCCGCTGCGGACATGGCGGCAATGTATCCTCGAATCGAACCCCCTTGGCCGCCGCGTTCTTTTCAAGGCTACGGAGCGGCTGCTGCGCCGCCGGGTGCCCGATGACATGCCCGCGCCGTTCGAGGCCCTGGAGGCGATCCGCACTGGCCTCCAAGATGGCATGGCCGCGGGGCTGGCCTACGAGCGCAGCGCTGCCGGCCGCCTCGCCGTCAGCACAGCCTGCCGCAATCTCATCGGCCTGTTTTTCCAGACACAAAAGAGCGACAAACTCCCCGAAGAGCTGCGCGGCACCGTGCCGACTCCTGTACGCCGCATCGGCGTCGTCGGCGCCGGCACCATGGGCGCTGGTATTGCCCAGCTGGCTGCCTTCAAGGGCTGCAAGGTCGTCGTCCAGGATGTCAGCCAGGCCGCGCTCGATGCCGGCCTGGAGCGCATCGAAGGGTTATTTCGTAAGGCTGTCGAGCGCCGGCTGTTGACTGAGCCGGAATCGGTCGAGCGTTTGGCTGCCATTCAGGGCACGCTGCAATGGGACGGCTTCGACAACGTGGATGTCGTCGTCGAAGCGGCCCTGGAAAATCTCGACGCCAAGAAAGCCATCTTCCGGGAGTTGGAGGCACGTACGCGGCCGGAGACAGTGCTGGCCACCAACACATCCTCACTGCCGGTTGAACGCCTCCAGGAAGGCTTGAAGCATCCCGAGCGCGTCGCCGGTATGCACTTCTTCAACCCTGTCCACAAGATGCCGCTCGTCGAAGTCGCCCGCACTTCTGCTTCCAGCGCCCAGACCCTGGCCACGCTGATGCAGTGGGCCATCCACCTCGGCAAGACGCCGGTGCTGGTCCGCGATAGCCCTGGCTTCGCTGTCAATCGTGTCCTCACGCCGTATCTCAACGAAGCCGTACTTCTTGTCGCCGAAGGGCTGACAATCGAACAGGTGGATCGTGTCATGAAGCGCTTTGGCATGCCGATGGGGCCGCTGGAATTGCTCGATCAGGTTGGTCTAGACATTGCTGCCCACGTGGCACAATCGATGCAACCGATGCTGACCGGGCGCTTCGAGCCGAACACGGCATTTGAGAAAATGCGTAGCGCCGGTCTGCTGGGCCAGAAGAGTGGGCGCGGGTTTTATCTGCACGACGGTAAGAAACCGAAAGTCAATGTACAGGCACAAGAACTTCTAAGATCTGAAAAGTCCAATCCGTTCTCGCAAACGTTGCCCACGACGGCGCGGGTGACGGAGGGCCGTGAGCGCATGGTATTGCTGATGGTGAACGAGGCGGCCCTGGGATTGAGCGAACGCTTGACAGCGAGTGCCGAGGCGCTCAATCTGGCGCTGGTGTTAGGTGCTGGCTGGGCGCCGCATCGCGGCGGCCCGCTGCGCTATGCCGACGACCGGGGCCTCGCCGACATCGTGCAATCTCTGAGTGCATTGGCCGCACGCTATGGTCGGCGCTTCGAACCGTGTGCTGAACTGAAACGCCGCGCCCAGGCGAACGAATCATTCACTCAACCCCTACACGCATTGATATGAGGCAAACGGCCGGCGCCTACCGATTGGTTGCAATCCTTACTAGCCGGCTGACACGGGCCGTTCGCCTAGAGGTTGACGATGACTTCCGTGCCATATGACGTAGTAATCGTGGGGGCGGGCTGTGCAGGGTTGACGGCGGCGATTGGTCTGGCGCGGGCCGGATTCACCATTGCTGTCGTCGAGGCGGCAAAAGGGGGTGGTGACGACGGCATAATCGGCGACGTCTGCTTCGCCAAGGATCTGATCCAGCCGGATATCCTGGGGACAGATGGAGTCGAGGCCCTGGCCTGGGAAAGACAGCTGGTTGAACGCGGCACCTTCGCCACCGACGGCCAGCGGCTTGCTGGCTGCATCTACCGCGATGCCGACGCCTTCGGTTTTAATTATACCTTTTTAAGGTCTCATTTTATCAGAAAACTCACCGAATTGGCACGAACCCTGGGCGCTGCCTTGCATACACAAACCGCCGTCGAAAGCCTTATCCGCGACGGCCGCCGTATTATCGGCGTAGCGACGACGCGCGGTCCTTTGTATGCCCGACAGATCTTTCTCGCTGAAGGAGACGCCGGCCTTCTCATCAGCCGCGAAGGGCTCGACCGCTTCAGTGATCTCCGCGATCAGCCGGCGTTTCTCTATTGTCTCCAGCAGATCGTTGAGCTGCCGCCCGGCGCTATTGAGGAATGCTTTCGCGTCCGCTCCGATCAAGGCGTCGCTTACGATTTTCTGCTGCGTAACCCAGCGACTATGCCACTGAATGCACGCGGACTGTTATGCACCAATCGGCAGGGACTCACTTTGAGCGTCATTGTGCCCGTGACGAATTTGCAGCGCTGGTTCCGCGGCAAGCCCCGGCAGCTTCTCGATTGGTTCGTGGATATGCCGGCGCTGCGTCCGTGGCTGCACGAGGGTCGGCCAGGAGCGTGGACGGCAGCGCTGCTGCGGACAGGCGGATTGCGCGACGTACCGTATCTGATTGAGGACGGCCTGGCAATTGGCGGCGCAGCAGCGGGGTTGGGGACCGATTTTCCCATTCTGAATTTAACGGGCCCGGCCATACGGACGGGGGTATTATTCAGTCGGGCGGCAACGCGCATCCGCGCCGAGGGACGCAACTTTGACCGTGATGCCCTGGCCCATCACTATTTGAGACCCTTGCAACAAACGCGCTTTTGGCGCGATATGGAATTTGTGCAACGTTGGCCCGGCTATCTGGAGCGAGCACAGGTCTTGTTCGGACATGGACTTGATTTACTGCTCGATTCAGCGTCGGTCTGGACACGGACCCGGCGTTGGCTGCCGTGGAAGCTGTTTGCGTGGCTGCGTATTCTGGCCTGCGTCTCGTGGAGACAATGGGATGAGCTGCGTGACGAGCTTCTTCAGTTGGGCCGTGCCTTGCGTCTGCGTGAAGTGACGCCCCGGCCAGCGCTGGCACGGCTACTGCTTGACGGTGCTTTAAATGCCTTCCGTGATCTGGCGCGACAGGCGCGTCCGCATTTGCCGCCGCACGGAACACTACGCCTTTATTATCACGCGGTTGATGAGGAAGGGCAGGCCAATGCTACACCGTGGTTGCTTCGCCGTTGGTTCGAGCGCTTTCGCCCTGTGCTGGCCGCTGCGGGCCGTATTTTTCATGCGAATGATGACAGCCAACTGGCAGCGAAATGTACCCGTACTTTTGAGCTTCTCTTTCGACAAATTAACCTTTTCGACATCTTGATTATAGCTGGTCTGGCTTTCCCACTCGCTGCTGCGAGCATGATGCTGGCAGGCTGGAATTATGTCTTTCGTTGGATATACAAGCGTCCGGAGAAAAAAAGGCGGCAGGAACCATTTCCAGAAAAAACGGTCCCTGATGCCTCTTTTCCGGTCCTTTCTGCACCTCCGTTGATTCATATCGCCTGGCGTTCCACTCAGCCAGAGCAGCAAGCAGCATCCGTGCGCGATTTGCCGCACCTCTGTCCTGCGGATGTCTTTGAGGTAACAGAGGCGCTGCCAGAAACAGTGCAAGTGGCCATTCATGCTGAACGTTGTATCTACTGTCAGGCGTGCTGGCGGACCAATCGGCTGGTCGATTGGGGGCGTCACACCGCTCCTTCGCTGCCGCCTGACTCTGTCCCAGAAGCGAATGTGGCACCGCAAGAAGAGCTGGGGATGCTATTTGAGGAACTTGAACGAAAGTTAGGGGAATTCGATGCGGCCCTTGCCGAAGGCCCGGCGCTTGTGGACCGGCCGCGCAATGATTATCTGGAGATGCTGGCGCGCTACGCCCAACAACTGGCCAGTCGCATCCGTGAAGTCCTTACTACAGTTCCGGCACTGGCAGAAGAATCGCAGCGGCCCGTGCTGAAGTTAGCCGACGCTCTTGCAGTTCGTGCCGAAGAGCGAACGCGCCGTGCCTGGGAAGGGCGGTTCACATGGGCTGCCGCCGATGGCCGACTCCTACGCCAATATCACCTGGCGGAGCTGCGCCGTTTGCTCGCTGTGCCGACGCCGACCGAAGCACGCATCGAACAAATCCCGCTATTGCGGATCGATTGGCTCCCTATTGTGCCAGCTTCACGAGGCGAGGATGCAGCTATCAAGCACTTGCTCGCCGACCTTGCAGCCTATCACTATCTGCTGGAAACACTCGAATCGGCTGACCGAGCAGCCGGGTCTGTCCGAGACGAGCTGTTAGCCGCACTCGTGGCTGATTTGCGCAACGAATGTTTAGTGCGAACGCGGGAATTACAATCGCTTCTGTCATTCCCAAGGGGAGCCTGGGAACGAACAGATATGGGGGAACGAGCAAGGCTCATCCCCGAAGTATATAAGCGACATGGACGCCGCTTCTTGGCTGATGAAAAAGAGGCATGTAAGTGCCTCGATGTCCCTGGCGATTGGCCGAAGATGGCGCAGTTCCATCTCCTGCGAGCGGAGCGCGAGGAGCTTGCGGAGTCTGAGCAGCGCTTGTTGGCCTTGGCGGCCGACTGGCGCTCCTCTTT
>JAJPHU010000213.1 GCA_021325115.1 Planctomycetota bacterium | reverse complement strand
CGTCCGAGGGGGGACGGATAAGGCTGCCAGGCTACCGAAGGGATGGACGGGACCCGTAAGTAAGTCTGGTCCTCCGGCGCTCTCTTGCGAGAGCGCCGGATTTTTTTATTTCCCGTTCGTCAAGTTCGTTCCATAATCCACTCGACGATATAGCGGTCGGCCCAGCGGATGCCGCCGCGGCCATCCCAGCCGAGGAAGCCGATGTGTCCACCGTGATTGACGATGCGCACCAAGATATTCGAGGGCACTTTTAGTTCCTCGAACGGTTCCACAGCGATGAACGGGTCATCGCGCGCCGTCAGGATCAGAGTCGAGAGCTGAATGTTGGGGATCAAGGCGGCACAGGAAGCCTTATGGTAATAATCCAAAGCATCGGCGAAACCGCTGCGCGGAGCAGTGTACAAGTCATCAAAGAGCCGCATGGTTAGGCGGCAGCGCCTCCCCTTATCCCCCCCATTCCGGGGAGGACATGGAGGGGGTGGCAGGTCGGGGAAGAAACGCTGACGCAGGCGAGCTTCGATCAGCAGATCGCGGACGAAACTATCCTCGTAGAGGCGATTTTGCGGCAACGACAACAAAGTGGAGCAGAGCGGCAAATCAATCGGAGGAGACACGGCAACGAGGCGCGTCAGGCCGGGCACCGGGCGGTCGGCAGCCTCGCTGGCCAACCGCAATGCCAAAGCGCCGCCCAGAGATAGACCGATCAGCAACAGCGGTGAAGTGGGACTCCAGCTGTGAATTTCGGTCAGCGCAGCGCGAACATCATCAGAACGACCGGCATGATAAACATGGCGAGCCAGCGCCACGCCAGCGCCAGCCCCGCGCAGATCCATACGGACCACACGGACTCGCCGCATCAACAGCAGAGCGGCCAGCCGGCAGATGTGCGGCGAAGCATGCGAACCGCTCAGGCCGTGTACCAACAGTGCCAGCGGATCGCCGAGTTTCCAGCCTGGCGGCGTGTTGTTGTGCAGCACCAGGCAATCGCCATCGGACAGACGGACGAGACTGCGACGATCGGGAAAAGGGCAATTCGGACCCGGCATCAGGGCGCCAAGCACAGTTTGAATGTGCGGATTGCGAAGAAACGGCAGAGGGCGAAAATCGAGGTCTGCATGTAACTTCTTCGAAGTGATGAAGGATGGGCGGATCATCGTGCGGTCCTCTGCTTGTTAGCTCTCCCTTCGATAGTTGGATGGTCGAAGACTATTTCCATTTTCCATAATAAAAAATAACCCATCCCGAAGTGAACACGAAAATGGGAAATAAGGGCCTCTGCGTCAAGCGCGCTCTACTTCTTGGCGCATCCGTTCCCAAAGTGCGGCGACATGCTCGCGTTCCGTTGCTTCCGTGCCGATGGAGACGCGCACCATCCAGCAGCCATCGAGAATTGCGGGAGTGAGATAGGCTGCGCCGGAGCGATTGATCCGCTCGACCCAGGCCAGTGTATGGCGATCGAGCGCTTCGCCTTCCAGATCCGGCGGTTCATGTCGGATACAAACGGTCTGAAGCGGCACCGGGGCCACCACGCGCCAAAGCGACGTGGAGCGCACCTGCTCAGCCAGCCACTGAGCATTAGCGAGGTCGCGGCGCAGGCGTGCTTGCAAATTGGCGACTCCCTCGGCACGGAGCAGGCACCATAATTTGAGCGCTCGAAAACGCCGGCCCAGAGGGATGCCCCAGTCGCGCAAATTCTTGACGCGCCCATCTGCCGATGATTGCAGATAACTCGGATTAGTAGACATTACTCGTATTAAATGTTCGGGATCGCGGACGTAGTAAAGAGAGCAATCGAAAACAGCGCCAGGCCACTTGTGGGCGTTGAAGACCAGCGAATCCGCCTCTTCGATGCCCTGCCACAGACGACGGCATTCGGGCAGAATCATGGCCGCACCCGCCATCGCCGCATCAACGTGCAGCCACAGATCGTGTTGCCGCGCGATAGCAGCAATCGCATCGATCGGATCGAAAGCAGTGCAAACGGTTGTGCCAGCCGTGGCAATAACGGCACAGGGCTTTCGCCCTTCTCGAACATCCTGGCAGATGGCTGCCTCCAGTTCCGTCGGCCGCAGTGCATACGCCTCATCATGGGCGATCCTGCGCACGTTGGCCCGGCCAAAACCGGCCAGCAGCGCCGCCTTCTCGACGGAACTATGGCTCTGGTCCGAAGTGTAAACGACAAGGGGCTGTGCCTCCGCTTGCAGACCGCTGCGACTCATACTGTAGTTGGTCGTCCGTTCGCGGGCGCATAAGAGAGCCACCAGCGTACAGGTCGAGGCCGTGTCCTGGATCACGCCGCTCCACGCCTCCGAAAGACCAACCAGTTGCCGCATCCAATCGGTGACGACCTCTTCCAATTCTGTCAGCGCCGGACTGGCCTGCCAGGACAGCCCAAGCACACCCAGTCCCGTACTGAAATAATCGCCTAGCACACTGGCAAACGCAGCATTGGCCGGGAAATAGCCGAAAAAGTGCGGGTGCTGCCAATGCGACAGCCCCGGCAGAATAAGGCGCTCCAGATCACGGAAAACGACGGCGAAATCCTCCGGCTGCTCCGGGGGCGCAGTGGGCAACCGGCTCTTGACTTCACCCGGCGCCGTTCGTGCCATGACGGGACGTTCCGCGATGCCGGCGCGATAATCGGCAACCCAGTCGATAAGCTGATGTCCGAAATGACGAAATTCTTCTGGTGTCATAATAGTCTTGCCTATGGGAAACGAAGACGGCGAAGTCAATGTAGGGCGCACGGAGGATTGTTGGCGAGCAGGAAAGCGACTTGGTTTCTAGAATGTCTGGGAGTATCCTCTCCGAGAGATTCTGAAACGGAGGGACACGAATGGTAATCACACTCGATCCGGAGCTGGAAGCTGTCTTAAATGAAGTAGTCCGCCACAAAAGAGGTTGCCCCGGAAGTGTTGGCGCTTAACGTCTTGAGCGAACGTATCCTCGACCTGGCAGAACTTACTGCCACAGGACGAGTGGGAGCCCCCGTCTGCTTGAAGCAGCGACAGACTGCGGTATATCTCTGCCCGACGAAGCCTTAAGCCGGAAAGACCTGTACGATTAATGGCCTATCTGCCATGTCAACAAGGTCACACACCTGCTCGCCTTCCATGTTTCCCATTTCGTGTTGACATGGCAGGATTCGGTCCTGAGGTCACGGTGGTCGATCCAAGGAGCGTGTAGCAGGGAAGTTGTCTCGCTTGACCCTGCCTGCCTATAATGCCGATAAGAAGCGAATGATTGTTCTTGGAAACAATACAAGGAACACGATTTCAGAAAGGCGGCAGGCATGGCCAGTGCCAATGTGATCGAGTTGACGGCGGCGAACTGGGAAAAAGAAGTGGTGCAAAGCGACAAACCCGTCCTGGTAGACTTCTGGGCTGTCTGGTGCGGTCCGTGCCGCATGTTGGCGCCGACGATCGATAAGATCGCCGATCAGTTTGCCGGCAAGGTCAAAGTCGGTAAGCTCAACACCGACGAACACCAGGAAATCGCCATTAAATACGGCATTTCCGCTATTCCACAGCTGTTGCTCTTCAAGGGCGGGGATCAGCCTATCGACAAGCAAATCGGCAATCAACCGATGGATAACATCGTGAAAATGCTCAATCGGGCGCTCGAATCATGAGGGTTTCGCCGCGAGCTATAGGCAAGCGCGGGAAGCTCCCGCACTCGCCTACGGCTCGTGGCTAAACATTGCAGGCGTTCCCGGCCGATACAGGAGGAGACTCCGAATCGCGCCAGCTGAGGATCTCCTGCATGAAACCTATTCCCGTCTCCGCACCCCAACCCTTGGAGGATGCACTGTTAGCGGCAATCCAGGCCGAGCGCGATGCTTTGCGTATCCAGGCGGCAGCGGTGGCGGCCCAGCAAGCTGATCTCGCCGAGCAAGAGGTCCAGCTTCAGCAGCATCGCAAAGCCCTCGAACGTCAGAAAGAACAACTGGCCGCCCATCTCGACGAGCGCCGCCGGCAACTCTTGCAGCTGCGTGATCAGGTGCGTCAGGACCGCGCCGCCCTCAAGGCCGAGATGGAGGAAGCCCGGCGCCAGAATGAGGAGTTACGGACGGCCCTGAACCGGGAACGCCAGGCGGTGCAAAAGGAGTTGCAGCAGGCTGGCCAAGAACGCCGCCGTTTGATCGAGTTACGCAAACGTTTGAAGAAGCGTTGGCGCAAGCATTGGCAGACTCATGAAACTGCCTTGGAACGCCGCGAACAAGAGCTGAAGAGCCAGCGCGCTCATTGGGAGCGCGAAACGGAGAAGCTCCAGCGCGAGCGCGTGCAGCTGATGCAGGACCAGCTGCGTTTTAACGGCGAAGTCGAGCTGGAACGCCGCCGGCTGCAAGACGAATGGCAACAGCTGGGCTTGGCTCAGCAGCAATGGGAAGCCTGCTTGAATCAGGAGCAAGCGGAGCGGGAACGGCGTCTGCGCGAGCTGGAGCACCGCAAGGCAGAAGTGATTGCCGCAGAACAAAACCTTGCCGAGCAGCGGCGTGCCGCGGAGGAGCTCCAGTTCCAACTTCGCAAAGAAACGGAGGGACTGGAGGCACGCATCTGCAACCAGCGTCTCAAACTGCTGGAGTATGAGAAGCAATGGAGTGCGGTGGCAAGCGGAGTTGCATCCGTGCCTCGCGACGAAGCTCCCGGGACGCTGATGCAACCTGGCTCGCCGCGGCCGCGCGATCCCGATGTGCCGCGCGTATTGGCCCGCCTGGCCGGCGATTTGGCCGATCAACGCCACCATCTGCTCGAACAATGGCAGTGTTTGGTGGAATTGCAGGAAACATGGGAGCCCGAGCGCTCGGCCATCCTCGCGCAGTTTGAGACGGCGGCCCGCGAACTTGTGCTGGTCGAACAGCGGCTCAGTGAGCGCGAACAGGCATTGGCAGCTCGCGAAGCGGATCTGCGTCAGCGCCAGCAAGCACTGTTTGACATTCGCTGTTCGCTGGAAGCCTGGCAGGCGCGCTTGACAGCGCGCGAGACCTTCCTGGACAACGAACGCATCATGCTATTGGCCGATGTGCGGGCACGCGAAGAGATGGCCGAGGCACAGGCGCAGCGGCTGGAAGAAATACGACAACGGCGTGCCCGGCGCCGCAGTCAGGAGATTGAGGAGTTGCGCGTTGCCCGCGCTCAGCACGAACAGATGCGCCGCGACTATGCTCTGCTGTGGCAAGAATGTCAGGAACGCCGCGCTGAACTGATCCGCGAACACCGGGAATTGGCTGCCAAGGCGCTCGCTCTGGAACAGTTCCGCCAAGAATTGCTCAGCCGCGTTGCCGACACCCCGCGGGCGGACAAACGGCTGGAACGTCTGCGCCGTCGCAATCTCGCCCGTATCCAGGCCGAAGAGCGCGATCTGCAACGTGAGCGTGCTGCTCTGCTGGGCGAGACAAAACGTCTCGATCTCCGCGAGGCCCGTCTGATCGAGCAGGAAGAAAAACTCCTCGCCCAGCACGAAGATTGGATGAAACAAGTCGCCGATTGGGAAGAGCGGCAAGCGGCTGCGATGGCTCTCGAACAGCATCGCCAACAGGAACTACAGCACTGGCAGAGGTTGCACGAACGAGACGAGCGCGAGTTGACGGAGCTGCGCGAGGAAGTGGAGCGCATCGCCCGATTACTGCTGGAAGAAAATGAGGCTGCTGCCAAGGCACCACTGGCCGCGTAGATACTTCCCAACGATCCGGAAGCGTATGCGACAGACCATCCGGCACTTACACTTCCGGATCGTTGGGAAGTGTGCGATGGTTTTTGATTCGCGCCAGTATTTGCGCCTCCGGCAATTCTTTGTAAAAAGGGTCGAGCGGATAGCAGCCGGACACCAGGCCGTTACGCGGCGCCGTCGTGCAATCACTGAAGGTACGACAGAGGCGCTTGCGATGGAGGGGACGGCCAGCCAGCACATCGGCCGGTATTTCCGGATAGCTCAACACCAGTCGGCCCAGGCCCACAAAATCTGCGCCGCCGCTTCGCACCACCGCCTGAGCAACGTACGGCAGCCATTCCTGCAGGTAAGAATACCCCGAGCCGACAATCGCCAGTGCGGGTCGATGGCGTTTTAAATCTGCCGTGATGGCAAGGTGCCGGGCCACACCGACAAGCGGATCCTCTGGCGGCAAATAGCCGTCCGAGGGTGGAAATAAAGCCGGACGTTGCAGGTGTGGATTGTAATAAGGACTGCCGGCGGAGATACACACCAAGCGAATGCCAAGCGTCTCCAAAAGGGCGAGAAAAGCACGCGGCTCCGTCAAGTCGATGCCCTGTCCGGTGCCGTCGCCGCCGAAAGCATAGGGATAGGGCGTCGAGGTCCACGTCTCCGGTTCGCCGCGGCCATCCGCTCCTGCCCGGTAGGGCAGCCAATCGGCGGCGCTGACGCGGACAGCAATGCCCAAGCGCGGGACCTCCGCACGGATGCCGGCCACAATTTCGCGCAGGAAGCGTGTGCGATTATCGAAGCTGCCGCCGTAACGGCCGGGCCGATCGACGGCGCTGAGAAACTCGTGGCCGAGGTAGCCGTGACAGTGCTTGATATCCACGAAGGCGAAGCCGGCCTTGTAGCTGCGCTTGGCCGCCTGGATGAAATCATCAACGAGTTGGGACACCTCGTTGTCACTCAGCACAGGCCAGTCAGCCGGCACGCCGAATTTGCGATCGAGCAGCGGATGGTGATAGAGAAGAACCGGTTCGGGGCGGTCTTTCTCGTTAGGGTGGGCGAAGCGGCCGGAATGCGTCAGTTGTAGCCCAACAAGCAAATCATCGCTGCGGCCAAAGCGCTGGTGATGTTCAGCGATCAGCATTTCGCGGAGGTTGGCGAGATCGGCGAGTGTGTCATCGCTCAGAAGCAGTTGATGGGGATTGGCCCGGCCGTCGGGGCGAACGGCGACAGCCTCGCCGCCCCAGATGAGCTTGGCCCCGCTGGCACCGAAATGCCGCCAGCGCCGCCGCGTCAGCTCGCTGGGCCGACCGTCGCGCGTGCCGTCCCAGCCCTCCATCGG
>JAJPHU010000317.1 GCA_021325115.1 Planctomycetota bacterium | reverse complement strand
CCGTGGCGCAGCGGTGGAGCTGGCAAAAACTATGGGGCGTGCTGCCGGTGTTTCCGCGGCTGTTCTATTATTGTGAGGAGCATCGCCCTGCCGGTGCTTAGAGCGCTTATGAGACGGCTAGCCCGTGTGCGTCGCGCTCTGGCCAGATTGTGCCGTCGGTCGCTCCATGTTACGGTGACAGAGTAGCTTAGCAGAACAGACGAGGCAGGCTATGGCTCGCGGCCAAATGATATGCCTGGTGGTCGTGCTCCTGGCTGGGCGTGGGTTCGCCCGGCCGCCGAAGGTGCTACCGCAACCGGATCCCGATCGCGTTACCCTGGCCCGCGCGCATATCCAGACAGATGATGCCAGCCTGCTCAATTTCTTCCGGCAGCGCACGCTCACTCCGGATCATGCCGCGACGTTGCGGCTCCTGGTTCGGCAACTCGGCGACCGCTCCTTCCGCAAGCGCGAGCAGGCCACCGCCGGCCTGAAGGCTGCCGGTCGAGCAGCGCTTTCCCTGGTAGCGCCAGCCATGCATGATCCGGACCCTGAGATTGCCTGGCGTGCTCAGCAATGTGTCCGGGCCATCGATAGCGAAGCCGAGATCGAGCGAATCCTGGCAGTGGCTCGCTTGCTGGCCCGACGAAAGCCGGGAGGGGCGGCCGAGGTGGTGCTCGCGTATCTGCCCTTCGCCCAGGATGAACGGGTGGAGGAAGAACTGACCCAGACGGTGGCGGCGGTGGCTTGGAGTGGCGACAGGGCAAAACCTGTAGTGTTGCGAGCCCTCACGGACGCTCAGCCCGCCAAAAGGGCAGTAGCGGTTCAAGTCCTGGGGAACAGCAAGAACCCGAAGCTGCGGGCGGCCGTCCGCCCATTGCTGCACGATCCTGATCCCAAAGTGCGTCTCCGCGCGGCTCAGGCGTCGGTGGCCAACGGGGACAAAGAAGGCGTTGTCACGCTCATTGACTTGCTGGCCGACGCTCCTCAGCAGGTTGGCTGGCGAGCGCAGGACATACTCTCCGACTTGGCCGGCGATCAGGCCCCCGTCGTGACGCTTGGTGAGCCGCAGAGTGATGGCGCGCGCAAGGGCCGCGATGTCTGGATGCGCTGGTGGGAGGCTCACAAGGACCGGATCGACTTGGCCTTGCTCAATCGGGCCGACCGCACATTAGGTTTCACGTTGCTCGTGGCCATCGATGGCTACAAGGGGCAAAAGGGACAAGTCTGGGAGGTGTCGCACAGCGGGCGGACCCTGTGGGCCATTACCGATGTCAATCGGCCGATGGATGCGCGGGTGCTGCCTGGCAATCGCGTGCTCGTCGCGGAGTACGGCGGCCAAGCTATCACGATCCGCAATCGCCACACTGGCAAGATCGAAAAGGAATACTCCACCAAAGGCCGTTGCCCCAGCGACATTCAGTTGCTGCCGAACGGCCATATTTTCTGTGCAGTTTGGCCCAATGGTCTGATTGAGCTGGCTCCCAACGGAAAGCAGGTCTTTACTTTCACCTCATCCCGCGGATCCATCACCTCCGGTCAGAAGCTTCGTGACGGTCACATGGTGTATGTCACCCAGAATGGCTTCCTGGCCGAGATTGATGCGGAAGGGAAGGAGTTGCGTGACATCAAGTTCACGGAGCCTTCCGGGTGGAGACTGGGCCTGGATGTGCTTCCCGGTCCGCGCTACCTGATTGCCCACCAGGGAGCCAACAAGGTTGTCGAGTACGATCGAGATGGCAAACGCTTGTGGGAATGCGCTGCGAAAAGCCCCACGCAGGTGACGCGGCTGATAAACGGCAACACACTCATAACCTGCAACGACAACCACGTCATCGAAGTGAATCGCGCCGGCAAGGTGGTCTGGGAACAGCGTCTGCAAGGTAGACCCTTCCGGGCCAGGCGACGGTAAGAGCCCATGGTCATGCCCTTCCCTCGCCCCAGATGCGCATGCCGAAGCCTTCCAGATCGATATCTTCACCACGGTCGCCTTCGCCCGGTTCGCCGCGTTCGAGGCTGAGCCGTAGGAATGCCCATAAACTGGTAGGCTCGCCCGCATGATCATAACCGTCGGCGTCACTGTCGGCTTCGAGGAGCCAGCGCCAGACCCGGCGTTCGCTGGCCGGGTCGGCCTCTTCCTGCCAGCCCTTGAGAACGCGGGAGACGGCCTGGAGAGCCAACTGCCACGCTTTCGGGCTGTTCAAATGCAGCCGCTTTTCGTCGCCGCTCTCCTCAAGGGCACAGCCAGGGATAGCGCCCACAGCCTCAAATACGCGGTGCTCCAAGGCGGATGCACGCCACGGCGACCAGAGGTAAACGGTGACAAGCGGGGTCTGGAAAGCCAGGCCATAAAAGCGGATCAGCATATTGCAACTCCCGCGGCTGTACGCGGACTGGCCCCGTGCCTACATGCCTTTATAGTGGAATAAGCCGTCCCTTGTCGGTCTGGGCAGAACAGCCTTTTGGGGCCACAACATAGTTTTCCGTTGCAGACCCAGCAAGCGTCCCGTAACATTCGTGCATCCTCTTGCTTTGGCCTACCGGATGAGCGCTGGGGCATGCCGCCTTCACGAGGTTCCAATGAATGCATCTTTGCGATTTCGGCTCTCGATCATGATGTTTCTGGAGTATTTCGTCTGGGGCGCCTGGGCGGTCTGTCTGGTGACTTTTCTCTCAGCGCTGCCGACTGATGGCGGCTTGAATTTCCCCGGCAGCTACGTCGGACTGATTTACGGCACCTCAGCCATCGGCGCGATGATTTCGCCGTTATTTATCGGTCTGTTTGCCGATCGGCTTTTCGCAACCGAAAAGGTGCTGGCCGTGCTGCACGTAGCGGGCGCCATTCTGCTTGGGGCAGCCGCGTACAGCGCCGCCCATAGCCAGCCGGAAATCCGGGCAGTGTTTGAGCAAGCCGCCCAGACCGAACCGGCCGGCAGCGGTAACCTGATGCAGGCCCTGGAACAGCAGCACAAGCTGCAAGCTCAAATTGCGGAGGTGGCTGGCCCGGCCCCAGCGTCGTGGTTCCGCGATCTGTTTGGCCGGCCGCCGGAGGAGAAGACCCGGCTCGCAGAACTCCAACGGAGCAGCGAGCAACTCCAAAAGGAGATTGACCCGGCCGTGGAGCGGGTCAACAAGCGCGAGGCTGTCGCCGCGCTTGCCAGCCGTGCCAACGAGCCGCTCTTCTGGCTCATGATGGCGTATGCTCTGTGTTATATGCCCACGCTGATGCTGACCAATTCTCTCAGCTTCCGTAACCTCAGCGACCCAGATAAGTATTTCGGGAGCATCCGTGTCCTGGGGACGATCGGCTGGATCATCGCCGGTTGGGTGGTGGGCTTCGGCATGAATGCGGTGTCGCCTCAACCAATCTACCTGGCGGCCATCGCCTCCGCAGTACTCGGCTTTTTCTGTCTCGCACTACCGCACACGCCGCCCAGCCGCGAATCCAAGAGCCTGGGCGAGACGCTCGGGCTACCGGCCCTGGCCATGCTGAAGGATTGGTCGTTTCTGGTGTTCTTCGTCTGCTCGTTCCTCATTACGATTCCGCTGGCGTTTTACTATTCCTGGGCCAACAAGTTCCTGGCCGACATCGGCGTTCCCAACCCGACGGCCGTGCAGACGCTTGGGCAGATTTCCGAAATCTTCTTCATGCTGATGCTGCCTGTCTGCTTGCTGAAATTCGGAACCAAGTGGATGCTGGTGTTCGGCATGCTGGCCTGGTGTTTGCGCTATGTGATCTTCGCCTCGCAGAATATCGCGGGCGTGATCGCGATTGGCCTGCCGCTGCACGGCATCTGCTACGATTTCTTCTTTGTCGTCTCGTACCTGTATGTGGATCGGCAAGCGCCCAAGCAGTTGCGAGCCAGCGCGCAGGGATTGATAACATTTATCACCCTGGGCGCCGGCATGTTCATCGGTAACTGGCTCGGCGGCGTAGTCAAGGACATGTACCCGAAGGGCAACAGCGTTGATTACACCAAGTTCTGGATCTGGCCACTCGCCATCGCCGCCGTTGCAACCCTGGCGTTTGTTGTCCTCTTCCGAGAACAACGTGCCGTTCCCGACGAAGTTAGCCTGGCCAAAGCCATGGAAGGCCTGGAACCGGTGGAACCGCCAGAGCAAGTTCATTAAGGGAGTGGTGAGTGATACCACTCACCACTCACCAAACAAAAGGGACTGTCCCGGCGACCAGGCCGCCGAGACAGTCCCCTAAGCAATCTGCATCTGCCCTCGGCAAGTATAGATCGCCGGGGTTCCGT
>JAJPHU010000145.1 GCA_021325115.1 Planctomycetota bacterium | reverse complement strand
TCTTAGCGACAGAAGAGGCATCGCTAACGCTTCCGGTTCGTCGCGTTGAATAGGCACGGAGCTTGCTCTATCTTTTGCGTAGCAAAAGCGCATAAAAAAAGTTCCGCCGCTGGCTCCTTCGGCGTCGCCCAGTCACCGAAACAGTCATACGGCGGAACAACCTTATCCTAGCGTCTTCCCGATGGGTTGCAAGAGGAATTTTCAAAAAAACAGAAAAATTTTTCTCCCAGGTTTGCAAACGAACGGCTGGCAGCAGCTGGCTGTTCATCCCTTGTCCGCTGGCGGACGTCGGCCGTTCGTTTGCTTCGGGAAAAGCTCGAAAAAACGGACGTTTCGTCTCTGCTTGCGTCGATAAGAACAATGTACTGTTGTCCGCCCCAGGGAGGAAATGAGTGTGGAGTTCCGGCTTTTCTCTCCCTAACGTTTAGGATAGGTGCCTTGTGTGAATTACCTAGATTTGGCAATCGATTCAAATTGCCAAAGAGTACCCTGGGAGCGCATCATAGAAGAGCGGGTAGAGAACAGGGACAAAAAGGCAAAAAGAAGTAAGATGAGTCGGAGTTTAGGCGGCTTTCGGGGTTGCCGAAAAGGCAAGGGGAAAGTATACTTCCTCTTTTTAGGCCGGGCTGTGGCTGGCTCATGGATCGGGTTCAGTCCACGAAGGCATTGGACGGGAGTTCATGCGATTCAACCTGATCGATCGGATCGTGGAAATACGGCCGGGCCAGACTTTGCAGGCGGTGAAAAATCTCACCCTTGGCGAAGAGTATCTGGCCGACCATTTCCCGACTTTTCCGGTGATGCCCGGTGTGCTGATGTTGGAAACGCTAGTTGAAGCCGGTGCCTGGCTGCTGAGGCTGACCGATGACTTCGCTTCCAGCATCGTCGTGTTGCGGGAGGCGAAAGGCGTTAAGTACGGCACTTTCATGGAGCCGGGGCGGCAACTAACGGTTTCGGTGGAGTTGATCGAACGCGGGAACGGCTTGGCGATGTTCAAGGGCAAGGGTGAGACAGAAGGACAAAACACGGTGTCTGCCCGTCTGACCCTGGCCCATTATAATCTGCGCGACCGCGATCCCTCGCTGCGAGCGACGGACGAACGATTGGTGCAGCATTTTCGAGAGTTATACGGATTGCTGCGACCGCACTAATAGCCAAACGAGCCTGCTGTACCCCCAAGGACATTTCTTGCGGGCGCGGCAGGCGGGCAAACAACAGAAGGACAAGACACCTATGCGGCTGAAGGATCAGAACGCCCTGGTTACGGGAGGCAGCCGCGGCATTGGTCGGGCCATCGCTCAGGCTTTTGCCGTCGAGGGCGCCCGAGTCGCCGTGGTCTACCGCGGCAGCCAGGAAGCCGCCGAGAAGCTCGTGGCTGAGATTAACAACAAGGGAGGCCGGGCCGTCGCCTTCCAGGCCGATGTCGCCGACGCCGCTGCCGTAGAGGCCTGTGTGCAGCGCGTCGAGCAGGAATTAGGGCCGATCCATATTCTCGTCAATAACGCGGGGGTGATCGAAGACGACCTGTTTGTGCGCATGAAGCCGGAAGCCTGGAACAGGATCATCCAGACCAACCTGGGCGGCGTCTTTAATTTTTGTCATGCTGTCGCTTTCGGCATGATGCAGCGCCGCGCTGGCCGGATCATCAATATCTCCAGCGTTTCTGCCGAGCACGTGAATATGGGGCAGACGAACTATTCGGCCAGCAAGGGTGCGATCAACTCGTTCACGCGGGCCTTGGCGGTGGAGTTGGCCAAGCGCGGTGTCACGGTCAACGCCATCGCGCCGGGCTTCATCGAGACCGATATGAGCGCCGCGGTGCGCAACAAAGCCGGCGATCGTATCGTCAAGTTTATTCCGATGCGTCGCATCGGGACACCGGAAGACATCGCACGGGTGGCGGTCTTTTTGGCCAGCGCCGATAGTGCCTACATCACGGGACAAGTGCTGACGGTGGACGGGGGACTAACTCTGGGAGCCGTTGCTGAGTAATGTAATGTCAGGCGGGTGGCCCGCCTGGTTATGCCTATGGGGGTGTGATCGAGTTTCTCTTTTGTGGAGGTTTGCTCCGATGCCGACGCAGGACGAAATCTATTCCAAGGTGTCTGCGACCCTGGTCGAGGCCCTGAACGTGGACGAGGAAGACATTAAGCCTACGTCCACGTTGCAAGGCGATCTGGGCGCGGAGTCCATCGATTTCCTGGACATTGTTTTCCGTCTCGAGCGCGAGTTCGGGATCAAGATCCCGCGCGGCGAGCTGTTCCCGGAATCGATCTTCCAGGGCGATCCAGAACTGGTCCAGGACGGCCGCGTTACGCCCAAGGGGCTGGAAGAACTGCGGGCTAAAATGCCGTTCGCCGATCTGACCAAGTTCGAACAGAACCCGGAAGTCGGCAATCTCAGCAACCTGTTCACCGTCGATTTGATCACGCGGTACATTCAGGGCAAGCTGGAGAACGGTAGCCAGAACTAAGGCGAGTGGGGGGTGTGAACCCCCCAGTGAAACATGCGCTGGATCTGGATCGATCGCTTTGTGGATTTCCAAAGTGGCCAGTCGGCACGGGCGGTGAAGAACCTCAGCTTGGCCGAGGACTACTTTGGCGATCACTTTCCCGGCTATCCAGTGATGCCGGCCGCGCTGATCCTCGAAGGCTTGGCGCAGACGGGCGGCATCTTGGTTGGCGAAGCCAACAACTTTCAGGAGAAAGTTGTGCTCGCCAAGGTGCCACGGGCGGTTTTTCACCGTGAGATGCTGGCCGGCGAACAGCTGATCTATGAAGCGGAAATCCAGAACCTTCGGCCGGAGGGTGCATCGGTGCTGGGGCGCGTCCTGGTCGGCGGTCAAGTGACGGCCGAGGCGGAGATTTTCTTCGCTCACCTCGACCAGTCGCGCTCCAAGCAGATATTTGGCGAAGGCAACTTTGTCTTCAGCGGCGAGATGAAGTACCTGCTGGGCCGGATGACCGGCGGCAAAGCTAGGCCAGGAGGCCCTGCCCCGAGGGCAGGTGGCTAAGTGAGCAACAGGTGGTCCATGTCTACCCCATCGCGCCGGGCCGTCATCACCGGCATCGGCATCATCAGCCCCATCGGACTCGATGCGGCCTCGTACTGGCACTCGCTCCGGGAAGGCCGGAGCGGTATTCGCCCCATTCAGTCCTTTGATGCCTCCGGCTTGCCGGTTCGCATCGCCGGTGAAATTCCCCATTTTAACGCCAAGGACTACCTGGAAAAAGAACAACGCAAGAGTTTGCGCGTGATGGCGCGGACGATTCAGCTTGCCGTCGCCGGCGCTCAGCGCGCCCTGGACGACGGCCAGGTAGACAAGAGCAAGCTCGATCCGACGCGGTTCGGTGTTGAGTTTGGCGCCGGCCTGATCGCCACGGAACTGAACGATCTCATCGAGGCGGCCTGCGTCAGCGCCAATTGCCAGCCGGGCCGCGTCGATCTGGAAAAATGGGGCGAGCAAGGCATCCCGCTCATTCAACCGCTGTGGATGCTCAAATATTTGCCCAACATGCTCGCCTGCCACGTCTCGATCCTGCACGATGCCCGCGGGCCGAACAACAGCATCACGGAAAGTGATGTCGCCAGTCTCTTGGCCCTGGGTGAGGCGTATCGCATCCTTCTGCGCGACCAGGCCGATTTCTTCCTCGTCGGCGGCGCCGAGAGCAAAATCAATCCGCTCAGCATGGTTCGGCAATGCCTGTTCGAGCACCTGTCCCGGCGCAACGAGGAGCCGACCAAGGCGTGCCGGCCGTTCGATCGTTGGCGCGATGGCCTGGTGCTGGGCGAAGGGGCAGGAGTTTTCGTGGTTGAAGATCTGGAACATGCCCGGCGGCGTGGCGCACGGATTTATGCGGAGATTGTCGGCTTCGGTGCGGCGTTCGATCCGGGCATGCGCGGCGACGGCCTGGCGCGGGCTATTGATGCGGCCCTGGCTGATGCGGGCATCGGGCCGGAAGAGGTCGATCACGTCAACGCTCACGGCCTGTCCACGCCGGAATCGGATGCCTGGGAGGCACGCAGTTTGCACAAAGTCTTCGGTAGCTGTTCGCCGCCGGTGCCGGTCTTCGCCGCCAAAAGCTACATCGGCAACCTGGGGGCCGGCGGCGGCACGACCGAACTGGCCGCCAGTGTGTTGGCGATGAGCAATAACGGTCCGGTGCCGCCGACGCTGAATTACGAACAGGCCGACCCCGATTGCCCTATCGAAGTGCTGAGCCGCGAACCACGGCCGATGACTCGCCCTCACGTGGTCAAGGTGAGCTTCACGCAGATGGGCCAGTGTGCTGCCGTTGTGGTTCGACAATGGAGTTAATCCGTTCCCGGAGAGATTCCATCGGGAACGGGCGATCATGAGGTTAGCTTCACATGCGACGACGAGTTGTCATCACGGGGATGGGGGCCATCACGCCGCTCGGTCACAATGTGCGCGAGACCATCGAGGCGCAGCTCCAGGGCCGAAATGGCGTCGGTCCCATTGAGTCGTTCGATGCGTCGCGCTTTCCGACCAAGTTCGCGGCTCAGGTGAAAAACTTCGACCTGGCGCGTTTCATTCCCGACTGCCGCCGCTGGATGCATTCCGGCATCAACAGCCAGTTCGCCGCCGTCGCCGCTCAGGAAGCGCTCGAGCACGCCGGCCTGCTCAACGACACCCGCGTAGACCGCAATCGCTTTGGCGTCTATCTCGGCTCCGGCGAAGGAATTCAGGACTTCCACAATTTGCTGTCGTGGATTTATCAGGCTTATCGCCGCGAGACACGCCAGCTGGATACAGCCACGTTCGAGCGTGGAGCACTGAGCGTTTTTCATCCCGAGCGCGAATCTGAACAAGAGCTGCACACGACGCCGGCCCATCTGGCCGCCCATTTTGATCTGCGCGGGCCGAATTACAACTGCCTGACAGCCTGCGCCGCCAGCAGCCAGGCCGTTGGCGAGGCTACCGAGCTAATTCGCCACGGTGATGCCGACCTCATGCTGGTCGGCGGCGCCCACAGCATGATCCATCCTTTCGGCGTGACCGGCTTCAATCTCTTGACGGCGCTGTCGACGCGCAACGACGCCCCGGAGAAAGCGTCGCGCCCCTTCGATCTGTATCGTGACGGCTTCGTCTTGGGCGAAGGGGCGGCCATGCTCGTCCTGGAAGAACTGGAGCATGCCAAGCGCCGCGGTGCCGACATCCTCGCCGAAGTAACCGGCTACGGCTCGACCGCCGACGCTTTCCGCGTCACCGACAGCCATCCCGACGGCCGCGGCGCCATCGCCTGCATGAAAGCCGCTTTGAAGGATAGTAGACTTAATCTTTCCGATATAGGCTACATCAATGCCCACGGCACCAGCACCAAGGTCAACGACAGCGTGGAGACATTGGCCATCAAGAAGGTCTTCGGCGAACAGGCGTACCGTATTCCGGTGAGCAGCACCAAGAGTATGATGGGCCATCTGATCGCCGCCGCCGGCGCTATCGAGCTAATCACGTGCGTGGAAGTACTTCGCCGCGGCGTCCTGCCGCCGACTATCAATTACGAGATGCCTGATCCGGAGTGTGATCTCGATTACATTCCCCGCACGGCACGCGAAAAACGGGTCCAGCATGCTCTCAGCAACAGCTTCGGCTTCGGTGGGCAAAACATTGCGCTTATCGTCAGCCGCTTTTCGTCGTAGTCTGAGCCGCGACCGTAAGGGAGCAGCATTATCCCTCGCTTCCTCACGGTCGCGGCTCAGATTCGCTTGGAGGTTGCCGCTGTGTTCTGGCTAGGTGTGGCGCTGTTGTGCAGCATGTCGGTGCTTCTATTTTTGGCCCTGGTGTTTTTGCACTTCTACATCCGCGTGAGATACCTTCGCTTCCTCATTCGGATTTTCCAGGAGAAGCCGCTGTTCGTTATCCCGCGTGGCCAGCCGCTGCCGGAAGCGGAAGACGTTCGCTTTCCTAGCAGCGATGGGCTGACGCTGTGCGGTTGTTATCTCCACGCAGTCGGGCCGCGCCGCGGTGTCATTCTCTTTGGCCTGGAGTTCGGCTCCAATCGCTGGGCCTGCCGCTCGTACTGCGAGCATCTGGTGGAGAGTGGCTTCGATGTGTTCGCCTTCGAAGCGCGCAACCAGGGCGACAGCGACACCATGCCCGGCTATGAACCTTTGCAATGGGTCACCACCTATGAGGTGCGTGATGCCGAAGCAGCACTGGCCTATCTGAAAAGCCGGCCCGATGCCGATCCGCGCGGCATCGGCTTTTTCGGCATCAGCAAAGGGGCAGGCGCCGGTCTGATCGCTGCCGCTCGCGATCCCTACGTGCGCTGTTGCGTCACCGATGGTGTCTTCGCCACCTACACGACGCTGGTGCCGTACATGAAACAGTGGTTCCGTATCTATAACAGCCATTATGCCATCCAGGGATTGATCCCGCTGTGGTTCTACGGCCTGATCGGTTTGGCCGGCATCCGACGCATCGAGCGCGAGCGCCGCTGCCGTTTTCCGCACCTGGAGCGTTACCTGCCGCGCCTGGCGCCGCGCCCGCTGCTGATGATCCACGGCCAGGCCGACACCTACATCAAGACGGAGATGACCACCCGTCTTTTCACTTTCGCACGCCAGCCGAAGGAACTGTGGCTGGTCGAGAACGCCAAACACAACCAAGCCCTTCAGGTCGCCGGCGAAGAATACCGCCAGCGCGTGCTACGATTCTTTGAAATGCACCTGGCGCAAAAATCAATCGCGGGACAGGACGCGGAACGTTCGGACGGGCGTTCCCATGCAGAGCGTGGGAACGAGGGGAAGGCGGTTCGACCGCGCGAACAGCGGCGTAGCAAACCGGCGAAGGGGTTCCTCGCTCCTCTGTTCCGTGTCTTTTCTCTCTTTTCTTGTCTGTAATGTGTTTTACTCGTGTGCTTCGTGGTGGTTGTGGTTCTCTTGCGTGAGACGATCATGAGCAATCTGATTCGCCGGGGCGTCAAGCGCGTTGTTCGCTTTCTGTTACGGAAGGTCGTCCTCAAGGCGATCGCCCGGCCGATTCGCCGCCGCCTGGCCCAGTTCGAGGCGGCCACTCACGATCCACGCCAAGTGCAGGAAGCGCTCTTGCGCGGTATCCTTGCTCATCAGTCAGCCACTGCCTTCGGCCGCGATCACCGCTTCGATCTCATCCGCAGCCTCGACGATTTCCGCCGCCAGGTGCCGGTGGCCGGCTACGAGTATTTCGAGCCGTACATCGCACGTCTCCGCCGCGGCGAAACCACCGCTCTGCTCAGTGAGCCGCATATTCATATGTTCGCCCTGACCAGCGGCACCACCGCCGTTCGCAAATTCATCCCCGTCACTCAGCAATATCTCGACGATTACCGACGCGGCTGGAACATCTGGGGCTTGAAGGTCTTCCGCGATCATCCGGCCGTGCGTATGCAGCCGATCCTGCAAATGTCCGGCGATCCCGAGGAGTTTCGCACCGAGTCCGGTGTCCCCTGCGGCGCTGTCACCGGCTTGACGGCCCAAATGCAGAAACGCATCATTCGTTGGCTCTATAGTGTGCCGCCATGCGTCGCTCGCATCAAGGACCCGCGCAGCAAGTATTACGCCGTCCTCTTGCTGAGCATCCCGCGCAAGGTCGGCATGATTATCGCCGCCAACCCCAGCACGCTCATCAACCTGGCCCGCACCGGCGATCAGGACAAAGAAATGCTGATCCGGGACATTCACGATGGAACGCTGTCCCCTCATCTCGATCTGCCTGCCGATATCCGTGCCGAGTTGACCCGCCGTCTGCGCCGCCATCCGGAACGCGCCCGCCAGCTGGAAGAGATCGTGAAGCGAACGGGAACACTGTATCCCAAGGATTATTGGCCGTGCGATTGCATTCTGGGCAATTGGATGGGCGGCAGCGTCGGCTCGTACTTGCGGCACTATCCGCGCTACTTCGGAGCGACGCCGGTGCGCGACGTGGGGCTGATCGCCAGCGAGGGGCGCATGACCATTCCGCTGGCCGACGGCACGCCGGCCGGCGTTCTCGATGTCACCACGCATTATTTCGAGTTCATCCCCGAAGCGGAGGGAGATAGTCCCAATCCCACCGTCCTTGCCGCGCATGAACTCAAAGACGGAGCGACCTATTTCATTCTGCTGACCACTGCCTTCGGCCTGTATCGCTACCACATTCACGATCTGGTCCGTGTCGCCGGTTTCCACAACAACACGCCGCTAATTGAATTTCTCAGCAAGGGAGCGCACTTCGCCAATATTACCGGAGAGAAGCTCTCCGAATATCACGTCACGCAAGCGATGGCCGAGGTGCTGCGCGAATTGGATCTGACACTGACCGCATACAGCCTGGCGCCATGCTGGCCGAGCAACGAGACAGCGAACGGCACAGACACAGAATTCGAGCAGCCGTATTATGGTTTGTTCGTCGAACAGAACGACCTGCCCGATGCCGCCTTGGGCCATCGGCTTGCCGAGCGTCTGGACGCGCGTTTGCGGCAGGTGAATAGCGAGTACGACAGCAAACGCCAAAGCGAGCGCCTGGGTCCGGTGCGGCTGGAGCTGGTGCGGAGCGGCTTTTGGCTGCAATGGGACCGCCAACGCTTGCTCCAGACCGGCGGCACGCTGGAGCAGTATAAGCATCCCTGTTTGCTTAACGATCTTCAATTCCGCGAGCGCATCAGCCGCGAGCACGTGTTAGTGTCTTAAATTGAAACACGAAAGCACGAACAAAGACAACGGGTAAGGCAGCAACATCATGTGCGTCTGCCGATGTTGTTTTCTTGGCTTTCGTGTTTGCGTGTTTCCATTCCTTTTCTCAATGCGCCACAACGTATTCAAAACGCTGGCGGAACTGCTCGGGCGTCATCCCTGCCGCGCTGGCCAGCTGGGCCAGGCGCTTGGGGTTGTCGAAATCGCGGCGCTCCAGGCGGATCATGTAACGCCGGGCACATTCGTAGCCCTCGCCGTGGACATTGACGCGCCGTGTCTGCATGCGCAGCGTCTTCGGATCGATCATTTGACTGAACGGCAACGGTTCGAGATGGCCGCCTACCAGGCTGATGATCGCGCCGAACTTGCTCGCCTCCTCCGAACGCAGGAACTTCACGGCACCGTAGCCAAGATCGCGCGTGTACTCGGCGTCGAAAGGAATCGGATCGGCGCAACGCAGCTCGTAACCGAGGTCCTTGTCGATCAACGTCACCGGCAAGTTCAATTCTTCCAGCTTCGCGGATAGACGATCCTTAATCATGCGGCCAAACTCGATCTCGCCCAGGCGTAGATGGCCGAAGGGATCACGGACGATTTGGCCATATCGTCCCAGCTGGGCTGTGCTCATACACTCCATCAGGCCGGCTTCGCCGATAGCTTCCAGCAGTCCCTCGGCCAAGACGGCGACGCCGTAATTGATGTGCATGCTGCGCCGCTTAATGATACTGCCGATAAGGATATCGCATACTTCGTCGAGAGTAACGTGGCGGTCGCCGAACTCTTCGGGAATGATGGTCAGGGTAGCGGCTGCGGCCTTGCCGATGCCCAGGGCCAGATGGCCGGCCGCTCGCCCCATACAAATGATGATATACCAGCGCGACGTGGTCCGGGCGTCCTCGGCCAAATTGCGGATGATGCCGACGCCGACTTGCCGGGCCGTCTCGAAACCGAACGTTGGCGTCGAGCCGGGCAGGGGGAGATCGTTGTCGATGGTCTTGGGCACATGAGCGACACGAATGGCGCCGCCGGCCTTGGCGTAAACCTGGCTGCCGGAATAGGCCGTGTCGTCGCCGCCAATCGTCACCAGCATGGTCACGTTCAGCCGGCGGAACACGTCCAGGACGTTTTGCATGTCCTTTTCCGACTTGGTGGGATTGGTACGCGACGTACCCAGGATGGAGCCGCCGCGCAAATGGATGGCCTTGACCTCATCGATCGCCAGCTTGCGATAGTGCTCGGCATCACCTTTGACCAGCCATTGAAAACCATCGCGGAAGCCGATAACCTCGATGCCTTGCTCAATGGCCTCAATGGCCACCGAGCTGATAACGCCATTGATCCCCGGGGCCGGACCACCGCCAACCAACAACGCCAATCTTCCGGGAATCGGTGGGGATGTCATGGATCTACCTCTCGCTCACAAACCGGGGCAAGACAACGAACGTATTCCTTCTTATCAGTGTATAGAGAGAATAGTTTGTAGTCCGCAGTTCGCGCCGCGATGCCTGTATTTCTTGATGAATGGCTGTGCTATTAGGACGAGCGGCCTGTTCTCTCTCCTTGGGGGAAGGGAGTCGTTTCCGTTCGCTTTTATGCTTCCGGCTTGTTGCTCCTCTGTAAAATAGGCGACATGGACCTTCTCCTGATCGATGACGAGGCCAGTTTACGACGGACGCTGCGTACTGTCCTGGAGAGCATGCGGCATAGCGTGGCCGAGGCGGCTTCCGCAGAGCAAGCCTTACATTGGCTGCGCAAGCAGCCTTTCGACGCCGCTTTCCTCGATCTGCGCCTGGGGCGTGAGGAGGGCATGGCTCTATTGCCGCTGCTGCTGCGCGAGGTGCCGCGCTTGGCGGTGATCGTCATCACAGCCCACGCCACTATTGCCTCCGCAGTGGAAGCGATGCGGACCGGGGCTTTCGACTATCTGCCCAAGCCGTTCACGCCCGATCAACTCCGTCTCGTTCTCGAACGTTGGCGGCAGGTACATGCTTTGCAAAATCGGCTGGCCAATCTTGAAGAGCAAATGCGCTCGGCAGCCCCGGAAATGGATCTGCATACGCGCGAACCGGCCATGCAGCAGGCACTTGATCTGGCCTTCCAGGTAGCGGCCAGCGAGGCGACGGTACTGTTGCGTGGCGAAAGTGGCACTGGCAAAGGAGTTTTGGCCCGGGCCATCCACGAACGCAGCAGCCGCGCCAAGGGCCCGTTTGTCACCGTTCATTGTCCCAGTCTGTCGGGCGAGTTGCTGGAGAGCGAGCTGTTCGGCCACGTCCGGGGCGCATTCACGGGAGCGGTGCGCAATACCGAGGGCAAGGTGACGGCGGCCGAGGGAGGCACGCTTTTTTTTGATGAGATCGGCGAGGTGCCGCCGGCGGTGCAGCCGAAGCTGCTACGGCTCTTGCAGGACCGCAGTTATGAGCGTGTTGGGGAAACGACAATGCGGGTCGCCAATGTGCGCATCCTGGCAGCGACCAATCGGGATTTGGCCGCAGAGGTCGCCGCAGGACGGTTCCGCGAAGATCTGTTTTATCGTCTCAATGTTATCGACATCGAATTGCCGCCCTTGCGTCAGCGGCCGCGCGACATCTTGCCCTTGGCCGAGCATTTGCTGGCTTTTTTTGCCCAACAAACGGGCAAGGCGGTTCGTTCGTTTGCCGCAGATGCCGAGGCAGCGCTATTGCGGCATAAGTGGCCGGGCAACATCCGCGAGCTGCGCAACGCCATCGAACGCGGAGTAATCCTGGCCAGCGGCGCCGTACTGGAGCGCGTCCATTTGCCGGGACAGGTGGGCAAGCTGCCGCCGCGTATCGAGGTCGGCGGAGCAGTCACGCTCGAGGCCCTTGAAGCCGAGCACATCCGCTGTGTTTTGGCCAACAGCGCGTCGCTGGAAGAAGCTGCCGCCATCCTGGGTATCGATCCCAGTACGCTTTATCGCAAGCGCAAACGCTACGGATTGTAGTCCATGGCAGAGAACTTGTTTTGGCTACGGACTACGGGCTACGGGACGAACAAGGGGAGCTATCATGACTCTGCGTCAGCGGATCGTATTGGCACTGGCTCCTTTGGTGTGTCTGTTAGCGCTTATCGGCGTTACCGGTATAGTTCTTTTGCGCCAGGTTGGCGACCGTATCGAAAACATCCTGCGCGAGAACTATGTCAGCGTTGAGGCGATGGTTGGTCTCAACGAGGCGCTAGAACGTATCGATTCGTCCTTCCAATTTGCTCTGCAAGGCAAAGAAGATGCCAAGCAGGAATATGACGCTAACTGGCCCGTGTATGAGGAATACCTGCGGCGCGAAGAAAACAACATCACTCTGGAGGGCGAAGCAGAACTGGTCGATCGGCTGAAAAAGCGGACGGCCGAGTACCGCCAAGCAGGCGACCAGTTCTTTGCCACCAGAGCAGGGCAGGCGGCTCGTTCGGAGATGTATTTCGGCAGTACAAGCAAGGCCGGCCTGCTGCACTTGTTCCGCGACATCAAGACAACAGCGGCGAAGATCCGCGAGATGAATCAGGCCAACATGAAGCAAGCAAGCGATGATGCCAAGCACACCGCGATGCTTTCGCAGGTTTGGCTGGGGACCGGCTTGGCGGCGACCGTTGTTGTCGCTGGGCTTTTGATCTGGGGCGCCATGCGCTCGCTGCTGCGGCCCATTCAGGCGGTCACGCAGTCGGCCATCGCCATCGGCGCAGGCAATTTCAATCAGTCCGTACCCATTGTTTCTACCGACGAGATGAGCCACTTGGCCGAGGCGTTCAACATCATGGCCCGGCAGCTGCGCAGTTATCGGGAATCGCATTCGGCGCGGTTGTTGCGTGTGCAGCGCACCAGCCAGGCCACCATCGATTCGTTCCCGGAGCCGGTCTTGGTAGTCGATCCGAACGGCTGCGTCGAGATGGCTAATCCGGCGGCCCATCGCCTGTTGGGCGTCACGGCCCCGCCGCCTGGCCAGGCGGCGGTCTCTGTTTGGGTTCCGCCGTCCGCTCTCCGTCAGCCGCTCCAGGATGCCCTTCAGAAAAACCGCCCGTTTCTGACCCAAGCGTTCGATCAAACCATCACCTTTCGCTACAACGGCGAGGATCGCGCCTATCTGCCGCAAATTCTACCTATTAAAGACCCTTTTGGTGTGAACCTGGGGGCCGCCGTCGTCCTCAACGACGTGACACGCTTTCGCCTGCTCGATCAGGTCAAGAGCAACCTGGTGGCCACCGTCAGCCACGAGCTGAAAACACCGCTGACCAGCATTCGACTCGTGCTGCATCTGCTCTTGGAAGAGACGATCGGTCCACTCACGCCCAAGCAAACGGAGTTGTTGATCGATGCCCGTGACAATGCCGAGCGTTTGCTCAACACCATCGAGCATTTGCTGGCGCTGGCGCAGCTGGAAGAGGGGCGCAAAGCGCTTCAGTTGCAGGCCGTAGCGCCGCAAGCGCTCTTGCAGGCGGCGGCCGATGCGGTCCGGCCGCGCGCCGAAGCCAAGCACATCGGATTGATCGTCGAAGATGCCTCCGCGCTTCCACCCATCGCCGCCGATCCGGTGCGTCTGGGCCACGCTCTCAACAACCTGCTGGACAATGCCTTGACCTACACCGACGCGGGCGGTTCCATCACGCTATCGGCTCGCGCCCTCGATGAGCGCAGGGTGCGCCTCTCGGTAGCCGACACCGGCGTGGGCATTCCCAGCAGGTGCTTGTCCCAGGTTTTCGATAAGTTTTTCCGCGTGCCTGACCAAAGCCGCGGCCATGGCACCGGACTGGGGCTGGCCATCGTTCGTGAGATTGTGCTGGCGCATGACGGCCAGGTGAGCTGCGAAAGCGAAGTTGGACAAGGCACCACATTTCATCTGACATTGCCCGTGTGGAAACAAAAGGAGCTAACCCCAGAGTTACAGAGAACACAGAGAAAAGAAACGGCAGAGCATAAATAGATATTTATGTATTTTTTGTGTATTGTTTTCTCTGCGACGCTGTGGTTTGCTCTGCTTTGAGGATTGGCTGAAGTGGACCATGCGGAAAATCGACCGGCGCCGGAGCGTTTTCTGGAGTTAATCCGCGAGCAGCAGCGCGGCCGGCTCAAGATCTATCTCGGTTTCGCCGCTGGCGTTGGCAAGACCTACGAGATGCTGCAAGAAGGCCAACGGCTCAAAAAACAGGGCGTGGATGTGGTCATCGGCTTTGTTGAAACGCATGGCCGTGCCGATACGGCAGCACAGATCGGCAATCTCGAACAGGTGCCGCGGCGACGCATCGAGTACCGCGGCGTCGTGCTGGAAGAGATGGACCTCGATGCCGTGCTCAAACGCCGGCCGCAGGTGGCTCTGGTGGACGAACTGGCTCACACCAATGTACCGGGCAGTCGCAATGCCAAGCGCTATCAAGACGTGCAGGAACTGCTGCAAGCGGGCATTCACGTCATCTCTACTTTGAACATTCAACATCTCGAAAGTCTTTATGACATCGTGGAACAGTGTACGGGCGTCAAAGTCAAGGAGCGCGTGCCGGATTATGTTCTTGGCTTGGCCGATCAGCTTGTCAACGTCGACCTTTCGGCGGAAGATCTGCAAGATCGCCTGCGCGCTGGTAAAGTTTATCCTCCCGAGCGCATTGAGGCGGCCCTGAGCAACTTTTTCACTAAGGAGAACCTGACGCACTTGCGGGAAATGGCCCTGGAAGAGATCCGTCATCTCCTCGATCGCCGCCGCCAGACGCAGAATGCCGAAGCGCCGACGCCTTCCGGCCGGGTAATGGTCTGTCTCAGCTCGCGCAGTCCCCACCCGCACGTCCTTTTGCGCAAGGGGGCGCGGCTGGCCGATCGTCTGCATACGCCATGGTATGCTGTTTATATCCGCACGCCGCGGGAAGATTGGGCGCGCGTCGATGCGGCCACACAGCGGCGGATCGGCGATACGCTTGCCCTGGCCCATCAGCTGGGGGCAGTGCCGTTGAATTATGCTGGCAAGGATTTCGCCAGTGCCGTGGCCGAATTCGTCCATGAGTACGGCATCACGCATATCATCCTGGGACGCACGCAACGGCCGTGGTATCGCCGCTGGTTCGGCCAGTCGCCGCTGGATCGCTTGCTCCGCGCCGTCCGCGGGGTCGATGTCGTCATCGTCGATTCGGTATGAGGCCGTAGAATGATTACTTCGGAACGGTTCCCGAAGACACGAAAGGGCCTCTCATGCAGCGCTTCAGTATCGGAAAGAGCAGTTGGGCGATCGTGGTCTTGTGGGCCGCAGCGAACGGCTGTCCTGGTCAGGAACCGGCGCTTCCCAAGCCCACGACGTACCGAGTCGCCATGAGCGACGGCGTCAAGCTGGCCACGGACGTGTATTTGCCCGGCAATGGCGCGGGCAAGCATCCGGTCATCGTCGTCCGCACGCCTTATGATAAGGGCCGCCAAACCATGCTGGCGCAGCGTCTGACGAAGCACGGCTACGCTGTCGTGGTCCAAGACCTACGCGGCCGCTTCCAATCCGAAGGTGAGCCGGTCATCATCTTCGCCAACGAAGGGATCGGCGGCCCCCACCAAGATGGCCGTGAGACTCTCGAATGGATCCTCAAGCAGTCCTGGTGCAACGGCAAGATCGGTAGCTGGGGCGGGTCGGCCCTGGGCATTGTGCAAAATATGACCGCCCCTGTCGCCCCCGACGCCTTGAAAGCCCAGTACATCTCTGTGGCTTTCTCCGATTACTACAGTCAATGCGCCTACCAGGGTGGTGCTTTCCGCAAGCAGCTCTTCGAGGGCTGGCTGCGTGCCAACAAGCTGATCGAAAAAAACCTGGAAACGTACGTGGCCCATCCGCGTTACGACGATTTCTGGAAGCGGTTGAATTCGGAAAACTACGCTGCTCAGGTGCGGGCGCCGGCCGTCTACGTGGGCGGCTGGTACGACATCTTTTTGCAAGGCACGATTAACGCTTTCCAGGCTGTCCACTATCACGGCGGCGAGGGGGCGCGCGGCAAGTGCCGCCTGGTGCTTTCTCCGATCGGTCACGGCGTTATTACCGAGCTGAAATATCCGAAAAGGACCGATCAGGCGCCAGCTTGCAGCGATGCCTTGCTCTGGTTCGATCACATGCTGTTGGGCAAAGACAACGCTGTTGCCCATGAAAAGGCCGTCCACTACTACGTCATGGGCGATCCGACCGATCCGCATGCGCCCGGTAATTTCTGGCGGCACGTCGACGATTGGCCGCCGCCATCTCGGCCGACGCCCTTCTACTTCCATGCCGACGGCGTCCTTGTCCGGGACAAGCCACCTCAGGGCAATGAGGAGAAAACCTACACGTACGATCCGAAAAATCCGGTTCCTACTATTGGCGGCCAAGAGATGGGGCAACTCCTGGGACCGGCAGACCAGCGCCGCGTCGAGAAACGGCCAGACGTACTGCTGTTTACCAGCGAAGAACTGAAAGAGCCGCTTGAAGTGACCGGCCGCATCACGGCCAAGCTGTTCGTGTCCTCCGACTGTCCAGATACCGATTTCACTGTGAAGCTCTGCGATGTTTATCCGGACGGTCGGTCGATGCTCGTCAGCGACGGCATTTTGCGAGCGCGCTATCACAAATCGTTCGAGAAGGAATCGTTCCTGGAACCGGGCCAGGTCTACGAACTGAATGTGGACCTGTGGAGCACGTCGCTGATTTTCAACAAGGGCCACCGCCTGCGCGTGGCTGTGTCCTCTTCCAACGCGCCGCGTTTCGAGCCGAACCCCAATACAGGCAGACCGTTCCGCGCCGACAAGGAAACCCGCGTGGCGAAAAACACGCTTCACCTGTCGTTACGCTATCCGTCGCGGATCATCCTGCCCGTATATGAGGCAGCGGTTCGAAAGTAGGCGAACGGTCGGTGTAAACCGGCTGATGGGGCTGTACCAGCCGGCTTAGAGCTAACGGACAAAACCCCTTCCCCCTGGGGGGGAGGGAGTTTCGTCCGCTAGCTCTTATGCCGGCCGTTCGCTAAGGATTCCCGCCGCTGGCTGTGTGACGATGCCGTTGTTCTCTTCTTTGAGGAGTGCATCGATTTCCTCACGTAGCAACTCTTCGCGCTGCATCAGGGCATCGACAATGCGCTCGACTTTATCGCGGTTGGCCTTGAGCAAGTCATAGGCGCGTTCGTCAGCTTCGCGCAAGAGTTTTTGTACTTCCTCATCGATGATCGCTGCGGTGGTTTCGCTGAAATCGCGCGGCTCCTGGATCTCTTTGCCGAGAAAGATGTGTTCCTCGCCCATACGGAAGGACATCGGCCCCAGGCGCTCGCTCATACCCCAATGGGTTACCATGTAGCGTGCCATTTTGGTGGCCTGCCGCAGGTCTTCCTCGACACCGGCATAGGGCTGGCCGTAAATCAAGCGCTCGATGGCCCGGCCGCCCATCAACCAAACCAGGCGGGCCTTGAAGTAATCCAAACCGTGATGATAGCGGTCTTCATCGGGCGGAATCACCGTGACGCCGCCGGCGCGGCCGCGCGGCACGATGGACACCTTCATCGGTTTCTCCGCTTCGGGCAGCAGCCAGGCAACCAGAGCATGGCCGGCCTCGTGATAGGCGGTGCGTCGCTTCTCCTCTGGCGACAGCACTTCCTCGCGCTTGGGACCGATTAGCACTCGATCGGCGGCGCGCTCGAAGTCGATGCGCTCGATCTTGCTCTTGCCTTCGCGTGTGGCCAGCAGGGCGGCTTCGTTGGCCAGGTTGCGGAGATCGGCGCCGGTCATGCCAATCATGCCGCGGGCAATCGCTTCCAGATTCACGTCATCGGCCAAGGGCTTGTTGCGCGTGTGGACTTTGAGAATAGCCAAACGGCCCTGCCAGGTCGGACGGTCGATGGTGACGTGGCGATCGAAGCGGCCCGGCCGCAGCAAGGCTGAATCGAGCACGTCAGGCCGGTTGGTAGCGGCCATGACGATGACCGCTTCGGTCGGCGTGAAGCCATCCATCTCGCTGAGGATCTGGTTGAGCGTTTGCTCGCGTTCATCGGAGCCGCCGCCGACGCCGGCGCCGCGCATACGGCCCACAGCGTCGATTTCGTCGATGAAGAGAATGGCCGGGGCGTTGTCTTTGGCGGTCTTGAACATGTCGCGGACGCGGCTGGCGCCGACGCCGACAAACATTTGAATGAATTCCGATCCGCTAATGCTATAAAAGGGCACGCCGGCCTCGCCGGCCACGGCGCGGGCCAGAAGCGTCTTGCCGGTGCCCGGCGGACCGACCAGAAGCACGCCCTTGGGTACTACCGCACCCAGGCGCTGGAACTTCTCCGGCGCACGCAAGAATTCGACCACTTCTTGTAGCTCGCTCTTGGCGTTTTGCATTCCGGCCACGTCGTCGAAGGTGACACGCATCTTGCTGCGTTCGTAGCGCCGGGCCGGGCTTTTGATGTAGTTGCTCAAAAAGCCGCCGCCCAACGGATCACGGAAGCGCGGCAAAAGAAATAGAAGCAACCCCAGCAGAAGAGCGGCCGGCAACAGCATCACCAGCAGTTGCCCAAGCCAGGAGAAGTGATCAGGCTCCTGAGCCAGCTGCATATCGTGCTTCTCTACCTCTTCTTGCAAGCGCGGCAACAATGTCTGATCTTCCATGCGAATGCGCTCCACCGAGAATTTTTTGCTGCCGTGCAGTCTTTCCAACGATTTCTTGACCGCTTCCGGCAGACCTTCGGTACTCGAATCGTTCAACTCGGCGGTGAGACGCTCGCCGCTGACCACAACTTTCTTGATCCTGTGCTGGTTGAGCAGGATCCAGAAATCGCCCCAGTCGAGGCTGGGCGTGGTCGTCGTGCCGTTGAAGAAGAACCAGGTAATTATCAGGGCAAGGATGATGAGCCACAGGATATTGCCACCTGATCCCGGAGCCGGGCGGCGACGCGGCTTGGGAGAAGGAGGCGTCTTAGAATTCGGAGTTAACTTGGAGGGCATGAGAAGTCCTCTTATCGTATCATATCGTCGGCTTCACGTTCCTTGTGTCGCTCCCGTTGGAAGGCGCCCTCACCTGGAAACGTACACATATATCGGAGCCATGATTAGGATAGCAAAAGCTGCACAGTCTGCCTATGCGAAGGAGAGAACATCCGATGCCCGGGAACTGGTTGACGTTTTGGCGTTCACGGACGAAACTCACGGACTGGGACGTCGTGATGTACACGCGGCAGGGCTGTCATCTCTGTGAACAAGCCTGGCAGCAGCTCGAAGAGGCCCGGCAGCGTTATCAATTCGTGCTTCGTCAAGTGGATGTTGATGGCGATGTTCAGCTAGCGCGTCAATACGGCGCCTGTGTGCCGGTCGTGGTGATTAATGGCCGCGTGCGTTTCCGCGGCGTCCTTAATCCGGTATTGCTGAAACGTTTGTTGGAAAGCGGCGACCGGCCGGCATAAGCGGGCGGGGGAACATGTCGCCAGCCGGCTGACACTGGCCGGTCGCCCGAATGTCTCACGAGGGAGTCGTTGGTTGTTCGCCGCTGCCGTCGGTGGGGGAGGCGGGTGGAACAGGCTGCGGTTCGTTCTTTTTTTTGGCTTCCCAGAAGGCGGCCAGCTCGGCGAAAGTGCCCAGAGGCGTCGCACCGGCGAGAGCCGCCTGCGAGAGCTTGGGCTTGGACGGCTGACGGCGCGGTTTGGGTTTGCGGGGGGGCGGCTGTTGCGGCTTGGTCGGCGGTGCGGGGGCGCGTGCCGCATTCTCGGCCGGCACGGCGCCGCCCGGCGTATCCGGGGCAACCGGCGTGCGGCGGCCGCGCGGGGGCAAGGGCCGTCGCCCCCGCGGTGGAGGCGGGGTGCCTTTACCTCCTTCTTCCCGCCGCGCTCCGGCTTCGCGACGCTCGGGACGCGGGCCACGCTCCGGCCGTTCACTGCGCCGTTGCGGTCCTTCGCCTCTTTTCTCCGGCCCTTTGCGCGGCGTGCCCGGCGCGATCAGCGTCAACGAGACGCGATTGCGTTCCTTGTCCACCGATAACACCCACACCGGCACCACGTCGCCAACCGACACCACATCATAGGGGTTCTTGACGTAGCGATTGGCCATCTGGCTGATGTGGACCAGGCCGCTGTCTTTCAAGCCGATGTCGATGAAAGCGCCAAAATCGACAACATTGAGTACGGTGCCTTTCAGCTCCATGCCCGGCTGCAAATCTTCGATCTTGAGAATGCTTTTTTTGAAGGCGGGCGGCGGCAAATCCTCACGAGGATCGCGGCCAGGATAGGCCAGCGCGTCGAGGATGTCCTTGATCGTCGGCACGCCAGCATGCAGCTGCTTCGCCACTTCTTCTGGGGAAAGCGTTTTGAGCTTCTCACGCAACTCGGCCAGGCGTTCGCAATCGCGCAGGACTTCCGGTGTATAGCCGAGGTCTTTGAGGATCTGTTCGGCCAGGCCATAGCTTTCGGGGTGAATCCAGGTGCCGTCGAGCGGATTGTCGCCGTCGCTGATTTTGAGGAAGCCGGCGGCCTGGATGAAGCGCTGCTCACTGATGCCATTGATTTCCAACAGCTGCCGCCGATTGCGAAAGGGACCGTGCGTTTTGCGATATTCGACGATGTCTCGAGCGAGCAATTGATTGAGTCCAGACACATGCCGCAATAGTGGCACACTGGCCGTATTTAGATCGACGCCGACTTGGTTGACGCACGATTCGACGACGCTTTCGAGCGAATGGCGCAGCTCCTTGGTAGGGACATCGTGTTGGTACAGACCGACGCCGACATGCTGCGGATCGATCTTAACCAGTTCGCTGAGCGGATCTTGCAAACGGCGGCCGATGGAGATAGTGCCGCGCATACCGGCATCGAGATTGGGGAACTCTTCTTTGCCGATAGGACTGGTCGAGTAGACGCTGGCGCCTGCTTCATTGACGATGACGTAAGCCAACTCGGGCAAAGCCTCGGGCAAGGAGGACCCCCCACTCTGCGGCGTGAGCAAAGGTTCTGATGAGCCGGAAGCGTCCGCGCTGGCTTCCGGGGGGACTGGCGTCGTGCTGGCCATTGTGTCGCGGATGCTTCCGGCTTGTTCGGGCGCACCGCTGGTATCAACTGGCGGGTTAACTTGTTCGGGTGAGCCGC
>JAJPHU010000052.1 GCA_021325115.1 Planctomycetota bacterium | reverse complement strand
GGTAGCGGATCGCTCTGGCCCTGGAGATCTGTGAATAACTCCGCGGTCAATGCCGGAAATGCCGAATACCGGTGAACACCATCGCCAGGCCATGTTCCTCGCACGCCTGGATAGATTCAGCGTCGCGCACGGAGCCGCCGGGCTGGATGATTGCGGTGACGCCGGCGCGGGCAGCCTCATCGACGTTGTCGCGGAAGGGAAAGAACGCATCGGATGCCAGCACCGCCCTGTTACTGCGTTCGCCGGCTTTGCGCACGGCAATCTGCACCGAATCAACGCGGCTCATCTGCCCGGCGCCGACGCCTACTACCATGCTGCCCTTGCCCAGCACGATGGCGTTGCTCTTGACGTGCTTGCATACCAGCCAGGTGAAACGCAGATCGCGCATTTCCTCCTCGGTGGGTGCGCGTTTGGTCACGACCTTGAGCTGGGCGAAATCATCGCTACCCCAATCACGGTCCTGCACCAGCAGACCACCATCGACACGGCGATAATCTCGGCGCGTGGGAGGTGTTAACCCCCCGGTAGTTTTCAGCAAACGGACGCTCTTTTTCCAGGTCGGGCGAGTCGTCAATACGTGGAAGGCAGCGTCGCTGAAACCGGGGGCGATGATGCACTCGACGAAGCGGTTCGGTTCGCTGATCTGCAGCGCGGTCGCCTCATCGACTTCGCGATTGAAGCCGAGAATGCCGCCGAAGGCGCTCTGGGGATCGCCTTCGTAAGCCTTGCGGAACGCCTCCCCAAGAGTTGTTCCAATGGCGGCGCCGCAGGGATTGTTGTGCTTGACGACCACAGCGGCTGGCTCTGAGAACTCGCGAACGAGATTTAACGCACTATCAAGATCGAGCAAGTTGTTATAAGACAATTCTTTGCCGTGCAGCACTTCGGCGCGAGCAACCGAGGCGGCGGGAGCATCTGGCTCGACATAGAACGCGGCACGCTGGTGCGGGTTCTCGCCATAGCGCAGTGCTTGCCGGCGCTCCAAGCGCAGATCGAGAACAGGGGGGAATGACTCGGCTTCGTGCTCTCCTGAGCGAGAAGCGTCAGCCCCCTGAGTGCTGCGCTCAGCTAAATAAGCACTGATAGCACGTTCGTAGGCAGCGGTGCGAGCAAAAGCGGCGGCAGCGAGACGTTGGCGTGTCGCCAGGCTGAGGGCGCCGTTGTGTTGTCGCATTTCATCGAGTAACACCGTATATTGATCCGGATTTGTGACGATGGCCACATCACGATAGTTCTTGGCCGCCGAGCGCACCATTGCTGGCCCGCCGATGTCGATGTTCTCGACAATTTCCTCGTGCGTCGCTCCCGCACGGACCACCGTTGCCTCGAAGGGATACAGATTGCAAACGACGAGATCAATCGGTTGAATATCGTGTTCTTGCAGTGTCTTGATGTGTTCGGGATTGTCGCGGACGGCGAGGATGCCGCCGTGGATACGCGGATGCAGCGTTTTGACCCGGCCATCAAGCATCTCCGGAAAACCGGTGATTTCCGAAACATCGCGCACAGCCAATCCGGCGCTGGCCAGCGCTTGGCGTGTGCCGCCGGTCGAAATTAACTCGACCCCGAAAGCAGCAAGGCCACGAGCCAGGTCGATCAGTCCTGTCTTGTCGCTGACGCTGAGCAAAGCACGGCGGATGATGCGAAGGGTCATGCATTTATTCTCCCATAGATTCTAAGAAATTCCTATCCTCGCTATGGAGTTCCGTCCAGAGCACACGAGGCATAGAAAGCACTGTTGGAAAACCAGGCGAACGCCAGGATGCAAGCAAGGAGACCCCCAGGATTGAATTGGCCGACCAACAACGGCAAGGATGGAGCACCTCAGAGCCGAGTGCTATCGATCCGCAGACACGGCAGATCGACATTCCTGCGGCACCAGGAGGGATGCTGGCGCCGCAGGCAATCGAAGAAGGAACGTCGATTACTTGGCAGGCGGCAGCGTGCTTTGGCCGCCCAGCTGGCCACTGATGCCGTTGCCGGGCACCGGCAACAGAAACGTCCTATTCTTGTCGCCGAGGTTTGTCCAGAACGTGCCGGGGCCGCTGTGATACAGCCGCAGCACCATGTTTGGGTTCAGCTTTTCCGCCATTGTGTAGCGTAAATAAGCGTTATTGTCGTTGCGGAAAAGATCCATCTTCATCTTGTAGATGCTGCTCTGGGCTGTCTCGGTCAGGGTCTTGGCCTGCGCCTCAGCCTGGCCAAGCACCTTAGTGCGCTCGTTGTCCAGCTGGGCAATCTGAGCGCCGTAGCGGGCCTTCAAACCCTCGATCTCCGCTTCGGTCTGGAGCTTGACGTTCTCCGTCTCGCGATCGATGCTGGCCACCAGGCGCTCGGTCTCGGCTTCGACCTCGGCCACACCCTGAGCAATCATGCTCCTGGCCTTGGCCACCTCCGCCTCGGTCTGGGCCGTGACACGCTTGGCCTCGCTGGTCAGCTTGGTTTCGACGGCCAGCTGACGGGCGCGTTTCGGCTCCAGGAAATTCTCCGGGACAACAGTGTTACGGATGAAGGCGGAGTGGATGCCGACCTTTTTCTCCGCGCAGGCTTTGTGCAATTCCTGGAAAAAGTCACTCTGGAATTTCTCGCGGGTGCTGCCTTCGAGAAAGTCCTGAGCGCGGTAGTTAAAGCCGCGCTCCCGGCTGATTCTCTTGGCGTGTTGATCGACAACCTTGAGTTCAATATCCGCCAGGCTATCGTAGACCGTGATCAGGTCGGGCCAATCGGTAGGTTGGACTTCCCATTCGATGGTGCAATCCATGCTGATGAGATTGCCGTCCCGCGCCGGGAAAGTAATGGCCGTGCTGCGTTCGGGATGGACAGCATCGTAGTGATAGGTGGTCTGATAGATGCCAATCTCGCGCGGCAGAACCTCGAACTCCTTGGTGTTGATGTAGTAGAGTCCAGGTTGGAGCACCTCGCGGAGAATGCCTTTGTTGCGCCCCGGGCCGCCGGCCGCGTCTTCGCCGAGCAGGCGGCGCACCACGCCGATGAAGCCCGGCTTGATGAGCGTGGCCGGCACTTCCTCGACCTTGTAGCCGTAGGGATTCAGACGATACGAGCCGGGCGTCAGCACTTGCCGGCGAATGCCCCGCTCATCGTCGGCATCGGCCAAGATGCCACCGTTCTTCGGCGTCTTGCCCCCCTTGGCGGTAACGATGCCGACAAAGCCGGGCTTGATGAAGACATTGGGGTGCAGCTCAACCGTGTAGAGGATCGGCGTTACGTAATGCCAGCCTTCGCCCAGCACTTTCTCCTGAATGCCTTTTTGTCCCTCTTTGGCAAGTACCTGGTCCGGTCCCATCTCATCGCCGTTCTTGGCGGTGATGACCAGCATGTACCCCGGCGGAACATAGTGGAAGAATGTGTGCCAGAGAATGCTTCCCAAGATGACCAACACCAGGGCCAAGCCGAAGAGGGCGCCCAAGAGGAGCAGCCAACGCTTGCGACGAATCGGAACGGTCGAAAAGCCCGCGTCGTCATGAATATAGCGAGTAGTCATGGTAAAAAACCTCATCAGGTTGAATTTTCGTAGGAATAGCCGGAGTTATTTAGGATCGAGCGATTTGGCCACGGCCGGTTCCTTGTTTTTGGGAGCGGACGCCGCCGGCAGGGCCGTGCTCGGCGTCAGGTACACCGAGAACAGCCGGGCGAACTCGCTGTTGTCCGAGGCGAAAATCTCACGCAGGGCGGGGCCAATCCGGGCGATGATCTGATAGTGGGCGAAGTGATCGGGACTGGAAAATCCCTGGATCGCCGTGCGCAGGCCGGCCACCTCCGATTCGTTCTGGGCCGCGATGACCTCGGCTTCGTTTTTGCCTTTGTTGAGAATCGCCTTGGCCCGATCGCGCGCCGCTTGCAGGCGAATCTCGGCAGACTTCAGCTCGACCTTCAACTTGGCCTCTTCGACTTCTTTCATCTGATTGGCCTTGGTTTGCTGCACTTTCAACCGTGTGTTGGCCTGCACGACCTCCTCGTTCTGTTTCTGGAGGGCTTCGGCAGCTTTTAGTTTTTGATCTTGCTTATACTGCTCGATCAGCTCCTGGTTTTTCTCGCGGGCCAGGCGCGCCTGCTCGCGCTGGGAGATCTGCTGCGCCAGTTCCCGTAACTCCTTCGAGAGATCCATGCGACCAATACTGAGCGATTCAATGACCACACCCAGCTCCTCACAGGGAGGCTTTACCTTTTTTGTCAACGCCTGCTGGAGCTTCTCCAGCGGATTGACAGCGACTTGATCGTCGGCATTGGCTTTCTGTGTGATGAAATCGCGCGCGTCGTACTTGCTGCCTTCGAGACGGACGTATCCCTTGATGAGCGGCAGAATCAACTTCTGCAAAATCTCGTTCTCGCTTTTCTCCTTTTCGGTCGCGTCAGCCTGGTGCAGGACGCCATCGCTGCTGAGCGCGACGAACAATATCGGCGCTTTTTCCGGCAGCACGCGGTAGACAACTTTGATGTGTGGATTCAGATGGAAACCGTCCGGCGACGGAAAGTCAATATCAGTGAACAAGACTTCATGTGTGCGTGTATCGATGGGAATGATCCGTTCGACGTAGGGATTGGGATAATACGTCTCCGGTTGCAGCGGTTTTTCCTGAACGCCGCGGTAGCCTTCTTTGACAACGTAGAAGTTGTCACCGACGCCACGTTTCAGCTGGCGGGGATCTTTGCCCCAAAGCAGCGTGCGCACCCCCACCTGTCCGGCCCGGATCGGGACGGCGTCATATTCGGCCACATCATAGGCGTAGGGGTTGATGTAATATTTGCCCGGTCCCTTGATCTCCGGCACGATACCGCGCTCGCCGGGACCGGCCAGGATTTCGCCACGCGCCACACGCTCAGGCGGGATCGGTTTGCCGAATTTCCGCGTCAGCACCAGGAAACGGCCGGGGGGCACGATGGTAGCCGGGCGGATCTGATAATCCCATATCAGCGGATTGAGGAAATAGCGTCCTTCCTTGAACACGTCCTCCATAACGCCTTTATGTTGTTCGTCGGGCGCGATGATCTCATCTTCGCCCAGGTCCTCGCCCCACAGATGAATACGGACGAGGAAATGATCGGACGGCACTTCTACACGCTCGATCTCCCATTGCCAAAATTGCTGCACCAGCAGCAGAGCAAGGAAGACGACGCCGACAATCAGCCAGGTACGCGGTTTGTTCCAGAATGACATAGATTCCTCCTCGTGTTGGGCGGCACGCTGGCAGCGTGCCCTACCTTCCGCTGGGATGACGCATCTGTTCTTTGAGTTCGGTCAGCTGCGCATCGAGTATTTCGGGGGAGAGGACCACCGGTTGCTCGTTGAGCGGCAAGTCGGCCGTATCGTCGAGAACTTGCCCGGCGGCACGGGCATCGCTGGCGGCTTGCCGCACGTCGCCTTCGGCGCGTACCCAGGCGGCGACGGCGCTGAATGGATCGAACTGATGGGCCAGGGCATATTGCTGCTCGACCGTTCGGGCCTCGGCCAGCTGGCTGAGGAGAATGCTGCGGCCAACTTCGTATTGCCGCAATTGCAACTCCAACAGATGCAGACGGCGGCGTGTTTGATCGATGCGAGATTTCTGGCGTTCGAGCTGCTTTTGAAAACCCTGGATAGCCAGGCGTTCCAGGTTCAGCTTGTACAGAGCGGCGCGCGCCTTCAGGTCATCGCCGCTGCGAACCGCGTCGCGGGCCTCGCGCTCCAACGCCGTAATGTTGTCCTCGCTGCGGCGGCTGTTGCGGACGATGTCTGCCTGTGCCGCCTCGGCTTGCTGAAGGACTTCACGGAGCGCTTGAATATTCTTTTCATGCTCACGTACCACACGATTGAGCACTGCGGTCGGTTCATGGCGGCGGTCGCTAAACCATCCCCAGATCCGCTGCAAGAAGCGCCAACTCCGCGCCGGTCCCACGGCCGCCACGATCAGCCCCAGCGGCACCACCACCCACACCAGCGCGCGCAATAAGAACAAGGCCATAACATCCTCCCTTAGCCGATTCGGCTCCTGTGGGATCTCTTCCTGGCTGGGCACGACATGGTAAAACCTCAAGGGACTTCTATTGGATTATTCGTTCCGATCGACTTCGTGTTTCAAAAATGCCTCTCGAATGGCTGAAATTCCGTTCACAATAGCCTGTGTTTGATCGCAATTATCCCTTGCGGTGCCAAGAGTTACATCAAAAAAGTGAGAATAGCGAAAAAAATGAGAAAAAAAGAGCGATTGGCTGCCTACAATAAGGATGACTCTTTTTTGGTCTCGTGGTTGGACACACGTTCAGGAGAACAGGAGACCATGTCTGAACCTTCGTTTCTCGATCTGTTTCGTTCCCGTTGGCAGGAGCTTGCTCGTCAGCTCTGGCCCGAAACACCGCACGAACAGCTGCGATTGGAGTTGACACGTCTCGATGCGGAATTGCGAAGGCAGCAAAGCTGTCTGCTTCTTTTCCGAAAACGGATCGAAAAAATCCATGATCGTCTGAAGCATCGCCAATACTGTCTGGAATTGCTCACTGCCCGAATGCAAAAAGCCCCGGCTGATGGCGACGCAATCGCGGAACGGGAACATCAAGAGCGTTACATCGATCGCCTGGAGGAACGCTTGCGGCAACTCGAGCATGGCTATACCCGCCGGCTGGCGCGCTTGCTGCTACGCAAGCAGAAGCGTGCCGAACTCCGCGAACGGCTTCTTTCCGAGTCGCTGCCGAAGCGGATGGACGAGGAAAGCGACCCCGATTATCCTTTTTGACAGGCCGCGATGTCGGCACGCGAATGCAGATAACGCGGATGCTGCGGCTTTTGGCAGATCTAACTTCTATCTGATCCGCGCTGAGCTGATCCGAGGTATCCGCGTCCTTCGCGTTCGATTTTCGTTGGCTCGCCGGCGCGGCCAATTTGTACCACGCGTTCCCGGCGGCGGACATGCACACCGCCTGGTAGATCCACAGCCGGCAAGTCCTCGAACACCACGCTCGCCAAACGCTCCCAGGCGGCGCGATCCATGCGGCCCAATGGCCAGCTCTCACGCAGCCACACCAGACAAAACATCTCGCGCAGCCGCTGGCGCGGCGCTGTCCGCAGATGGTGCAAGTCAAAAATGAGCCGTTCGCCGGCACGAGGCAGTTCCGCCGCCGAAAGCAACGTCAGCGCCTCGGCTTCCTCGATGCGGTACGTTTCCTCTGCTTGCTCGGCCAGGGATGCCAGTACGCGGACGATGGCGGGATTGTAATGCTCGGCCAGATGCGGCAACAATTCGTGGCGGAGGCGATTGCGTGTGAAACGCAGATCGCGGTTACTGGCATCCTCGCGGTACGGCTGCCCCAGCTCGTGCAGATACGCGAGGATATCCGCGCGTGTGGCCGGCAGGAGGGGACGGATCAGTGTAAGCTCCGGCCCCAGTGAACGGCGGGGGGCGATACCGCGCAGGCCGCGCAAGCCGGTGCCGCGCAGCAGACGATGCAGCACGGTCTCGGCCTGGTCATTGGCCGTGTGGCCGGTGGCGATGTATTTCATCCTGTGCGCCTGGGCCACTTCAGCCAACCAGCGGTAGCGCTCCCGTCGTGCCAGCGCCTCCAGGTTGGCGCCTTCGGCGCGTGCTTGCGTGGCGAGGTCGCGGCGTGTTCGGCACAGCATCAAGTTCGGCCGACCGGCCGCGATAAGTTGGGCGTGCAGCGCCCCAACGAACTCCTCATCGGCGTCGCTGTCACGGCCGCGCAACTGATGGTTCAGATGGGCCAGGACGAGCGGGAAGGGGGTGTGCGAATGGCGTGCGGTATCCAAAGCGCGCAGCAGAGCGACGCTGTCAGCGCCGCCGGAGACAGCGACAACGATACCGTCGGAAGCATCCGCCAAGGAACGCAGGGTTTCCCAGCAGAGCGTCGGAACAAGGGATTGGCCGTCCGTTTTCCGTTTCCAGTTTTCAGTTTTCCGTTTCAAGCAGCAATCAACGGGCATCAATAATCCTTGTTCATTGTATACTGAAAACAGAGTACGGAAAATGGAACACGGAAAACGATGAATTTCCTGCTACGGCCAAGGGTGCGCTGGGGGATTTGCTGGTTCATCTTCCTGGGATCGGCTGGTTTTATGGGCGTCCAGGCCTGGACCGCGTTCAACGAACCCACCGATAAAGCCCAGACTGCCTTCAACCAAGCCGATTGCAGCGACGGCAATCGCGGACATGCCACCATCGATTTCGGCGGCCAATGGCTCATGGGACGCATGATCGTCGAGGGGCAGGGACGACATCTCTATCTGCGCAATTATCTTCGTCCTGTCGCCCAGCAGGCGTTCCCAACGAGGAGATGCTCCACCCACAAGAGCGATGCGGAAGCATTGATGGAGTGGCTGGCGGGAACGGATGATCCGGAGGCGGCCAGGGTCATTGCGTCTTTGCTGCCGCCCTTGACCGCGACCAATCCCGTGGAAGAAGCAGCAGCGCTGATGTCGGCCCAAATGACCTGGACAGAGGAACAGCTGGAACACGTGACGGTGCCGCGGGTCGGTGGAGGGCTGTATCCCCCGATACACTCCCTGTACTATGCGCCGCTGGCGCTGTTGCCGCCGCAGATCGCTTACCGGGTCATGCAGGTCTTGATTCTCATTCTTGCTTGCGTTGCGGGTTGGCTGGCCCAGCGCATGACCGAGGGCCGTGTCTGGTGGCCAGCGGCATCGCTGTTCGTTTTAATGTTTCCCGGTTTCGCTGGCTGTGTCACGTTGGGTCAGAATGGCATGTTCCTCCTCATACTGGCGCTGTTGGGCTGGCAGCAATTGATGCGCGGGCGCGAGGTGTTGGCCGGCTTGTGCTGGGGGCTACTTGCGTTCAAGCCCGTGTGGGCGGCGGTCTTCTTTCTGGTGCCGCTCGTGACGACACGTTGGCGGATGGCGGCAAGCATGGCTGCCGCGGGCATCGTGCAGATTGTCGTGACGCTGCCGATCGTCGGGTGGGAGAGTTGGCAGCATTGGCTGCAAGTCGGTCAAGATGCGGCCCAGGAATACAAGCGGCAGGAGAACTGGATTGTCCTCAGCCGTGATCTGCTTGGCATCCCGCGCCGCTGGCTGCTCACCTTTGAAAATGGACTGGCCAAGGATATCGACGAAGCGACGGCATCGGGACAACGATTCCTTGCCAACCCCAATGTCCTCGGCTGGGGATTGTGGGCGACGATCCTGACCGCAACTTTGTTCGTGGTCTGGCGATGTCAGCAGCGGCGCAAGGAGCAGACGGGGTTGTTCCCAGCCTTTGTGCTGTCGGCGGCGGTCCTCACTTGCTATCACTTCATGTACTACGATTTCGTCGTTGCCGGCCTGCCGGTACTTTTGCTGTTCACTCAGCCGCGCCAATACTTGCAGTGGCAATTTCACACACTTGTACCGCCGCTACTGCTCATACTGATGCTGGCCATGCCCGCTCTGGGCTGTCTTTACGATCCGTCCTATCATTTTCCCCCTTGGGAGACCTTTATACTGATAGCTCTCTGGGCCTGGTGCGGCTATTGCTTATGGAAAGAGGTTAGTTTTGGAAAGAAGTTAGTTTCTTTTTTCGCCGCGCAGCTCGCGGAGCTTGGCGCCGATGTCGGGGGCGCGCATGAGCGTCTCGCCGATTAGCACGGCACGCACGCCGGCTGCCTCTAGCCGTTCGATGTCGCCGCGTGTGCGGATGCCGCTCTCACTGACCAGGCAGATATCGGACGGCAGGTCGGCGATCAGGTCGAGCGTGTGTTCCAGACGCGTTTGGAAACTGTGCAAATCACGGTTATTGATGCCGATCAGCCGTGCCCCGCTGTCGAGGACGCGCGGCAGATTGGCGCGATCGTACAATTCCACGAGCGCTTGCAGACCCAGTTCGTTCGCTTCGTACAGCAGTCGCGGCAACGCTTCGCCGTCGAGAATCTCGGCAATCAAGAGGACCGCATCCGCTCCGGCATGGCGTGCTTCGAGCAATTGGTAGCGATCGAGGATGAAATCTTTGCGCAAGAGCGGACACGATACCGCAGAACGGATGGCTTTCAGGTAGTTCAAATGTCCCCGAAAGGACGGCTCATCGGTCAAGACGCTGATGCAGGCAGCTCCGTTTTGTTCGTAGGTACGGGCAATGGCGATGGGATCGAAATCGGCGCGGAGCAAACCGGCGGATGGCGACGCCTTCTTGACCTCGGCGATGATCGCACAGCCATCCGCATGTTCCAGGGCGAAGCGGAAGTCGCGAGCAGGCGGGACGATTCCGCTTACAATGGCCTCTTCCAGCTGTGTCTCTGGCCTCTGCGCGCGGGCAGCAGCGATTTCTTGGCGTTTGTAGGCAACGATGCGATCAAGGATGCTCTTCATGCGTGCCTCCTGCCAGCCCAGAGTGCCGGCGACGGATCAGGGCGGTTTCGTGTAGAGTTCAGATATGCAAGGCAATAGAACAAACGTCAACCGTGAGCCTCGGTCAGCACCCTGGAGCGGGATGGAAATGCTTGCGGGCCTGTATCTGGTATGGTACTTCTGGCCTGTCACGGTTTCCCTGATTCTCAGAGGCATGGGTGTGGAGCACTGGTACTACGGCGAAGATGTCCCGGAACTGCCGCTGCGCCTGGAGCTGTGGGTCCGCACTTTCGCCCTGCCCTTCCAGGCGCTCACCATTCCCCTTCTCTTCTCGGCCTTTTCTCACACACGCCTGAATCAACTCGGCCTGACGACGCGGCACTTCGGCCGCAATGTGCTGGCAGGTTTGCTGAGCTGGCTGGTGCTGACTCCGTTGGTATTCGGGATTTTCTTGCTCCTCCGCTACCTGTCTTCGCTGTCCGACGAGCATATTGGGGAGCAACATGCCCTGGAAATCATCGGTCGGCAGCAGTTATTTCCGGTCGAGTGGGCGATGCTGATCTTCAGCGCGATGGTATCGGCGCCGTTGTTGGAAGAATTGACCTTTCGCGGCGTTTTACAACCGTGGCTGGCGGCGCGGCACTGGGGCGGCCATGCGGCCATGCTTGGAGCGCTGGTATTGGCGGTTGTGCTGCGCTGGCAACCATTGCGGACAGCTTGGCCGGAAGGAATTTCTTCACTGGCGCGGGCGGCTGCACCGGCGCTGTTCGTGCTAGCTTTACTGCCGGTTTACTTGCTGGTGTACTGGCGCAGCCGCACGCCCCTGGGACCGGCACTCTTTGGCACCTCTTTGTTGTTTGCCTACATACATGCCGCCGTCTGGCCGACACCGATTCCTTTGTTCGTGCTCTCTCTCGGTCTGGGTATGTTGGCTTATCGCACCCACAGCCTGATCGGCCCCATTGTGTTGCACGGGCTTTTCAATGGCATCAGTTGCGTACAGTTGCTCTTTTCATAATTCAAGGGACCATGTGTCGTTTTTTGACCCCGCGTTAAAGAACCAGCCGCCACAAGCGAAATACCAACGTCGGGCCGCCAGTGGACAGCCAAACGGGAGAAGTTTCATGAATACTGAACCGAAGCCAACCACGCCCTCTGTGCTCGATCCGCATCCTCTCTCCGGGCCAACCAGCCCCTTGCAGCTCTGGCCGGCAACCGCCGTGCTCGCCCTCTACTGGACGGCCTGCTTCGTCATCGCCCGACTGGAGACCTTTTACTTCGTCGGTTTCTTATTCAACCTGGTTTCCTCTGTTTTGCTCGGCATCTTCTTCCTCGCCTGGTGGTGGGCCAACCGGAGGCTCTCTCTCCGTCGCCGTTTGTTCGGCTTCCTCTTTCTGGTCGGAGGTGGGCTGATCGTGGCCCCCCTTTGCCACGAGTCGATCGGCTGGTGGGGGTTGTTGCTGTCAGCTCTACCTATCGTGCTGACGGCATGGATCCTATGGATGATTGTGGCCAGGGGAATGGCCCCCTCCAGGCAATGGTTGGGGTCTGTAGTTGTGATCCTGCTGGCCTTGTCGTATTTCACGCTCATCCGGCTGGATGGCCTGGACTCGAACCTGCGGGCCGACCTGCACTGGCGTTGGGAGCCGTCCGCGGAGGAATTATTCCTGACCCAGAAGAAGCGCACAGCCGAGGACGCCTCCGAGCGCCGAGAATCTTCATGGGCAGGGGACCCCATCTCCCCAAGTCCCGACGATTGGCCGGAGTTCCGCGGTCGAGACCGGGACGGCGTGATCCATGGCATCACGATCGCTACCGATTGGGACAAGAATCCGCCCCCCCTGCGGTGGCGGCAGCGAGTCGGCCCCGCCTGGTCAAGCGTCATCGTTGTCGGCGATCGATTGTACACCCAGGAGCAACGCGGTGAGCTGGAGGCCGTCGTCTGTTACGACGCCCTAACGGGCCGGGAGCTGTGGACCCATACAGACGCTGCCCGCTTCTGGGAGTCGGTGTCCGGTGCTGGGCCACGGGCCACTCCAACGTTCGCGGACGGCCGCATCTACACGCTGGGCGGTACGGGCCTCCTCAACTGCCTGGACGCCGCCACCGGCAAGCGCTATTGGTCCCAGGACATTGCCGCAGATGCGGGAGCCAAGCCGCCGCAGTGGGGCTATTCCGGCTCTCCCCTGGTGAGCGACGGTTTGGTCATCGTCTTTGCCGGCGGCGAGGGAGATAAGAACTTGCTGGCCTACCATTCGGAAACCGGGAAGCTGGCATGGTCGGCTCCCGCTGGGGCTAATAGCTACAGCTCGCCGCAACGGGCTGTTCTGGAGGGCCAACGCCAGTGCCTGATCCTCAGCGACCGCGGCCTCGCTGCCGTTGACCTTGCCACAGGAGCTGTACTCTGGAAGGGGGGCGCTGCCATGCCAGGGGCGCCGCGATGCGTACAGCCCCACAAAGTCGGCCCGGCACAGTTTCTGGTCGGCACATACGAAGGAGCCAGCGTCACTCTTCTCGATGTGAACCGCCAGGACGGCGCCTGGAACGTGATGCCGCACTGGACATCGAAGGACTTGAGGCCCGAGTTTCCTGATTTTGTTGTACATCAGGGCCACGCCTACGGCTTCGACGTAAGCATCTTTTGCTGCATCGATCTGTCTACCGGAAAGCGCTGTTGGAGAGGAGGTCGGTACGGCCGCGGGCAGGTCATTTTGCTGGCCGATCAAGCGCTTCTGCTGGTCCTGTCGGAGCGCGGGGAAGCGGTCTTGGTGGCCGCCAACCCGGAGCAGCATCACGAGTTGGGACGCTTCCAGGCGCTGGACGGCAAGACGTGGAACCATCCCGTGATTGCCCACGGCCGGCTCTATGCCCGCAACGCCGAAGAAATGGCCTGCTATGAACTCGCCCCCGCTTTCTAAGAGCTAGCGGACCAAACCTCCTCTCCCCTCGTGGGAGAGGACTGAGGTAGGAGATGTCAAGGCAAGGGAGCCAGGGAGGGGGGTCCCCCCACCCGAACCCTCCCCACAAGGGGGAGGGAAAAGGCCGCTAACCCTAAGTGCAGACAAAACCATAGAGGGAGCTGCCCGCGTGCCCTCCAGCTCTCCTCAGATCGGTACTTGGGTTACTTCGGCCGGCAAGCGCTTTCCCGCTCTCTCGACCTGCAATTTTGTGCCCGGCTCCTGATGACCGCGGCGGACGTAGGCCAATCCGAGGCCCATGCCTAGCCGCGGTGAATGCACACTGGAAGTGATGCGGCCAACCTCTTTGTCCTCGGCGAAGAGCCGGCTGCCGGGCGGCACTGGCCCATCCGGCAACCGAACACCAACCAATGTGCGATTGACCTGCCCCCGATCGCGGGCCATGACGATCGATTCCTGACCGAGATAGCACCCTTTCGTGTAGCAAATTGTCGCGATGCTGCGTCCCACCTCCGGAGCGAACGTGGTTTCGTCAATGTCGGCGCCTTCGCGCGGCAGCCCCGCCTCGATGCGAAGAATTTCGCATGCCTCGTACCCTGCCGGTTGTGCTCCTGCTTGCAGCAAGCGCTGCCAGATATTCGCCGCTTGTTCCACTGGACAAACGAGGTCATAGCCCGGCAGACCGAGCGCATCGTGGCGACGGAGCCAACTTTTGTCCTTGCCGTCGAAACGAACCTCCGTGTGCTGCAACAATCCCACCGGCAGGTTGGCGTCGCCAAGGATTTGCTCTAGCAGGGCCGCGGCGCGCGGGCCAGCAAGGTGCATCTGGGCGAATGCAGCCGTATGATTTGTGAACTCGACTTGCTCGCTGATGAGATAGCGATCCAGGTACTGAATCACCTTATCAGCCGCCCCCGCAGCGACATCGAGAGAGAATCCCGGCGGATCAACGGGGGATGCATGACGGTAAATCAACAAGCAGGCGATGACCTTCGCCTTGGCCGTGGTCAGAAATGCCTCACAGCCGGCACCCGGCGTCAGGCTAAGAATATCATTGGTCGTCAAATTGTGCAGAAAGCGTGCGGCATCGGCCCCTCGTACCTCGATCTTGCCGCGCGGCGACTGATCGACGAGCACGGCTGCGGTGCGAGCGGCGTGGTACTCCGCCACGGCATTGCCGAAATGAGCGGGCACCAGGAAACCGGCTTCTTCGACAAACACGGCCCCGGCCGCGCTGGTCTGTTCGTGCAAGGGTGTGCGCTCGGCCATGAGAATCGCCCTCTGCTATGTTGGCTCTCGACTTGTCTTCCATTATAAGGGATTAGAGTGGCCCAAGCCGCCTCTGAGACGCTACCAACGTTGCCTTCTCCCAGGGTCGTCGGATACTCTAATAAGTATCAGCGGTCCCGATGGGTCCTTCCGGATCGAATCTCTTGAGGGAGCGCATTTCATGAAAGGCACCGTGAATCCTTTCGAGCCTTGGCGTCCCGTGGAAGCTCGCATTCCGCCGCCCTTGCATGCCGGCCGCCCCTGGCGTCC
>JAJPHU010000184.1 GCA_021325115.1 Planctomycetota bacterium | reverse complement strand
TGCGGCATGGCCGGCTCGTTTGGCTTCGAGGCGTCGCACTATGCCATCTCGATGCAAATTGGCGAGCAGCGCTTGTTGCCAGCGGTGCGCCAGGCTGACGAGGATATGCTTATCATCGCCGACGGTTTCAGCTGCCACGAGCAGATCTTGCAGGGTGCCGGCCGTAAGCCACTGCATTTGGCGCAGGTGCTTCAGATGGCGCTGCACCAGGCGCCGTACCTCAGCGTCGAACATGGTCCGTCTGCCCTGGAGCCGCGGATTCACAGCCGTCTGCCGCAGGTGATGGAAGGCAATGGGCAGTCGCAGCACTGGCGCCGCCCTATCGGTGTGGGGACGGCAGCGCTGTTGGGCGTCGGCGTCGTCGCCGGTGGTCTGCTGGCCTGGCAGATGTATCAGGAGAAGATGCACTAGGGAACGTTTCATCCTTGTTTCGCTGCGAACAGGAGGGAGCGCGGCACCCCCCGCGCTCTCTCCTACTCGCAGCGAAATAAGTTCTTGATGAGACACCGTATCGTTAGGACACTCCTCATATTATCTCCTATTTTCGTAGATTAAGTGCGTTCACACTCTCTATGCCCTCACTTGATTGATCTTTCACGGGCCGGAAATGTAGGCTATGGCACGTCAGTTGCTAAATGTACCTCAGGCATTGACCTTGCCAGCGGATAACTTTCCGGGAAAGAGAAAATGCACCGAACGCTTCGATCCGATTCGCGGCCGATCCTCGTGGCTCTCGTTTTCCTGGCCGGACAAGGGTGTATGCCGCCGAGTCCGGAAGCGAATTCGGGACCGGGACATCGGCGCCAGATCCTCGGCCTGACGCCGAAACAAGAATACGAACTGGGTCAAAAAGCGTATCGACAGATTCTCGACGAGGCGCAGCAAAAGGATGTGTTGCTCCCTCCGAATTCTCAGCCGGTGCAGCATGTGCGCCATGTCGGCGAGCGCATTGTCCAAGCTGTGGAGATTGAACCGTTGCAACGTGAGATCAATCTGCACTTGCGGGGTTATCGTTTCGATTGGCAGTTCCACGTCATCCGCAGCCGGCAAATCAATGCCTTCTGTCTGCCGGGTGGGCGGGTAGCTGTTTTCACCGCCTTGTTGCGCATTGTGGACAACGATGACCAGCTGGCAACGGTGCTGGCGCATGAGATCGCCCACGCGTTGGCCCATCATGCCAACGAACGCATCACCATTGAAGAATCGGGCCAGGTCAATTGGCTGTATCGCCAAGCCTACGACCGCCAGCAAGAGTCCGAGGCCGACCACATCGGTCTGTTTTTGATGACCTTCGCCGGCTACGACCCGGATGAAGCTCTGGTTTTCTGGCAGCAGATGGAGCGTTTGTCGCGCGGGGGAGAACTGCCGGAGATTCTCTCAAACCATCCCAGCGACCGACGCCGCATTGAGCAATTGCGGCGATGGCTTCCGCAAGCGAAAGCGGCCAAATTAGCATATGACCAGCACCGCATCGCGCCGGCGCGTTGATGGCGGCGCGGCGGAGATCCTTTTTTCACGGAGAATGTGCCATGAGTATGGGTGGAAGTCCGTTGTTCGGCAGTGGCAGCTATTACAATCCGCAGGGGCCATACGGCCCGTGGGCGGGTTGTGGTTGCAGTAGTTTTCTCATCATTCTGGCGGGCATCCTGCTCATTATGGGCGGCTGTGCCCGGCAACTCGGTTTTTGATTCCTGTCTTTCTTTGGAGGGAGCATTCATGCGCGCACTATGTGGGTCGATCATCGCTGCCGCTGCTCTGATCGCGCTAGGTCTGACGGCCCAGGGCATCGGCACGCGCTACGCTTGGGTTGGCCGCTATGAGCCGCCCAGCGGCGAAGCAACAAACCCGCCCAATCTGAAAACGGTCCCAGACCTGAAAGGATCGCACGTCAAAATCCATGAGATGGACAACGGCCTGAAACTGAGCCTGGTCCTGTCGGCCTTGTCTTTGTTCATCGGTCTGGGCATCACCTTTGTGGGGCTGATGTATCACCATCATCGCCGCCATCATGAGCATTTGCGTCTGTATGGCCAGCCAGGCACGGCAGCGAGCCAGCATGTCAGCACCTAGAACCCCGGAAACCACAATCCCCTGCTAGCTCGCCACACCCGCAAGGCTCTCCTGCGGGCGTAGCGGGCTAACAGGGGATTGTGGTTCCCGTCTTGTCAATTCGGCCGCCGGCCATTACCATGTCAGAATAGATAAACTGGTATAACAAAGTATTTCCTTTCGAGGAGTTTGGTGATGGCGAAGCGATACAAGACAGGGACGTTGAAGATCGTGACAGCACTGGTGCTGGCAGCTGGCTTTCTCGGCTGTGCGCGATCCACGCCAGTCTGGCGCAATCGCGGCGGCCCGCCGCGCGTCGTTGTCACTATTCCTGCCCTGGACGATTTCGTCCGCAACATCGGCGGTAATCATGTCGGCGTCGTTTGCCTCTGCACTACCCAGGGACCGCATCATTATCAATACAACGCCCAGGACGCCATCCTGCTGCGCGAGGCCAACCTGTTCTTCGCCATCGGTCTGTCTCTCGACGACAAGTTTGCCGATTCCATTCAAATTGAAAGCCACAATCCTCATCTCCAATATGTCAAGCTCGGCGATAAGCTCCTCGCCGAGGAAGACAAACGCAAAGATAAACTATTGCTCCGACTCCCCGAACATCACGAGCACGGCAAGGAAGACGAGCATGAACATAAGCATGAGCATGGCGACTACGATCCGCACATCTGGCTTGGCATCCCCCAGGCCATCGCTCTGGTTGAGATCATCCGCGACGAGCTGAAGAAAGTGGATCCCAACCATGAGGCCGACTACGACAAGAATGCGGACAAGTACATCCAAAAGCTCCAGGATCTGCACACCTACGGCAAGGAGCGGCTCAAGGATAAGAAGAATCGCAAGATCATTGCCTTCCACGAATCGTTGGGGTACTTCGCCAAGAGCTTTGATGTGGAGATTGTGGGTGTTCTGGAACGGATTCCGGGCGCAGAAGCGGGGCAGGCAGAAATGGTGAAATTGGCCAGGGAGTGCCAGGAAAAGGATGTCCGCGTTATCGCTGTTGAGCCGCAGTATCCTACGGAAACGTCGGCGAAAATTTTGCGCGACACTATGAGGGACCGGGACAAGGAGATCGTTTTTGTGGAGGTCGATCCCTTGGAAACAGCAGAGCAAAAGGACCTCAAAGCGGACGGAAAGGAGTTGAAGAGTCTGGAATGGTACGACCAGAAAATGCGACAGAACCTCGACAATTTGGCCAAGGGTTTACCATGAAGCCGGATTTGGTGACGATCCGAGATCTTCACGTCACGCTGGGCGGCAACGCTATTCTCAAGGGTGTCAACGCGGTGCTGGCGCGGGGCAAGATCACGGCGTTGATCGGTCTCAACGGCGCCGGCAAAAGCACTCTTTTACGCGCCCTGGTTAAGGAAGTGCCCTATACAGGCTGTATCGAGTTTCACTGCGGCCACGACCATAGCCGGCCCAATCCCGAACACGTCGGCTACGTGCCACAGAGCCTGCGCATCGAGGCCAATTTGCCGCTGACCGTCTACGACTTGTTCGCCCTGGCGCTGCAGCGTCGTCCGCTTTTCCTCGGTGCCACACGCCCGGTACGCGAGCGTATGGCGCAATTGCTCGAACGGGTCAACGCCCTGCACCTGCTGCATCAGCCGGTCGAGAAGTTATCCGGCGGCGAATTGCAGCGTGTGCTTCTGGCCCTGGCAATGGAGCCGCAGCCGGAACTGCTGCTGCTCGACGAGCCAGCTGCTGGCATCGATTTCAAGGAAGGAGAGAAGTTTTACGACTTAATCGCCGGTTTGAACCGCGAAACTGGTGCAACCATCTTGTTGGTCTCGCACGATACCAACGTGGTCGATCGTATGGCTCATCATGTCCTCTGTCTGAAAGATGGCCGCATTGCCTGCCAAGGCCCCCCGCGCGAGATCGTCAACGAGCGGATGCTCGAACAAATCTTCGGTAGCCATAAGGGATTTTACGACCATCATCATCCGCATATCCATCCGGAGAAGTAAGTGAACTCCGTGGCAGCCCCATACGTCTGTTTCCGTCAACTTCAGATATGGGGCGGTCTCGCTCAGTGTCAATGCGTCGCCGCACGACTCCTGAACCATCTCGTTCTGTTTTGCTTGTGTTCGCAGTATCGCCCGGTCCTCGTTTATCGATCGCCAAATACTTGCCGATATGCTTCCTCGCCAAAGCCGACCAGCAGCGTATCGCCCAGACGCAGTGTTGGTGCTTTCAAGTTGCCGCTAGGGCCGAGAAGGTGCGCGGCCAATGTCTCATCGTCGGGCGGATCATTCATCATATCGAAGACGGCGACTTTTTTGCCGCGTGCCGCAATCACGCGCTTCACAGAATGGGCCAGCTTCAACGCCTCGGCGCGGCCGTGTCGGTTCTTCGTCGCATCCACAACCGTGCCGGTCACTTTCACATCGTTGGCCGCAAGGAACCCCTGCGCTTTCTGGCAACTGGTTCAACCGCGGCGATGATACATCCATTCGACATCTTTTGACATACTCTATCCTTTTTTCTCATTGGTCAGCGGTTTCGGTAGCGAGAAGAGTGGTCCGGCGCCTGATCCAGTGCCGCCGCGCAACGGTGTGGTGCGCGGACGCGACGGTTTGGTGGGCGCCTCCGGCTCTGGTTCCGGTTCCTCCGCTGCTGGTTCCGGCTCCTTGGGTTGTGCTGCCTTGAGCGACAACGCGATGCGCCGCTGGGCCGGATCGACGCTCAGCACCTTCACCTGCACTTCCTGCCCCGGCTTGACGATGTCGCTGACACGGAAAACACGCTGCGGCGCCAGTTCGGAAATGTGGATCAGGCCCTCAACGGCCGGCTCTAGCTCGACGAAGGCGCCGAAATCCGTCAGACGCGACACTTTGCCCGTTACGAGATCGCCAATAGAATATTTCGTACTGATGTTGTCCCACGGACTCGCCGTTAATTGTTTGAGTCCCAGGCTAACCTTGCGACGCTCCCGGTCGATTTTAAGCACGACCACCTGAATGGTCTGCCCCGGCTGCACGATGGCTGAGGGATCTTGCACGCGCTGCCAGCTCATCTCGCTGACGTGCAGCAAGCCATCCACGCCGCCAAGATCGATGAAGGCGCCAAAGTCTTTGAGTGAGCGTACGATGCCCTGGCGAACCTGGCCTTCGGCCAACTCGTTCCACAGCTTTTCACGCGTCTCCTCACGCTGCTTTTCCAGGAGAGCGCGGCGGCTGACGACGAGATTGTGCTCCGCCGCATTAACTTCTGTAACCAGGCAGAGCAAGCGCTGATTGACAAACTGCTCCGGGTTGTCCACGCGATAGAGGTCGATCTGACTGATGGGCATGAAGCCGCGGATACCGTTGACATCGACAGAAAGGCCGCCCTTGTTGACGGCCGTGACACGAGCCTCGACAGTCATGCCGGCGGCGACACTGGACCAGTCGGCCTCGACGGCTGCTCCCTTGCGCGACAGCAACAGAACGCCATTGGCACTGTCGAAACCTTCGATGTTGATTTCGATTTCGCTGCCCAGCGCGGGCGGACCTTCGGGAAATTGCGTCAGGGGCAAGACACCCTGGGTACGACTGCCGGGCAGGTCGATAAATACGTCCTGCCCGTGGATACGGAAGACTTTGCCTTTCTTGGGGCCGGTCTCCGGGGCGGCCTTGCCGCGCGCGGGCGGCCGTTCGGCCTCGCCGTAGAGATCCTTGTCGGACAGACCAGACATGGCCTCTTGGAGCTGCCGCTCCATCTCCTCATCGAAGGCATCGATCTTTTGGCCGAAACCATAATCCTGCTCCTGTTGCAGCGACGGCACTTTGCCGCCCTGACGCAGTGGTCTTTCGCGCGGCGGCTTGACCGCAGACTGTTGCTCGGCAGGAGGAGGAGTTTGTTCCGCAGATTTTTCCGTATCGCTCATTGTTAGTGTACCTTTAGGCGAATGAGACGTGTTAACGCCCCGGTTAACGCGAAACCGGGGCGTTAACACGCCCTGCTCACTGGTTCCATTACTTCGATTGGTCGAGGAAATCGAAGATTTGCAGTTTCTCCCGGTCGAAATGAGGTCCGTGTTTCTCGACAAACTTCAAATGCAGAGGGTGCTTCAGATACGCCTCTAATCCATCGGCGTCTTCGACAAGCACAAGCAGGGCAAAATCGTATTGCATCTTGGGTACGCCCTTCTCGTTGGTGCCCTTGGCGGCGGGCCGGCCGGCGCGCACCGAACGCACCGAAGGGATCTTGGCCAGCAATTCATGACAATCGGCGATGGCCTTCTCGACTGCATCTTTGGGTGCATTTTCCTTCATGCGAAAGATGACGACATGGGCATAGGGAGCTTGTTTCTCACGGTTGGCTTCATCGGCAAGCACCACGCTCGCCATCACGCCGATCGCCATCATCATCATAGCAAACAGTAACGTTCGTCTCATCGACAGATCTCCTTGAAGGGCCACAGAGGGACATTGCACCAAAACTATCAGACAGCGGCACGGTCGGCAACGCCGGGGTAAGCATCGCGAAGGTGAGTACACAATCGACGCGTTGGGCAACGGATTCCCCGCTCTACTCTCGGACGCTGACATCCAGCTTGCCATTGCCCGGTGCGACTATCACAGCAAAGGCACTACCGAGAATCGGCCGCACATGCGGATCAACAGCGGGACAACAGCGATTGGCTCTGCTACAATCGTCGCATGCGCGGCAACTGGCGACGACTCTGGCCCCTTGTCAAGACGATGCTCTGGTTTGTCCTTCTCGCTCTCATCGGAAGGCAATTCGCCCGTGATCTCCAGCGTCCGGAGCTAGGACAGCGTCCCCTCCATGCCGGCTGGCTCCTTTTATCGGGTCTGCTGTATGAGTTGGGGCAAGGGTTTTCGGCACTGTACTGGCGCCATTTGCTTGGCCATCTCGGGGCCCATCCGTCGTTGGGTGCGGCGTTGCGGGCGTACTACATCGGTCAACTCGGCAAGTATGTGCCGGGCAAGGCATGGGCACTGTTCTTACGGACGAGCCTGATACATGGCCACGGCGTTGGCATCGGCTTGGCGGTGTTGAGCGCGTTTTATGAAGTGCTGACGACGATGGCAGCAGGCGTGCTGGTGGCGGCAGTACTGTTCGCTATGCTGGGAACAGATGTGGGAGCGGGACTGACTACCGAGACGCTGCGGCATCTCCTGTGGTTGGAGCAGCCCGACGAGGGCGGCGTACAACGTTCCGTTCTTGTGCTGCTTTCGATACTGCTGCTTGTAGCGTTTCTCGTGCCGCTGCATCCGACGATCTTCAACCGGCTGGCGTTGCGCAGGACCGGTGCGACGTTGGCCTCACCGGATCAGTTGCCACACATCCGTTTTGTTTACCTCCTCGAAGGGCTGGCATTGGCCGCTGCCGGCTGGCTCTTTCTGGGCGCCAGCTTCGCGGCTGCTCTGCGTGGTCTCGTCGGTGCGGATTGGCCGCTCTTCGACGTACGAACGGCGCGTTTGCCGGCCATCATGGGACTGTCCTACGTCATCGGCTTTATCGTGGTCATTGCTCCGGGTGGGATCGGCGTACGCGAATTTTTACTGACGCTGTTGTTGACGCCGGAATTGGTTGGCATTGGGGGTATGGGGAGCGAAGATGCCCGCGCCGTCGTTGTGCTGGCGGTGCTGGTGCTGCGTTTGGTGTGGACTGCGGCCGAATTGGTTACGGCACTCCTCTGCCGGCTCACAGGTCGGGCAGCTGCCAGTTGATCGGCGTTTCGCCCAGTTCTTCGAGTGCTCTGTTGACAGCGGAGAAGCATCTGCTGCCGAGGAATTTCTTGGACGACAAGGGCGAAGGATGGGCCGCAGTCACAATGCGATGGCGCTGGGTGTCGATCCATTTGATTTTTTTCTGCGCGTAGGTGCCCCAGAGCAGAAAAACGAGAGGACGCTCCCGTTCATTGAGTGCGTGAATAACCGAATCAGTGAACTTTTCCCAGCCTTTGTTCTTGTGTGAATTCGCTTTGTGCGCGCGGACGGTCAGGACGGCATTGAGAAGCATAACGCCTTGCTTCGCCCAAGGGACCAGATAGCCGTTATTGGGAATTTTGCAACCGAGATCATTGTGCAGCTCTTTGAAGATATTGACGAGCGACGCCGGCAGGGGCACGCCCGGCTTGACCGAAAAGCACAGCCCATGCGCCTGGCCCTCCTCGTGATAGGGATCCTGCCCCAAAAGTAACACTTTCACGCTCTTGTAAGGAGTCAATTGGAAAGCGTTGAAAACGTCCTCCTCCGGCGGGAAGACCTGGTGCTCGGCACGTTCTTTATCGACGAATTCGCTCAGCTTATGGAAATAAGGTTGCTTCAATTCCTCGGCGAGGACCGCCTTCCAATCTGCGGGGAGTTGCACGCGCATGAGGAAAAGACCTTTATTGCCAACTCACCGTGTCCGCAAGGAATGTCCTTGCGGACACGGTGAGCCGGTCAAATCACGATGGTGTCAAACGATTCGCGTCCCTTCGTAAGGGGCTCGCTGCATCGCCGTCACCGGACGGCGCGTATCTTCGGGATCACTCTGATAGCGCCAGAAGCGCAGCGGCTGTACATCAAAGAGATCGAAAATGTACCAGGCCAACTGATCGTTGTAGACAAAAGGAACAAGAGCCAGACCCTGGATCGGGTCCAGCGTGTAAATGTCCATTGCCTGAAGCTCGGCCAAGTCATCGCGGAAGCGATCGTCAGCGCGCCGCGCCTCTTGCTCGGCCTCTTGCTGGGCGATGAGGGTAGAACGATCAGGCCGGCCGGGCCGGTTGGCGATGCGCCTGGCCCGGTGATAGGATTGCAGGGCCTCCAAAGCGTGCTCACGCAGAGAACGAAGAATGGAGGAAATATAAGGCACAGCAGCGCGGGCTTGTTCGTAAGTCCAAACTTGAATAGTTTGTGTCCGCTCCTTGGCGCCTTTGGGTTGACGTTTCACGGTTTGACTCTCCTCATTGGGAGTGGTGCGGGCGCGAACCGACAACCCCCGTTGGTCGGCATGCGCTCGCCTGGGATCCTTTGGTTACC
>JAJPHU010000189.1 GCA_021325115.1 Planctomycetota bacterium | reverse complement strand
TGATCGCCCTTGTGCTCATAGTAATCGGCCAAAGCCGTCAACGCCGGGACGTAATGTTCATCCAGGCGTAACGCGCTCACCAACCAGTTCTTGCCAACTTCGGCCATGCCCAGCTCGATCATCAGCTTGCCCAGCTCCCAATACAAGGCCGGATCATTGTGCCGCTGTGACATATAATGCGAGGTAATTTCCTCCAGCCGTGCCCAGCGGTCTTTGAGTTGATTGGCATAATCTGCTTCGGCCTCGGCTTGCTCGGTCTTGCCCTGCTGCCGCAAGCACTCGCTAAGCACCCAGTGTGTTTTGTAATCGTAAGGCAGGGCGCGAGCGGCCTGGCGCAGCCATTTCTCCGCTTCGGGCAGTTGCCCGTTGATCTGGGCTACCTCTCCACACGTGAAAAGGGCCAAGCCGTGCTCAGGGTGCTGGGTCAAGACCGTATCGAGCAGGGTGCGCGCTTGTCGGCTGTGGCCCAGGCGATGCCAGCAGATCGCCAGCCGCACCAAAATTTCCACGTCCTCGGGTTGACGTTGGCGGAGGAACTCCAGATGCTGGGCAGCTTCCTCATAATAGCCCACATTCACCAAGGCGACGGCCAACCACCAGCGCACCTGGGGACGTTCCGGGTCGAGTTCGATCACGCGGCGAAGATCGGGGATGGCTTTGGCCCAGGCGCCGCTCTGGCGGTAAATGGAGCCGCGCAGATTCAGAGCCTGCACATTGTTCGGCTCGTGCGCTAGCCATTCGTTCACACAGGCAAGGGCCTCGGCAATCCGCGCCATGCGCAGATACCCTTCTGCCAGGGCTTCCAGGATAAGAAACACGTGCTGAGGATCTTTGCGTGCCCGGTCCTGAAGGTCCAGCTCGACCTTGTCCAAATCGCCGCCTGCCGCGTGCAGCAAGGCCCATTCGAGAAGTATGTCCGAAGAGGCTTGGCCGCCCCAGTTGGTCTGTATCTCTTGCAGACGCAGAGCAGCTTGTTCGAAGTTGCCCTCGCGCCGCGCCGCCCGCGCCGCCAGCAGATGCAAGGAGAGGCTGCGCGACCACGGCCAGATCTTGAGACAGGCATTCAAATGCTGGCAAGCTTCGGCGTTGTGATAGCGTTTGAAGGCGGCTTGTCCAGCATACCAATGATAACCCGCCCAAAGAAAGGGACTGGACAAAGCCAATACCAGCGCAAAAAGTCCAGACCGAACTAACCAGCGGCACATAGAGAGAAGCCTCCTAACGGGCTGGAAGCGGAAGCGAGGAATGCTTGGCCCTCGCTTCCGCTTCCGGCTCGTCTCGTTCGCAGATTACTTGTCCGGGAGATCGATGTCAAACACCTGAGGGCCTCTTTTCACTGTGTACGTCAGTCCGGACTTGTCCGGGTCGCTGAACTTGGTGGGAATCGGCACCGGTTTTTTAGCCTTGGGTGCTTTAGCGGGGCTCTCGGCCGACTTGCCTGGCTGCGCTTTCTCCAGCAGGTCCGCAGGAAGCGCCATCTTCGTCTCCAGGAATTGGGGGGAAGGGGCTTGTGACGGTGTAGTAACGGCGATCTTCACCAACCCCACAGGCACCTTAGTAACTTTGTACTCCCCATCCTGGATCTCGGACGTGACGGCGTGCCCACCCTGCGTCGGTACGAATGTTACAGTGCCGGCCGGCAGGGGCTTGCCTTGATAAGTGATCTTCCCGGTGATGGTGCCCTGGGAAGAGGAACAGCCAGCCAGCAGCAACGCGCACCAGCCCGCCGCCCAAGCAAGAGAGTGAGGAGCGTGATGGCGCCGAACACGACCGCCCCTCTGAAGAAACACATCTATCATGACAAATTCTCCTCTCACCAATCCGACCCCAGCACTTCACCGCCGGCCGGCGTCAGCGCGTACCACCAAGTCCACGGACTTGTACCTTGTGCCACGAAGCGGACACTGCCATCGCCCAAGGCGGCGTTGATACCGCCGACGTGCGGCGAGCTAGCCACATTGCCGTGGCCGCAGCCGCCGGTGGCACCGTTATTCGGCCAGCGGTCGCCTACGTTGCATCCCATGGGCGGCGTGACCTGGAAGATAGCGGCCACGCCAGTATAGGCTGTCTGAGCACCGTTATCCGTGCTGGCAATCAAAGGCCCCCAGTCCCGAAAGATGTTGACGTTATTGGTCGGCGCCCATTCCGTGCCGCCGTAGGAGACGGCTTCTTTCTCGGTGAAGAAAATGGTCTGAGAAGTGCCGTCGGCGATCGAAGCTGGGTACCTCATCGCAGGGACCCCATTCCAGGGTGGGGCATAGAGCCGGAAAACTTGGCCGTTGATGCCGACACTGGTCATGAGTTGGCTGGGAGCCCATCCCATACTAAGGGTGGGGTCCGAAGGGCACTGATAAGTCTTGATGGTGGAGTTGTAATAGCCCGCCTGTCCCCATTCCGCATAGGTAGGATTATTTCCATTAAAGCCATGGTTGCCGGCAGCAAAGTCATCAGGCTCGAGACTGAGGTTGTACAAGTTCTGTTGCTCGATAAAAGGCAGGATGTGGACCAACAGATCGGCATCGCCGTTATTGGGCGCCGGGACGGGTACGGGGTAGATCCCGAAGCTAGGGGGGAGAAGTCCCTGATGAGTATCGGCGGCGTTGATGGTCGCCAGAGAGATCTGTTTGAGGTTGTTCTGGCACTGCATCCGATTGGCGGCTTCGCGGACCTTCTGAACCGCAGGCAAGAGCAGCCCGATAAGGATTGCGATTATCGCAATCACTACTAATAGTTCGATCAAGGTGAAGGCGCGCACTCGCCGAAACAGGTAGACCGCTTGCATAGCTGGCTCCTCGAAAGGAAAACTCGGATTATGAGGGATCAGCGGTATACCGTCCCGATACGGTACAGCCGCTGCCCCACAAATCACCCTTGAGGTTGTGAGAGAGTAGTACTCGTTATTTTTCGCTTGCTATTTATTTGTGAAATTTTAATAAATGGTACTCGCCGGGGCATCCGGAGTCCATTGAGATCTAGCGTATTTTTCCTTGAGATCCTTTGTCCAAATGGGGACAATAGATACGAGGAGGCAGTCATGGCTCAATACCCACATGTAGTGTTGCTGATTGAGACCGCCACTGTTCATGCCCGGCACATCTTGAGCGGCATCGCTCGCTATCTGCAAGCACATCGACCGTGGTCGCTTTTTGTCTTTGAGTACAGCGGGCTGGACGGGGCGTTGCCGCGCTGGCTCCTGAATTGGCGGGGCGACGGCATCATCTGTCGTTTTCGCCTCCCACCTCCCTTGCTCAAACACTTGCGCAAGCTGAAAGTGCCCCTGGTCAATCTGAACGATTTCTACCCCAATCCGTGGCTGCCGCTGATTCGCTCCGACGATCCCACCATTGGGCGGCTGGCGGCCGAGCACCTGCGCCAGCGCTGTTTTCGTTATTTTGCTTTTTGCGGTTTTACAGACCTCCAATGGTCGCAACAGCGCTGCAAAGGCTTTCGCTCTGCTCTGGGCAGCACAGAAACCTTCTGCGGGGCTTACGAATTGGCGTGGGGCATTCGGCACTCGCGCGTCTGGGAGCGCGAGCAGGAGGACATCGAGCGCTGGCTTCGGTCGTTGCCCAAGCCGGTGGGCATTCTGGCCTGCAATGATGGGTTGGGCCGGAAGGTCGTGGACGCTTGCCAGCAAACCAACTTGGCCGTGCCGGAAGAGGTGGCCGTGATCGGTGTAGATAATGATGCGCTCTTGTGTGAGCTGTGCAATCCGCCGTTGTCCAGTGTGGTCCCCAATTCCGAGCGCATCGGCTATGAAGCTGCTGCCCTGCTGGATCGTCTGATGGCTGGCGGCCGGCCGCCGCGACAGCAATGGCTCATTCCGCCCTTGGGCGTGGCCACCCGCCAATCGACCGATGTGCTGGCCATCGACGATCCCGATTTCACGGCCGCCGTCCGCTACATCCGGGAACAGGCCTGTCGGGGGATAAGCGTGCGGGACGTGCTGGAACAGACGCCGCAGTCGCGGACCGTTCTGGAGCGCAAATTCCGCAAATACCTGGGGCATTCGCCCCAAGCCGAAATTCGCGCCGTGCAGCTGCGGCGCGTCCAGCAATTATTGGTCGAGACCCATCTGCCGCTGGACCGCATCGCTGCGCTGACGGGGTACCAACACGCCGAGTACCTGAGCGTCGTTTTCAAACGTGCTACCGGCCAGACCCCTGGCCATTTTCGGCGCCAGGCGCAATCTACCATCCATCTGCCCTAGTGAGATGATGCCGGGCGAACTGGCGATTGTACGCGGGCTGCAAGTAATAGACGCCGAGGGTCAGCACGACGAAGGTGACGGCGGCGCAGACGCCCCAGGAGAGGCGGCGCGTGCAGAGGAGGGCAAAGCTGCAAGCAGCCAGCAAGACCAGGATCCACACGGTGCTGGGGGAGAGCAGGTGCTTGAAGCCGACCAAGGTGAGGATGGCGAGGGCCAGTATCAGCACCAGCAGAGTAGCCAGGCCAGCCAGGCGCGAGCGCCATTGCCACAGCAAGCGTATTCCCGTGTCCGTTTGACGGCGGGGGCGCGGCACAAGCAGGTTCAGATAGCAGCCCAGCGCCAGGGCCAAGGGCGGCATGGCCGGCAAGATGTAGGCCGGACGCTTGCAACCGGAAGCCGAGAAGAAAACAAGACATAGAAGAGATGACAAGAGGAAAAAGCCCAGGGCCGGCGGGCGGCGCCGCGCCGCATGCAGCGAGCGCCGGCTGAGGAAGCGCAGAAAGCCGGGCAACAGCAGCGTCCACGGCAACATGCCGGCCAGCAGTCCGGGCAGATAGAACCAGGCCGGTTTCTGGTGATCGAACGGCCTGAGAAAGCGCTCGACGTGGTGTCGCCAGAAGAACGTGTAAGCGAAGTCCGGCACCTGCATCATTACAGCGACGTACCACGGCGCGGCCAAGGCCGCGGCCAACAGGACGAAAAGCGTCCAATCGCGCCAACAGGGCCGGGCACAGCGCGGCTCCAGGAACGTATAAAGGACAAGCGGCATCGCAATCAACACCAGTGCCACCGGGCCTTTGGTCAACAGTCCCAGGCCGCAGGCCGTTGCCGATAAGAACCACCACCCTTGGCGCACCCCCTTCGTGTCTCCTCCCGAATTGGGGAAAGACACGAGGGGGGTCAGGGCCGCATGCGCCGAGGCCAGGGCCGCCGTCACCCACAGGCACAACAGGCTGTCCATGTTGAGCATGCGCTGGCGGTAGACGAAGCCGGCCGACAAACACAGCACCAGCGCTCCGCACAGGCCGGCCCGTTCGCCGACAACGCGGCGGCCCCACCAATAGGTCAAGAGCACCGTCAAGACGCCGGCCAGGCCCGGCACCAGACGCGCCGCCCAGTCGTGGACGCCGAACACGGCATAGCTGCCCATGACCAGCCAGTACAACAGTGGCGGCTTGTCGAGATAGGGTTCGCCGTGCAGCACCGGCACCAGCAGGTGGCCTAAGCGGAACATCTGCCGGGGAATTTCGGCATAGCGCGGCTCCTGCGGCTCCAGCAGCGGCGCACGCAAGCGGAGAAAGAACAGCGTCGCGGCGAGCAAGAGGAGAATTCCAAAAACGATCGGCGAACAGGGCGTGGAAATGTCCCGGTGCGCCCGCACCGGGGCGTTCCCATGCCCCGCTCGCCCGGTCGGAAACAGCACGTGCGACCACCAAAACGGCAGCAGCGTCGCCAACGTGCGGGGCACCTCTCGTAGCGATACCTTACTCTGGCCACGCAGACGGGGACGATGACGTACGCTGACTTCGGCCACTTCCAGACCACGCTGACGAGCTTTGGTTAGCATCTCGGCGTTGACGAAAAACGTGTTCGTCTCCGGCAAGAGCTTCGGCAACACCTCGCGCTGAAACACTTTCAACGCACAATCGCAATCGCGGACGCGCGTGCCCAAGAGAGCGCTGGTCAGCATGTTGTAGCCGCGCGAGAGAAAGCGGCGCCGCCAGGGATCTTGCCGATGCTGCCGCCAACCGACCACCAGGGAATAGCGATCGGACAGCGGCAATAGCCGGCCCAGGTCGGCGAGGTGAAATTGACAATCGGCGTCGGTGAAAGCAACACGCTCAAAACGCGCGGCAGCGAAGCCGGTGCGTAGAGCAGCACCGTAGCCGCGATTGCTCTCGTGCCGCAACAGACGCACGTGTGGCCGCTCCGCCGCCAACTCGGCGACAAGGTCGGCGGTGCCGTCACCGCTGCCGTCATCTACAACCAGGATCTCATAGGCAGTGGTTAATTCCTCCAGCGCCTGGCACGCTTCTTCAATGGCCTGCTGGATGCCGGCTTCCTCGTTGTAGGCCGGCAATACCAGAGAGAGACGCCAGCACGGCTCGGACGCTGAGGGCGAGAAATTGCGAGAGACAGCGGGAAAAGAGGCCGAGGGGACCGCAAGCAAAGAGGATCGACCGTCCATGATTGGCCCTCCTGAGGGTCCAGACGATAAGGACGGTCAAAGAAAGTCGCACAAGAAACAAAACCTGTCAAGGCGAGACCTGATTTATCGTTTCGCGTAAGGAACGCCCTTACACGAAACGATAAATCGGCGCAGTGAGTTGTGAATCAAAGCGGCTTTTTGCCGTTGAATCGAGTTGTGAATCAAAGCGGCTTTTTGCCGTTGAATCCGCCGAAGCCTTTGCCGGCGAAACCGCCCATGCCGCCCATACCCATACCTATGCCGCCCATAGGCATGCCCATCATGCCGCCCATACCTACCATACCCGTGCCACCCATCATAGTGCCCATCATACCGCCGCCCATGCCCATCATACCGCCGCCCATGCCCATCATGCCGCCGCCCATCATGGACATGCCGTTCATGCCCATGCCCATCATAGACATGCCGCCCATACCCATCATGCCCATCATACCGCCGCCCATGCCCATCATACCGCCGCCCATGCCCATACCCATCATGCCGCCCATGCCGCCGACGCCCATTCCGGCGGGAATGCCCGCTTGCGAGAGCATCATCATGGCATTCATGTACGACGACATGGGAGTCGCCATCGAAGCCAGCATGGTTCTGCTCATTACCATGGACATCTCGCTCGGTAAGAAGCCATAAGCGAGGGTGCGTTGCGCCCGAACAGGTTCCGGCTTGGACAGCAACAGAACCAGGACTGTTGCTAATGCCGCGAGGTAACTGGCCTTCAACCAACGGGTGTAGTTCAACACGGGAGATCTCCCCTCAATGATGTTGGGGTTCGGCCGCTCGAATCGCCTCAACGGTTGTAACCATTGCAACAGAATCCCATCTGCGGATAGGCCGCAGTGACGGCGCGAGCATAGCCGTAATGTCATTCTCCTCAAATATGACAAAAACGCAAGAAACTGTCAAGAAGACCAACGCTATTTTGGGTATCCCTCTTGATTTGGGCGTAGAGAAAGGCTTACGGGCGAGCGGTCTTTTCCCTCTCCCCTGGTGGGGGAGGGAATGGAAAAACTTTCTCGGCGACTGACGCAACCCCGCTCGCCAATATCCAGAGAGGCACCCCGCTATTTTTGTGTGCCTTGGGCACATCTTCGGAAGTAGGCCGGGACGGGCGATGGGGCGGAGTCGGCCGGCTGGCCTCGGCTGTTCGTCTACCTGAGGCCTGCGGTCCGATCAGCGTTTCAATCCGTAGCTGTTGATCTTGCGATCCAGAGTTGAGCGCTCGATGTTGAGAATGCGAGCAGCTTGGCTCTTGTTCCAGTCGGTGTAATTCAGTGTTTTGAGGATATGGTCTTTCTCGACTTCTTCCAGAGACAACGGCCGATACGTGGTTGCATTTGCTGCCGACACGGCAGCGGCAGGGATTTCCAACGAGGATAACCAGATGTCATTGACATCCAGGAAAGGTCCTGTGCCCAGAGCGACGGCACGCTCGACGACATTGCGCAGTTCGCGGACGTTGCCGGGCCAGTCGTACTCCTCCATCTTGCGCAGCGCCGCCGGTGTGAAGCCGCGGATCTTGCGGCCGGTCTCGCGCACGAAACGCCGCAGGAAATGCTCGGCCAGAAGCGGAATATCGCTCTTGCGCTCGCGCAGGGGCGGTACGCGAATCTCGACCACGTTCAGGCGGAAAAACAGATCGCGGCGGAAACGCCCTTCCTGAATAGCCTGTTCCAACGGCTGATTCGTTGCCGCCACCACCCGCACATCGACGCGGATCGGCACGCTGCCGCCGACGCGCTCGAACGGATGACCTTCCAGAATGCGCAGAAGCTTGGCCTGGGTGCCTACATTCATCTCGCCGATTTCATCGAGGAAGATGGTGCCGTGATTGGCCGCCTCGAATTTGCCAATCTTCTTCTCGGTAGCGCCCGTGAACGAGCCTTTTTCGTGGCCGAACAACTCGCTCTCCAGGAGTGTCTCGGTCAGGGCGGCACAATTGAGGCAGACGATCGGCCCATCCTTGCGTTGACTGGAATAATGAATGGCACGGGCTACCAACTCCTTCCCGGAGCCGCTTTCTCCGCGAATCAGGCAAGTGGCATTGGTACCGGCAACACGGGCGATCTGTTGCTCGATCTCCTTCATTGCCGGGCTTTGGCCGATCAGTTCGCTCTCGACATGCAGCTGTTCGCGCAGCGAGCGGTTTTCGGCGCTGAGCGACACTTGCCGCTGCATCTGGTGAATGACGCCGCCCAGCTGCTTGGCCACGGCGACAGCAAACTCCAGGTCTTCAGCGTCCAGCGCCTTGTGGGGATTGGTGCAGTACAGGTGGATCAATCCCAGCACGCGGTCGCCGAAAACGATGGGAGCGCAGATAAGGCTGGTGGCGCCGAGATCGCTGAGACTCTCGCGGCTGCGCAGGTAGCGATCGCGGGCCACATCTTCGGCAAGTATGGCTTCGCGGCTGGCCAACACTTCATTGCTGACGTATTCAGAAACACGCTTGTAGTCGTGGATGCTGGGGTCGCGGTGGCGATGAGCTGTCACTTCCAACTCGATGCCGCGGAGCTGCTTGCCGATGTCGGAAGAAGGGACGCGGACGCCGGCCGGCGGGCCGTCGCGATCATCGCGAGCCACCGACAGAATGGCGCCGACCTCGGCGGGAATGGCTTCCAATAGAGCGTCCAGAACAATTCGGCACAGCTCGTCATAGGTACTGGCCGAACCCATGTCGAGGGCCAGCCGATAGAGCAAGGACAGATCGCGGCTAAGGGCGTGGCGCTGTCCGGGGACAACGGTGCCATCATCAACCAATTCCGGCTGCGGCGTCAAGAAGCGCGTCTGGCCCAGGCGTTTACGGATGGCCACGCCTTCGGATTGCGGCTGCCCTTTTTGCTGCGGCAGGTCCGGCAGCTGCCCCATGTCCTCCACGAACAGCAGATGCGTGCGGCCCAGGTAAATGTCATCTTGCGGCGCCAGCTCCCATTCATCGTCGAGGCGGACGCCATTGACACGAGTGCCGTTGAGGCTGTTGAGATCGCGCAGGCGCCATCGGCCGCCGTGGTAGCTGACCTCAGCGTGTTCGCGGCTACACAGGTCGTCCTTGAGCACGATGCGATTGGTGGTGGCCCGGCCCACAGTGTACGTCTGGCCCGCGATGAGCGGAAAGACATCGCCGAAGCCATCTTCCCGACGAACCACCAGATACGCTGTTGTGCCTGCGGACATGGTTGAGCCAGAGTTAAGTATCCCTTTGCCTATTATAACAAGTGCAGTATGACACGACGGCATTTTTCTTGCAAGGACTGCTGCCGTTGCCCTGAGCGAGAACTTGCTTGCCATCTGCGCCCCGGCGGAAGAGAATATCGGCGAGCGGGGTCGCGTTAGCGCCCCGAGAGAGCCGCACTCGGGGCGCTAACGCGACCGCACTCGGGGCGCTAACGCGACCCCGCTCGCCTACAACTCTTACTTTCAGGAGAGACGCTATGATGGACATCCCCAACAATCGCCGTGAATTTTTGCAAACCTCGCTTGCCGCCGGTGCCGCCTTGACGTTCACCGCCGGTGCTCCCGGTGCTGACGACGCCTCCGCCAAGGGATTGCCGACTCGGCCGCTGGGCAAGACCGGTGAGCGTGTCTCAATCATCTGCCTGGGCGGCTGGCACATCGGCGCCGTCAAGGATCAAGCTGAAGCCATCAAGATCATGCACGCTGCCCTCGATGAAGGGCTGACCTTCTTCGACAACGCCTGGGATTATCACGACGGCGGCAGTGAAGAGATTATGGGCAAAGCGCTGAGCATGGACGGCAAACGCAAGAAGTGCTTTCTGATGACCAAAAACTGCGGCCGCGACGCCAAGACGGTCAAGCAACACCTCGAAGACAGCCTGCGCCGTCTGCGTACGGACTGCATCGACCTCGTGCAGTTCCACGAGATCAACTACGATAACGATCCCGATTGGATTATGGAGCGTGGCTGCCTCGCCGAGATGCTCAAGGCCCAGAAGGCCGGCAAGGTACGCTTTATCGGCTTCACCGGCCACAAAGATCCGCGTATCCATCTGGAGATGCTGAAGCGCCACCCGTGGGACACCGTGCAGATGCCTATTAACATTTGCGACTACTTTTATCGTAGTTTCCAGCGCCAGGTAGTACCGGAGGCGAACCGGCGCGGCGTCGCCGTGCTGGGCATGAAAAGCCTGGGCGGCGGCCGGGATCATCAGGGCCGCCTCGTCGCTGCTCATGTCTGCACTGCCGCAGAGGCGCGACGCTACGCCCTCAGCCAGGATATCGCCAGTCTGGTCTGCGGCATCGATTCCATGGAGGTGCTCAAGCAGGACATCGCCATCGCGCGCCATTTCCAGCGGCTGAGCGAGGAGGAATTGAGCCAGTTACGCGGCAAGGTTAAGGCTGTCGCGGGCGATGGCCGCCATGAACGCTTCAAATCCACGCAACTGTTCGATGGCATCTACCACCGTCAACAGCACGGCTTGACGCAGAAAGAGGTGGAGGGAAGTTGAACACCGCGTCGATTTATCGTTTCGCGCAGGGGATGCGCGAAACGATAAATCAGCCTCATGTTCCCTTAAGCGTCTTTCTCCCTAAAATATCTATTGAGAATTGGAGAGGGATTTCACGGAAGGGTAAGGAATACGTGTCCGCCTGCCTGTTTCCGATTCTGCTGAATGAAACGATCGTGACGGTCGTATCCGGCAAACTGTCCTCCTCACCAGCCCTGCTCTGATTTTTCGCGCGAAAGCATAAAGCCTGGATGCTTGGCATCAGTTAAATTTGGATAAGTTGGGAAGATTTGGTAGTTTGACAAATGCTGCGGGAGAGAATAACATGCGTCGAGAACTACGCGGCGCCCGCATTCTGCTGACCGGAGCGTCCAGCGGCATTGGCCGCTGCCTGGCGGAGCAAGCGGCCCAGGCAGGCGCACGGCTGGCCCTGGTCGCCCGCTCGGTCGAACCGTTGCAGAAGCTGGCCCAGTCCCTCACGGCCCTCGGCGCAGAAGCGCTTGCTGTGCCTGGCGATGTCACCAGCGAAGCTGATCGACAGCACATGCTATCGGCTGTCGTCGACCATTTCGGCGGACTCGATGTGCTTATCAACAACGCTGGCGTGGGCAGTTGGTGCCATTTCGCCGAAAGTTCGGAGGAGATTTTGCGGCGTGTGATGGAAGTCAACTTTTTCGGCCCAGCGGAGTTGATTCGCCTGGCCATTCCGGTGCTACGAAACGGCCGCAGTCCGGCCATCGTCAACGTGGCCTCGATGTGCGGGCGCCGCGGCATTCCGGCCTGGAGCGAATACTCGGCCAGCAAGTTCGCCCTGTGCGGCTTGACCGAAGCGTTGCGTGGCGAAATGGTGCGTTTCGGCATTGATGTGCTGCTGGTGCTGCCAGGCGTGACACGCAGCGATTTATGGCGAAACCTTTTGCGCAACACCGGCCGCTATCAGCTTGATGTCAGTCGGGGCATGCCGCCGGAACAAGTGGCGACCGGCATTATACGTGCCTTGCGGAAAAACCGCACCGAGACCGTCCTCGGTTGGGATGCGCGGTGGCTGTTGCGTGTCAATCGTTTTTTGCCGCGCCTGGTCGACGCGCTGTTGGCCCGTCAGATTCGACGTTTATACGCCGCAGCATGAGGCGCCCGGAAAAGGGAAAGGGAATGTGCGGAATCGCAGGGATTATTGATCTATCAGGGGCGCGCCGATCGGCACCGGCCGGCGCGATCGCCGCCATGGCCGAAGCGATTTATCATCGCGGGCCGGATGAACACGGCTTCCTCGAACGCCCCGGATTGGCGTTCGCCTCGCGCCGTCTCAGCATTGTCGGACTGGCCGATGGACGCCAGCCGATCCATAACGAGGACGGCAGCGTTTCCGTCGTTTTCAACGGCGAACTGTTCGACTACCCCGAAATGCGGACCGAATTAGAAAGGCGCGGCCATCGTTTTGCCACGCACTGTGATACGGAGCTGATTCCGCATTGCTGGGAGGACGATCAAGAAGCATTCTTCGCGCAGCTTCGCGGCCAGTTCGCCTTTGCTTTGTGGGACAGCCGGCGGCGGCGGATCATCCTGGCGCGGGATCGCTTCGGCATCTGTCCCTTGTACTGGACACAACAGGGCGATTGGCTGTTGTTCGCTTCCGAGATCAAGGCGCTGCTCGCTTCGGGCCTGGTCGAGGCCAGGCCGGACCCGCAGGGGCTTAACCACCTGTTCACTTTTTATGCTCTGCCCGGCCCGGCCACCTGTTTCGCCGGCATTCAGCTATTGCCGCCCGGCCGCTATCTGCGCATCCAGCTGGGCGCTGGGGGTGAGGCAGCTCAGGTTAGCGAGCACCTCTACTGGCAGATGGATTTTCCCGATTGCGGCCAGGAAGATTACGTCCGCAGCGGTCAGCAGTTGGCCAAGCACCTGGAGGAAGTATTGCTCGGCGCCGTGACGCGGCGGCTGCGGGCCGATGTCCCGGTCGTTTCCTATCTGTCGGGCGGCGTCGATTCGAGCATTGTCGTGGCCTTGGCCACCCGGGTGCGCGGCGAGCCGATCCCTACCTTTACCATTCGCATCCCTCGGCCGGACCTCGATGAAAGCGCACGGGCATCGTTGGTGGCGCGGCATATCGGCGTCGAGCCGGTTGTGGTGACGTGCGGTCAGGAAGAAGTATTGAAGAATTACGCAGCCCTGATTCGCGCTGCCGAGGGACCCGTGATCGATACGTCGTGTGCTGCCCTGCTGATGCTGGCGCGCGAGGTCCATGCGCGCGGCTACAAAGTAGCCCTGACCGGCGAAGGGGCCGATGAATGGCTGGCCGGCTATCCCTGGCACAAGTTCAATTGGCTGTTCAGCCGCCTTGACTTTCTCCCGGGCCTGCCGCTCAGTCAACGGATGCGCCGCTTCCTCGTGCGGTTGACAGGAGCGCCGAAAGATGCCTGGAAATTCGTGCAGCGCGCCCAGGCGGCGGTCGGCGGCCACAACGCCTGGCTAGACATCTATGGCTTTTTCAGCATTTCCAAGCCGCGCTTCTTCAGCCCGTGGATGATGAAGCAGATTGAAGATCGTTCGCCCTATGAGGATCTCGGTTTCAATCTCGACCGCATGCGCCGCTGGCACCCGCTCAACCGCGAGTTGGCAATGGGCGCTCGCGTCCAGCTAGCGGGACTGCTGCTCAACGCCAAGGGCGATCGCGTGGCCATGAATTCCTCCGTCGAGACGCGCTATCCGTTTCTCGATGAGGCCGTGTTTGATTTCCTGGCTAAAGTACCGCCGCACTGGAAGCTGCGCGGCCTGCGCGATAAGGCGTTGCTGCGGGTGATGGCCGAGCGTTGGCTGCCGCGGTCCATCGTGCGCCGCCGCAAGGCCATGTTCCGCGCCCCCTTCGATAGCTTTCACCTGGAGCATGGGCTGAAGTACGTCGGCGAATTGCTCAGCCCCGAATCGCTGCGCCGTACCGGCTATTTCCAGCCCGAAGCAGTCGCCTATTGGCGGAAAGCGTTCCGGCATCTGCCGCGCTGGCTGCCGCGACGCATTTCGATTGAGATGGGGCTGGTCGGCGTGCTGGCTACGCAGCTGTGGCATCACACCTTCATTGACGGCAGCTTGGCAGACTTGCCGTCATTGGCCCACAAAGGACGGTGGCCTGTATCGGGCAACGGGCAAGCAGCTGCTGGCAACTTAAAAATGATTTCAAAACGCTGAGCGGGGGGCGTTAGCCCCCTGAGCAAATCTCAAGGGACTAATACCCCCGCTCAGGTGGACTTAGGTGAGTATCATGGCATCGTATTCGCTGACAACTCTGTGGTATGAACGACAGCGCTACGTGCCCGGTGTCTTGGCGGTAGCGTTCAGCGCTCTGCTTATCGCCTTGCAGGTCGGCTTACTCTTGGGTTTGTTCTCGATCACCTCTATCCCCATCGATCATACGAAAGCCGATGTGTGGATGGGGGCACCCGAGGTTTCCTCCGTCGATCTGGGCCGGCCAATCCCAGAAGGCAGGTTGGCGCGCATGGCCTACCTGTCGGAGATCAAACGCTGTGAAATCTACTTGCAGGGCTTCGCTTTCTGGTCCAAGCCCAACAATGGCGGCAGCGAGCTATGCATGGTCATCGGCTCGCACCTGAGTCCCGATTCGCTGGGCAAAATCAAAGAGTTGACGCCGGAGCAATGCGGCCTGCTGGCCGAGGAAGGGACCGTTATCATCGATAAATCGGACGAGAAGAAGCTGGGAGTCGAGATCGAAAAGAAGGCGGAAATCTCCGGCTACCCGGTGCGCGTGGTCAGCACGACGCATGGGCTGCCTAGTCTGGCCGGTCCTTACGTGCTTTGTTCCATCGCTACGGCCCGCAAGTGTTTGCCGGTATGGAAAGACAATACGACGACCTACGTGCTGGGTCAGTGTCGAAACCGCCAAGATGCCCCCAAGGTGGTCAAGCAGCTCAATCAATACAAGGACGTATTGGCCTTCACACAGGACGAATTCTCGAAGCGGACCCGGCTGCATTGGCTGCTGCGGACCAAGGCCGGCATCGCCTTGGGCTACGCCGCCGCCTTGGGACTGTTGGTCGGCGCCGTCGTCACCAGTCAGACCTTGTATGCAGCCACGGTGGCCTCGCTGCGTGAATACGCGGTCTTGCGGGCCTTGGGCATTCCGCGCTGGCGCATCGCCTTCATGGTGGTGTCTCAGTCGTTCTGGATTGGTATTATAGGAATAGCCCTGGCTCTGCCGGCCGCCTATGGCTTGGCCTGGGCGGTGGAATATTTCATACGGGTTGCCATTGTCGCCTTGCCGTGGTGGCTGTTAAGTGCTGCGGCGGCAGTGACGTTGGCGATGGCTTTGGTGTCCGGTCTGTTCGCCCTGCGCTCGCTGCGGCAGATCGAGCCGGCCATGCTGCTTCGCTAACTTCGTTTAGCCGCAAGCCGCAGACGAGTGCTCGCCTGCGGCTTGCGGCTAAACAGGGGATCCCGAGGAACGGCTGTAATGATTGACGATTCGCTGTTAACGCCGGCCCTGCAAGGCGTGCATCTGTCGCGCAGCTTCGGCGAGGGAGAGACAAAGACGACCGTCCTTTATGATGTGTCGATTGAGCTTTTCTCTGGACAGATCACGCTGCTCATGGGTCCATCCGGCAGCGGCAAATCGACGCTTTTGGCCATTCTGTCGGGGCTCTTGCACCCTGATAGCGGCACAGTGATGGCCCTGGGGCATGATCTGTGGGCGATGTCTGACCTGGAGCGTGAGCGTTTTCGACTGCGGCACTGCGGTTTCATTTTTCAGGGATATAATTTGTTCAACGCCCTGACAGCCCGGCAGCAGCTGGAAATGGTGTTGCGCTGGGGCGAAGGCGCTTCGGCCGGCGAAGCCCGACGCCGGGCCGAGGAGATGCTCGACTTGCTCGGTCTGGCCAAAAAGGCCCATTTGCGTCCGACCGAGCTGTCCGGCGGAGAAAAACAGCGTGTGGCCATCGGTCGCGCGCTTATCAAGGAGCCGAACTTCTGCTTCGCCGATGAGCCGACCAGCGCCCTCGATTGGAAGGCTGGCCAGCAGGTCATCGAGCTGTTGCGCAGCGCTGCTCACGATCGCGGCGCCACCGTCTTGGTCGTCGCCCATGATGCCCGCATCATTGAACATGTCGATCGCGTGGTCCACATGGAAGACGGCCGCCTCTGGCAGCAGGAGGAGCACGAGGCACGCGAGCCGGTTTTGCACACCCTCAAACAGGCGAGGTGAGCCATGAAAGCGGAGATCCTGGATCCTATTTCCTCTGAGCCTGCCGGAGAAGTGAACTATCGGACGCCGATTCCTTCATCTGCTCCGCCGAGACGGCGCTGGCGTGTGCCGCTTGCGCTTTCGCTGGGCGTGCTGGTGTTGGCAGCGTCGTTTGTGATCGCGGTCCTGAGCTTGCACTCGCGTGCCGATCATCCGTCCGCGTCTGCTACTGCTGTTTCCCTACCTGCGGACGAGAAACGCTGGAACTCGATAGCTTACGTCGATATTGAAGGGGGGGTTACTCCACTTTATCCCTTGCAGCCAGGACGGGTCGAGAGCATCAAAGTCAAGGAGAACGAATTCGTCAAGGCAGGCACAGAACTTTTTCGCCTGGACGATACTGTGCCGCAACTGAAAGTTCGGCAAGCCAGAGCGGGCGTTGAGGCAGCACAAGGACAATGGCAGACTGCCCAGGCGGAAGCCGAGGCGTTGGACAAGAAAATCGCCGCCCAGCGTGAGGCGATCAAGGCCGCGGAGATCGAAGTCGAACGCGCCCAGGCCCTCTATGACGAGAAGAACCGATTGCGCGACGAAAGCCTTGGTAGCAAATTCGAGGCCGATGACGCGAAGCGCCTGATCCAGAAGGCGCAACAGGCTGTCCGTGGCGAGCAGGCGCAGCTGGCGGCTCTGGAGGTGCTAAAGAACAAGACCGCCGGTGCTATTGCCCTGGCGCAGGCCAACCTCAAAGACAAGCAAGCGCTCCTGGCTGAGGCGGAAAATGCCGTCCATGAATGCATCGTCCGCGCTCCGGTGGATGGCACGCCGCTGCGCATACTGATCACAAAAGGCGAGATCCTCGGCGCCAATCCGCACCAGCCGGCCATCTGGTTCGCTGCAGACCGACCGCGGCTGGTCCGCGCGGAAGTGGAGCAAGAATTTGCCAGTCGCGTTCAGGTGGGCCAGAAGGTCATCATTCAAGACAACATCACTGGCGAGGAAGTCGCTCGCGGCCAAGTGGCAAGTCTCGCGCTCTGGTACGCGCCGCGCCGCAATCTCGGCATCGAAATCGCGCCTCTCAGTAACGACAATCGCACTCTCGAATGTATCATTCATCTCGAACATACTTCGCCGAACCTCCGCATCTGGCAGCGCGTGCGCGTGCAGTTCCCCGATTGAAGTTTTCCTCCATTTCCGCTAAGAATTCCTCATTCCCCTGCCCCGCGCGGGAACGAGGAGAACGCACATGAACCAGACGAAGGGCGAACAATTCGCCGGGGTGACGGTGGCCCTGGTCACGCCGTTTCGCAATGGCGATATCGATTTCGCTGCTTTACGCCAGCTGGTGGATTGGCACGTTGAACAGGGCACCGATTGCCTGTCACCGGTCGGCACCACCGGCGAATCACCGACGCTCGATCACGAAGAACACGAGCGCGTTATCGCTGCCGTCATCGAACAGGCGCGAGGACGCATCAAAGTCGTACCCGGCACAGGTTCCAACAGTACCCGCGAAGCCATCCGTCTGACACGCTTCGCCCAGCGCGCCGGCGCTGATGGCGCGCTGCTGGTCGGACCGTATTATAACAAGCCGACGCAGGAGGGCTATTTTCGCCACTTCGCGGCCGTCGCCGGAGCCTGCGATCTGCCCATCGTGCTGTACAACATTCCTGGCCGGACTGCCTCGAACATCCTGCCCGAAACCATCGCCCGCCTGGCGGAGATCCCCAATATCGTCGCCATCAAGGAAGCAACCGGCTCGCTCGATCAGGCGTCGCACATCGCTTCACTGTGTAATCTGACGCTCCTCAGCGGCGATGACAGTTTGACCTTGCCGCTCTTGAGCATTGGCGGGCGCGGCGTGGTCTCGGTGGTCGGCAATCTGATCCCGCGTGATTTGCAGGCATTGGTGTCGGCATTTGATGCGGGTAAGCCGACTGAGGCATTGCGCTGGCATCGCCGCCTCTTCCCGCTGTGCCGTGACATGCTGAGCGTAGCCACCAACCCAATTCCGGTGAAGACAGCCCTGAAACTGCTGGGTCGCGGCAATGGCGAATTGCGTTTGCCGCTGTGCCCCCTCGACGCTGCCGGCGAGGCACGCATCGCTCAGACGTTGCGGGCCTATGGGCTGTTGAGTTGAGGTTTGGCCCCCCTGAGAGGGGGCGTAAGCCCACTGAGGAGGAATTTGCCGGTCTATCAGGGAGACAGCATGGCATCGTTCCGCAATCGTGTCGCTTTGATAACGGGAGCGGCCAGCGGCATCGGCCGGCAGCTCGCTCTTGATCTCGCTGCCGAGGGTGCACGCATCGCCGCCCTCGATCGCCAGGGCGAGGGTCTCGATCGGCTCGCCAGTGATCTCAAGAGCCAAAGCGTGGCTTGCGCTGTTGCCGATGTCACCAATCTGGCGGCGGTGCGTGCGGCGGTGAAGCACCTGGAAGAACAGATCGGGCCAACCGATTTGCTCATAGCCAGCGCCGGTATTGGCATCGAAACGCCGGCCGAAACATTTCGCGCCGAGGACTTCACCGCGCAGATCCAGGTCAACCTCATCGGTGTCATCAACACTCTGGACGCTGTGCTGCCCGGTATGTGTCAACGGCAGAGCGGTCACGTGGCGGCACTGTCGAGCATGGCTTCGTATCGGGGTCTGCCGCACATGGGCGGCTACTGCGCCAGCAAGGCAGGGCTGAACAGCCTCCTGGATGCCCTTCGCATCGAGCTGCGGCCCAAAGGCATCGCTGTGACGACGATCTGCCCCGGTTGGGTCCGCACCCCCTTGACAACGCCCCTGGGTCTACCCGATAAGGAAATGATGGAGGTGGAGGAGGCCGTTCGTCTCATCCTCTGCGCCCTGCGCGCTCGTAAACCGTTTTTGGCCTTCCCTGCCAGGTCGGCCTGGCAGGCGCGGCTGCTGCGGCACTCACCGCAACCGATTAGCGATTGGCTGGTTCGTCAATGGGCGCGCAAGATGAACAAAATGAGCCGGTGATGGAATCGTTATTTCGCCACATCGCTCCGCCGACGCGTTGCGGCTATCTGCCGCAACAAAAGTGGAGCCTCGAATACGAGTACGTCGTCGAGATGACTCCAGGTGAGTATCTCGAACGTATGCTCGACAATTGGCGTCGCTTCGGCCACATGCTGTTTCATCCCTTATGCCCGTCTTGCCGCGCCTGCCGATCGCTGCGTGTCGTGGTGCCGCAATTTCGGCCCGATCGCAGCCAGCGGCGCTGCCGTCTGGCCAACGAAGGTGTGATTGAGCTGCGCATCGGCAAGCCCAGTGTCAGCCGGGCCAAGCTCGCCCTGTATGACCGCTATCACGCCTTTCAGGCCGAACATAAGGGCTGGCCGGAACATGCCCCGCGTGATGCCTCCAGCTATGTCGATTCGTTTGTACATCATCCGTTTCCCGTCGAGGAGTGGTGCTATTATCTCGATGGTCAGCTGATCGGTGTCGGCTATGTGGATGTTCTGATGGATGCTGCCGCCGGTGGGTTCTCGGCGATCTATTTCTTTTACGATCCCCGGCAACGGCAGCGCTCTTTGGGCACCTGGAACGTCCTCTGTTTGATCGAGGAGGCGGCGAAGCGGCAGCTGCCTTATGTTTATCTCGGCTATTACATCGAGGGCTGCGGTTCCATGTGCTACAAGGCACGTTTTCGGCCTAATCAGCTACGGGGCGTGGACGGCGTCTGGCGCGATTTCTGGGTGTAAGCCGGCGCCCCGCTCGCCTTGTTTTCGTGAGGGGCAGTCCCTAAATTGGTGAAAAAGTTTCGCCCCCTTGCGAACGCTTTTCCCCTTCGCTGCGTAGAAGCGAATAATCTCGACTCGCCAGCGGAAACTTACGAGGTGGCGTATGCAGAACGACGTGATTGTTGAAACACACAAATTGACCAAAATCTATCGCGATTTCTGGGGTCGCCAGAAAAAAACCGCCCTCCGTGCCCTCAACATTGAAATCCGCCAAGGCGAAGTCTTCGGCCTGCTTGGCCCCAATGGCTCTGGCAAAACCACGACCGTCAAGCTGCTGCTCGGTCTGCTCTATCCCACCGACGGCGAGGCGTTCGTCTTCGGCAAACCCGCCGCCGACGTGGGCAAGAACGAACGCATCGGCTATCTGCCGGAAGAGTCTTATCTCTACCGCTTCCTCGACGCCGAAGAGACACTCGATTTTTATGGCCGGCTCTTCAATCTGCCGCCGGCCCAGCGCCGAACCAAGGCCCAGGAACTGATCGAGAAAGTCGGCCTCAAGGCCGACCGCAAACGTCCGCTCCGCGAATATTCCAAAGGCATGCGCCAACGCATCGGCCTGGCCCAGGCACTCATCAACGATCCGGATCTCATTATCCTCGATGAACCGACTTCGGGACTGGACCCGCTCGGCGCCCGCTGGATGAAAGATCTCATCCGCGACCTGCGCACACTGGGCAAGACGGTCATCATGTGCAGCCATCGCCTCGAAGACGTGCAGGACGTGTGTGATCGCATTGCCATCCTCAACGAAGGCGAATTGCAGGCTTATGGCGAAGTGCAGACGCTGTTGCAGGACCATCGCCGCATCGAACTGCGGGCCAGCGACCTGCAATTGAGCGACGACTTGCGGCGCGATCTGGAAGAGTTGCTGCGCAAGCACGGCGGCAAGCTGGACACGATTGGCCATCCGACGACGACGCTGGAAGATTACTTCTTGCGCATTGTTGAAGAAAGCAAGGCCCATCCCGGCCGGCGCTTCTTGCCGGGCAAGGAGCCGTTGCCGCGGGTAGAGACGGTACAGAGGGTCGAGGGTCGAGGTTAGAAAATAAAAATAGAAGATAGAAAAACGAATTCTCTGTCTTTTGGCCTCTGTATCTCTATACCTCTGATGAGATGGGGATCATATATATGTTCGCAGTGTTGACTTTCGATCGCGATCCGGCACTGTATCAGAACGTTCCGGCCCAACTCTTTGCCTGGATTCAAGGCGCGGGCGGCTGGGCAGCCTTCGGAGTGCTTGTATGGCTGCTGGCTGGCTACACGCGTATGCGTGCCGAGGACCGCGCCCGCATTGCTCCGTGGCACAAACGGATTTTCGTCGCCAGCGTGGCGGTGTCGTTCCTCGCCTACCTGATTGCTGGCGGCGCCTGGCTTGCTCAATTCCTACCGAAAGTCAAACCGGAACTGGCATTTCTAGCCTATGCGTATGGTATCACAATCGGCGGTGCGGGCGCCTTGGTGGCGGCCGGGCTGTCCTTTGTCTTCGGTCTGACGGCTTTGCGCTTTCGCCGCATCTGGGCCTTGGCCAAGCTCAGCTTCAAAGAAGCCATTCGCAACCGCGTCTTGTACGGTTTCTCGGCCATGCTTCTGGTGCTGTTGTTTGGCAGCTGGTTCATTCCGTACAAGCCGGAATATCAGGTTCGCAGCTATGTCGGTGTCGTCTACTGGATGATGAAGATACTGCTGCTGGTCACCGCTATTATCTTGGCCGCCTTCAGCATCCCCACCGATATTCGCCGGCAGACCATTCACACCATCGTCACCAAGCCAGTTGAACGTTTCGAGATCGTGTTGGGCCGTTTCTTCGGCTTCACAGCGCTGATGACACTGGTCCTGCTGCTCATGACGTCGGTGAGTGTCGTTTACGTGTTGCGCGGCGTGGATCCCGAGGCAGCAGCCGAAAGCCTCAAGGCGCGGGAGCCGTTCTACGGCGCATTGCACTTCGAGAACACCGGCGACAAAAGCAAAGGCACCAACGTCGGCCGCGAGTGGGACTATCGCAGCTACATCACCGCAGCGGCCCCCAATCAAGAGCCGCAATATGCCGTCTGGGACTTCCCCGAGGTGCCGCGCTCTCTGGCCAGCCGCGACAGCGTCCGCTGCGAGTTTGCTTTCGACATCTATCGCACCACCAAGGGCTTTGAGAACCGCGGCGTTTCCTGCAAGTTTGAGTTTCAAACGGCCCATTTCAATGAACACGACAAAGACAGTTACAACGCCGATCGCAGCCGTTGGATGTCCAAGGGCAATCTGTTCTCCAAAAAAGACATAGACGAATGGCTGGCTGGCTATCGCACCCGCTTGGCGCCCCAGGCGCTTGCACCGCTGGAGCTTAATGAACGGCTGGATAACAAACGGCTCCGCCTGATGGCCAATCCGCTGGAGGGCGATCCGCCGCAATACCGTCTCTCCGATGCCGCCATCGAAAATGAGCTGGCTGAGGAATACGGCTATTACGTCGTGCCTGCCAAAGATATAACCGATTATCATACGATGTATATCGACGTACCGGCCGGATTGTTTCGTAACGCCCTTCAGGCCCCATCCGGGAACACGGGGCGTCCGCCGCTGCAAGCGCGCGTCTCCGTCACGCAGCAAAGCGCCACCCAATATGTGGGCATGGCCAAGTACGATCTGTACTGGCGGCTGGACGATCCCAAGGGCGGCCACGAAATAGCAGCCTTCACCCTTAACTTTTACAAGGGCGCGGTCGGACTGTGGCTGCGTCTGTGTCTGGTAATCGGCTTGGCCGTGGCCTTGAGCACGTACCTGAGCGGCGTCATCAGTATGTTGGTCGCTGGTATGCTTTACCTGGGTGGCGGCGTTATCGATTACATTCAATCGATTGCTTTCGGCACCGCTCCCGGCGGTGGCCCCATGGAGGCCCTGTTTCGGCTGGCCAATCGCCAGGTTGCTCTCGTTCCCCTGGAAGAAAGCGCCGCCGCCACATTGGCCACTTCCACCGATGTGGTCTTTCGCTGGTTCATTCGCCGCGTTCTCGATCTCATCCCGGATGTGGATCGCTACGACTTGACCTCCTACGTCGGCGAGGGCTTCAACATTCCCTGGACCCAGTTATGGATCGATTGCGGTGCCCTTAGTTTGTATTTGTTACCCTGGTTCGTTGCGGCTTATTATCTCCTCAAATGGCGGGAGATCGCAGGACCAACGTAATATTTACGGTGAGCAGGGTGTGTGAACGCCCCGGTAGTTTCCCCCGGGGCGTTCACACACCCCGTTCCCCCTCGTAGGGAGTCTCCAGCATGGCGAGTCCTTTTCAGCAGCAGGCCTTATATCGCAAGTTGACCTATGGAGCGCTGATCCTCGCTCTATTCACGTTGGCGCTGGGCTGGCGGAAGGGAGAGGTGCGACTCTTCGGCATGGACATCAAAGGCGTGGATGCGCAAGCGCGCGACCTGTCCATCCGTGAAGAGAGTCGCGGCGAAGTCGATTGGCTCGGGGCCCTGGCGCGCCTCAGCACCATCGGCACGCGCGGGGCGGCCACGTGCCTGTTGTGGGTCAATGCTGTAGAGGCCCAGAAGAAAAATCAGTGGAACGAACTGGAATTGTACGCGCGCTCCTTGACCAAGCTTCAGCCGCATTTCATTACGCCCTGGATTTTCCAGAGCTGGAACCTGGCCTACAACGTCTCGGTCGAGTCCGATCGCGTCAACGATAAGTATTTTTACATCACTCGCGGCATCGGCTTGTTGGCTGAAGGTGAACGGCAAAACCACGACAATCCCGACATCCGCTGGTCGATCGGCTTCTTCACGCAGCATAAGATCTGCCAGAGTGATGAAACCAACGTGTTGCGTTCGCTGTCGCAGTTGAGCATGATCCCGCCCAACGAGCGTGATCCAGGCCGCTTTTGGAAAGTGATCCAGGTAGGCTCGTCAAGCCGTCAAGAGATCAACTTGGCGGAGCTGGAGGATTTCTGCAAGCTGCATCCGCAGTTGGTGCGGCGTTTGCGCCAGGGCATAAGACGGGAAAGAAGGTCGGAGCAGCTCCGCCAGTTCCGCTGTGAGCGTGCGGAGGACATGGTGCAGTTTTTACAGGACAATTTCCGCGTGCCGTCCTTGTGGTTGGATTCGCCGCGGCCTTCCGAGCCGGGCACCTGGAAACTGAAGCAAGATACCTTGAAGCCGCTGGCCGACCGTTTTCCGGTCTTGCCGCCCTATCACGAGACGGCCCGCGAGGGGCAGCAGCCGCCCGATGAAACGGCGCTGCACGATCAATCGCCGCTGTACGATTCTCACGATGCTTTTCAGATCGCGCGGGCCTGGTACAGCTATGCCCAGGAACCGCTGCCCCGGCCGGGCAGGCTCCCCGGACAGAGCGAGCCGATCACCAACCCGGTCGTTCAGCGTTTGCCCAAGCATATGATGACGATCATTTTCCGCAGCCACCCGGCCCAGGCCCAGCGCTTCACGGCCGAACGCTTAATGGATGAAGGCTGGTTCGATGGCTCTGGCTGGGCCATCCCCGACTGGTTCCGTGAGGCGGGCGACCGTTTTGCCGACGGCTCTCCTGCCGTGATCGGCACCAGCCCCGAATGGTGGGCCAAGAAAGCCTGGGAAACGACCGAACGGGCCTGGGAGCGCTTCGGCAAGGACAATCACTTGCTCATCAGTCCCGCTGAGCAAAAAAACCTGGAACAACGCGCCTACGCTTTCGCCAAAAAGAAACACATTCAAGATCCCGCTCTTACTCCAACGTTGCGCGAGGAAGAGCTGGATCCCGAAACGCGCGAGGAGTTTTTTGCCTTTATGTTCCTGCGCGATTTAGCTCAGTATAAGACCCTCTGCAATTTTGATGTCCACTACAATCGAGCGCGAGTGGAGTCCAAGGAAGAGGCCGTGAAGGCCCGTAAGATTTTCTTCGAGGCGCTCGACGCTCAACGGCTGAGGAACAATGAGCCGGAAGCGCTGCGGAAATATCTGGATCCGGATGGTATGAAAGCCTGGCGCGACAAGGTGCTCTTAAGCAACAAGGTCTTTCGCAATGACAGCTTGATTCAAGAGCAAACCTTCGAGGTTCAGCTACGCTTTGTCGATCTGTATTCTCGGTTAAATGGCCGGAAATTTAAGGCGGAGGCAGTGCGCATGCTGCTGATGCCTTGGCAAAATCTTCCCGGCGGCGGCGCTTGCCCGCTGGGTCTGGCGAGCTGGATGCCTCCGCTGATCGAGAAGGATTGGAACAATCCGTTGTTGGGGGGGCCGTTTGACGGGACCGATGATGAGGGGGAACCGCTGATCTCCGAGCAATCGCGCAGACAAGTGCTCCAACGTCTCTTCCCATCACTGACTGCCTCGATGACGCAAGAGACGCCGCCGCAGTCCGAATCCCCGCAAGTGCGCTGACAAACCAAGGAGATAAGGAATAGGAGATAGGGAGCAGAGAAAAATAGCCTATCTCCTCTTCTTTATCTCTTATTTCCTATTCCTTAACGCTATGGCTGATGTCATCCTGAGCGTGCTGGCCCATCCGGATGATGCCGAGTTTTTGTGTGCCGGCACGCTTCTGCGTCTGGCGCGCGAGCGCGACTGGCAGGTCCACATTGCCAGCATGACGCCCGGGGATTGCGGCTCCACCGAGCATGGACCGGAGGAAATCGCCTGCATCCGCCGTCAGGAAGGCGCCCGTGCTGCGGCCCTTATGGGCGCTACCTATCACTGCCTGGAAGAACGCGACCTGCTCATCTTCTATCAAGAACGGCCGCTGGAACGCGTCACACGCTTGCTGCGCACGGTGCGGCCACGCATCGTGTTGACGCACAGTCCGGCCGACTACATACTCGATCACGAAATGACCAGCACGCTGGTGCGCGCCGCCGTCTTCGGGGCACCGATACCGAATTTTTTTGCTGGCTGCGGCCATCCGCCAGCCCTTGCGCATATTCCGTATCTCTATTATTGTGATCCCATCGAAGGTAAGGATGCTTTGGGACGTCCTATCGAACCCGCTTTTCGCATTGACATCAGCACCGTCCTCGACGCCAAAGCCGAGATGCTGGCCGCCCACGCCAGCCAGCGCGAATGGCTGCGAAAACATCACGGCATGGATCAATATGTCCAGGCAATGCGCGATTGGTGTGCCGCGCAGGGCCGACAAGCAGGTGTTGCCTTTGCGGAAGGCTTTCGCCAACATCTTGGCCACAGCTATCCGCAGGACAACTTGCTTGCCCAGCTTCTCGGTCCCTGTTGAACATGATGGTCCCCTAAACCGTATTGCCCTTACATCCCCAACCCTAAACCCGAAACCCTAAATCCTGGACCCTTTGTCCCCTTGGCGGCCTCGTCCTTTCGATGGCACAATTGAGAGCGACATCCTCGTTCCCCTACTCGGCATGGGAACACCTATCGGGAGAGAGCCATGGGACAGCGGCGCAACTTGCACGGCTTACGAATGGTCATCACCGGCGCTTCGCAGGGTATTGGCAAGGCCTTGGCCGAGGCGGCGGCGCGACGCGGCGCGCGTGTGCTGGCAGCGGCGCGTTCCGATGTGCTTTTGGCCGAATTGGCCGAGAAGATTCGGGCGGCCGGCGGCGTAATCGAGACCATTCACGCCGACATCACGCAGCGCGGTGATCGTGAAGCGATGGCCGGAGCGGCACTGCGGCACTTCGGTGGCGTCGATGTGCTTATTAACAACGCCGGCATCGGCGCCACCGGCCATTTCGCCGAGGTCAGCCCCGAACGACTGCGCAAGATCATGGAAGTCAATTTCTTCGCTCTGGTCGAGACAACGCGACAGTTTTTGCCGCTTTTGCGTCTGGGCACAACACCGGCCATTCTCAACATTTCGTCGATCGCCGGCAAGCGCGGCATCCCGGCTCGCAGCGAATACTCGGCCAGCAAGTTCGCCGTGCAGGGGTTCAGCGAGGCCTTGCGCGCTGAACTGGCCAAGGATGGCATCGACGTGCTGCTCGTCTGTCCCGGCCTGACGCAGACGAATTTCTCGCAGAATATGCTGGAGCAAAAGGCGGCGCTGCAACTGGATCACCTGCGCGGCATGACGGCCGAGGCTGTGGCTGAGGCGGCGCTGCGGGCACTGGAACACGGCCGCAACGAAGTGTGTTTGTCGCTGAATGGCCGGCTCATCGTGTTGGTCAATCGTCTGTTCCCGCGCCTGGCCGACCGCATCGCCAAACGCAAGGTGTACAATCTCTTCCGCGCTGAGATCAAAGCAGGCGGGCCACAACTACCCGAGGTCAGAAGTCAGAAATCAGAAGTCAGAAAAGAAACTCCGGTGGACTTCTGACTTCCGACCTCGGGAGGTTGGTCTTCCTGTATCCATCAACTATAATCGCAGCAAAAGCGAAACGAAGATACAGGAGACGACATGGCCGCCGAGAAAATCACCAGCCGAGCCAAGGATTATTCGCAATGGTACCTGGACATCGTCAACCGCGCCGGGTTGGCCGAGAATTCCGACGTGCGCGGCTGCATGGTCATCAAGCCACACGGCTACGCCATCTGGGAGAAAATCCAGCGAGCGCTCGACCGCCTGTTCAAGGACACCGGCCATGTGAACGCCTATTTCCCTCTGTTTATTCCCAAATCGTTCCTGGCCCGCGAAGAGCAGATGGCCGAAGGCTTCGCCAAGGAATGCGCCGTCATCACGCATCATCGCCTCAAAGCCATTCCCGGAGGGGGCGTCGAGGTGGATCCGGAATCGAAGCTGGAAGAGCCGTTGATCGTCCGGCCCACGTCGGAGACGATTATCTGGAACACCTATCGCAGCTGGGTACAGAGTTGGCGCGATCTGCCGCTGTTAATCAACCAGTGGGCCAACGTGGTCCGCTGGGAGATGCGGACGCGCCTGTTCCTGCGCACCGCCGAATTTCTGTGGCAGGAAGGCCACACCGCCCACGCCACGCAACAGGAGGCCGAGGAGGAGGCGCGGCGCATGGTTGAGGTGTACCGCCACTTTGCTGAGGAGTGGATGGCGATGCCAGTGTTGGTCGGTCCCAAGAGCGAAGGCCAAAAGTTTCCCGGCGCTGTCTACACGCTCTGCATCGAGGCGATGATGCAGGACAAAAAAGCTCTGCAAGCGGGCACAAGCCATTTCCTGGGCCAGAACTTCGCCAAAGCATTTGACGTGACCTTCCAGAATCCGGAGGGCAAGCGGGAATACGCCTGGGCGACAAGCTGGGGGGTGTCCACACGCCTGATCGGCGGTCTCATCATGACGCACAGCGACGATCAGGGCTTGATCGTGCCGCCGCGGCTGGCGCCGGTCCACGCTGTCATCGTGCCGATCTACAAGACCGAGACCGAACGCGCCGCCGTGTTAGAGGCAGCGAACAAGCTGGCCGAGAGCATCCGTGATTTGCCGCTGCGCGAATGGCTCAACTACGAGCCGGTGACAGTGCGCGTCGATGACCGCGAGCAGTATCAGCCAGGCTTCAAGTTCAACGAATGGGAGCTGAAAGGCGTGCCGGTGCGTGTCGAATTAGGACCAAAAGACCTCGCCAAAGGCGCTTGTGTCTTGGCACGCCGCGATCTGCCGGGCAAGGAAGCGAAAGAGGCAGGGGTGCCGTTGACAAAAGCGGCAGTGCGCATCGGCGAGATGCTGCACGCCATGCAGACGGCCTTGTTCGAACGTGCCCGCAAGTTCCGCGAGGAGAACACCTACGAAGTCAATTCCTACGACGAGTTCAAGAAGAAGATCGAGGAGCCGGGCGGTTTCTTGCTGGCACACTGGGATGGCACGCGCGAGACGGATGAGCGCATCGCTGCGGAGACCAAGGCAACCATTCGCTGTATTCCCTTTGACCGCCAGAAGGAAGCCGGCAAGTGTATGGTAACTGGCCGGCCATCCGAAGGCCGCGTGGTGTTCGCCAAGGCATATTGAGAGACATGCAGCGGCGAACGGAGCGTATCCATGCCCCGGTTCCCCCTATCGGGGCGTGGACACGCCTCGCTCACCGGCTCCTCTAACTGTACATTCGCATCGACTCACGAGTATGAGAACGGTAATCAGCCAGTAATTCTTGGATTCGTTCCCATTCGCACGGCTTGCTGAGAAACGCATCGAAAGCGCCCTTGTAGCGCGCGAGGCGTGGGTCGCTCGGATCGCTCCCCGAGACAGCGATAAGGAGAGTTTTTTCAGACCCGGATTGCCTTCTTATCTGGAGGGCCACTTCGCCGCCGTTCCTCTTGGGCATTTGAATGTCCAGTAGGGCGACGTGCGGCTTGAAGCGGTGGGCCAACAGAAGGGCCGAGTCCCCATCGTAAGCGATGCGGACTTCGTGGCCCCATAGCCGCAACAACATGCCTAAAGTGTCTGCCGCGTCTTTGTTATCGTCTGCTACGAGAACACGCATGGCCCACCTCTTTTCGCCAACGTGCCGCACCGGGCGTTATAAGTGAGCGTTGCAAAACCTGTGCCTACCACAAGTTAGGTCGAGTCTGAGCATAAGTCTTTCAGCAACTCTTCCAGCGCGTCTGGTTCCACCGGCTTGAGCAAGTGGTAATCGAACCCGGCTTCCTTGGAGCGCCGCTTGTCCCCTTCCTGTCCCCAGCCGGTCAGGGCGACCAATTTCACCTCCTTGCCCCAGGGTTCTTGGCGGATGCGGCGCGCTACTTCGTAGCCGTTCATCTTCGGCAAACCGATATCGAGCAGCACGATGTCGGGCCTGTGCAAACGCGCTTCTTCTATGGCTTGTTCGCCATCGTGAGCACTATACGTGTCATGCCCAAGGATGCGCAGGATCATGCTCATACTGGTAACCGTGTCCTCATCGTCATCTACAATTAATATCTTACATTGCCCCGTCGCAGCCTTACTCGCGCTCGAGGCAGTGATTGGCTGTTGCCCAACGGAAGAAACGTCCATTTGGGGAAGACGCACGATAAATTCACATCCTTTGCCTGCCCCTTCACTAGAGGCTTCGATCGTGCCGCCGTGCATCTCTGTCAAGTGTTTCGCCAGGGTCAGACCGATGCCAAGTCCGCCTTGCGCGCGTTCCAAGGAGTGATCCACTTGCGAAAACATCTCAAAGATGTGCGGCAAATGTTCGGCGGAAATACCCAGCCCATTATCCTTCACACGCACGACAGCTTCCCCGGAGGGGTGACACCCTCCGCTCGTTTTTTCGACCGTCAGCCAGACATGTCCTCCCTGTTCGGTATATTTGGCGGCATTGTTGAGCAGATTGGCAAAGACCTGGGCCAGCCTGGCTGCATCGGCCTCTACGTAGATCGGCTCCTTCGGCAGCGTGAGCGTCAACTCGTGGCCTGCCATCTCGATGAACGGTCGAGAGGTTTCCACCGCGTTCCGCACCACCGTCGTCAGATCGACTCGCTCTTTGCGAAGTTGCAGCTTGGCACGGGTGATACGGCTGACGTCCATCAGGTCGTCGATCAGCCGGACCATTTGTTGTACCTGGCGTTCCATCACGGTCAGGGCACGCTCGACTGTCGCTTTATCGTCGCCGGCCAATCGCAGCAGTTGCAGAGCGTTGCGAATTGGAGCCAGCGGGTTGCGCAGCTCGTGGGCCAGTGTCGCCAAGAATTCGTCCTTCTTGCGGTCGGCCTCTTGCAATTGCTGCTGCAAGCGCTTGTACTCACTGATGTCGCGGGTGATGTCGGAAGCGCCGATGACCCTTCCATTGTCATCTTTGAGCGGCGAGATACTCACGGATGCTTCAAAGCGTTGTCCATCTTTGCGCATCCTAATTGTCTCAAATTGCTCAATCCGCTCCCCACGCTGGAGCCGTTCCATGATTTGAGGAAACTCATTGAGGTGATCGGGCGGATAGAGAAGGGCAACAGACTTGCCAATGATTTCTTCCGCGCTGTAGCCGTAAAGCCGCTCCGCCCCTCGGTTCCAGCTCGTGATGGTGCCGTCCAGATCCTTACTAAAGACGGCATCTTCCGACGATTCGATAATTGCCGCCAAGCGTGTACGGATGCGCTCCGCGTGCCTTCGTTCGGTCATGTCACGGAAGATAAGCACGACGCCCTGAATCGCTCCTTCGGCATCGCGGATCGGGGCGGCGCTGTCGTCGATGGGGCGCTCCGGGCCGTCCCTGGCGAGGAGGACCGTGTGGTTGGCCAGTCCGACAATTCGGCCTTCGGACAGCACTTTCTTGACCGGGTTCTCCACCGGCTGGCGGCTCCACTCGTTGAGGATGTGGAACACCTCTTCGAGCGGTCGCCCCGCCGCTTCGGCCGGTGTCCAGCCTGTCAAAGTGGCAGCAACCGGATTCAGTAAAGTGACTCGGCCTTCGGCATCCGTGGTGATAACGGCATCACCGATGCTCTCAAGAATGATCCGCAACGACTCTCGCTGCTGATCGGCTCGATCTCGACTGCGATAAATCGACTCGGCGAACCAGCTAATGGCCACGCCAGAAAAGAGGAATAAGACAATCCGCACCAGGTCGATCGTTCCGACAAGAACCCAGCCGTTTTGCGCAAGGAAGAAGTACGTCCCGACCAGCGCGCCCAAAGCCGTTGCCAGCAGGCCCGCTTTTAATCGGCCCAGCCATGCCGAGGCCGCCACTGCGAAAAGGAAAAGATAAAGCGGCGCCTCTGTTCCGAAAACATCGGCGAGGACGAACCAGCGTACCAAAACCACCGCTGCCGTGGCCGCGATAGCGACGAGGTAGCCAAGGCCGTATTGCCGTCCTTGTCCGCGCATACTCTCCACGGTCCCTCTCCAAGGAAGGCGGTCGAAATAAGCAAGCCCCCTATTTCAAGGAGGGCTGGCTCTGCACAGTTGCGTCTCTCTTGATCCACTCCGTTGTCGATCCTCCTTCTTACCAAACCTCTATTCTATTTAGCAAGAACCATGCCAAGCCCAAGCATATAGCTCCTGCAAGCCGAGAGCGGAGTTTCCTTGACGAACGGCTGACGTCCACTGACCCTATACATGCCCTATACATACAGAGAAAGGAGGCAAAGATGAGCGAACTCTTACAACCTGGTGCGAGCAGTCTGTTGGTGGTCGATGTGCAGCGCGGCTTCACCGATTTGTGTCCGAAGGAACTGCCCGTCCCCGGCGGGCGGGAGATTGTGCCGAATATCAATCGTTTGCTGGAAATGCCGTGGGCGCGCATCGATGCCAGTCAAGATTGGCATCCACCCGATCATCGTAGTTTCTTCGGCCAGCGCGACAATCTCTATCCGCCGCACTGTATTATGAACACGCCTGGCGCGGACTTCCTTCCTGGCCTGCGCACCGAGCGCTTTCACACCATCTGGCGCAAGGGTTACGATCGTGATTTTGAAGCGTACGCGCTGACGGCGCAACATCCCGCCTTTGCGGAGTTCCTGCGTGCGTGCGGCATTGCTACCGTCGTCGTGTGTGGCATTGCCACGAACATCTGTTGTTTTTATGTGGCCCGCGATCTGCGCAGAGCGGGTTTTCGTGTTCTTCTCGTCGAAGACGCCAGCGCCGGCATCGACGTGCCGACAGCCCATTTATTCCAGCAACAGACGAAAGAAGAAGGGCAGCGCCTGGGCATCGAATACGTGACCATGCCAGCGCTCCAGAGGCTAACGAAATGAACCGCCCCGACGCCCCGAACGCCCTGAAAAGCACGAGAAAAAAGAGACAGATTCCTGCAGAGCAATTGCCGTGGTTTTCGGCCAGTTTCTTTTCTTGGCGTCCTGGCGGTTCTTTTTGATTGCGACTCTAACGGACATGGCGTGGCAGCTCTAGCAGATAACAGGTAGAGCGTTCGCTGCCAGCGGCGATGTGGCGGCCATCCGGCGTGAAGGCAACGCACAACGTCTTGCCGGGAAAGCGATGTTTATGCAAAGCGCTGCCGTTGCCTGCATCCCAGACGATCACCTCGCCATCGGTGCCAGCGGAGACCAGCCGCCGACCATCGGCGGCAAATCCAATCTGATAAACCGCTCCCCGATGTCCGTCAAGGCAAGCGCGTTGTTCGCCGCTCGCTATCTGCCACACGCGCACCGTTTGATCGCCGGAACCGGATACCAGGCTGCCGCCATCCGGCGAAAACGCCAAGCTGTATACCGCATCCGCATGGCCTTCGAGAATGCGCTGCTGCTGTCCCGTGGCCCGATTATATAGATGAATGCGGCCATCCAGTCCGGCCAGGGCCAGCGTTCGACCATCCGGCGACACAGCGGCAGCATACAGCGGCATCCGCTCCGGTTTGATAGGAATCGTCCGCTCCCGGATGCCCTTAGGCGTCTGCCACACTTCAGCGAGACCCGTCTCGCCGCAGGCGATCAACTGGCGTCCATCCGGCGTGAAGGCGATGCCCTGCACACAGCAATTACAGCTAGTCAGACACGCCATTGGCTGGCCGTTTACCGTATCCCACAATCGGATCGTGCCATCCAATCCCGCGGAGGCAAGATGCCGGCCATCGGCACTGTAGGCCAGCGCCAGCACTTTATCCTGATGGCCGGTGAAGGTCCGCACCACGCGGCCAGATTCTACGTCCCAGACTTTGATGGTATGATCGAAACTGGCCGTGGCCATGCGTTCGCCGTCGGGTCGGAAGGCCACAGCATAGACGGCGGCACGATGGCCGCGCAATTCCTGGATGGCCTGCCCCTGCGCCGTAGCAGCGCTCAGGCAGATTAGCACGAATCCGAATAAGAGCCGTCGCCGCATCGCTTGTCCTCACAGAGACAGAGCGCGAGCAGGATGCCCGCACGCTGCGAGGGGCGATGGTAGCGAGTGAGGGAATGGTGTCAACCGGAACTGTGCGCGCCGGGTGCCCCTCTCGATTTGGGCGCGTAGGAAGGCTTATGTGCCAGGAAGCTTTTCCTTCCCCCACCAGGGGGAGAGGGTGGAAAATCTTAGGGCTAGCGGCCTTTTCCCTTCCCCCTTGGGGGGG
>JAJPHU010000313.1 GCA_021325115.1 Planctomycetota bacterium | reverse complement strand
CCATCGGTGCAGCTGCACGCTGTCGATGGCTGGGTCGTTCCTACCGAGATCGTGCCCAACACGCTGCCCTTGCAAGAATTGATCTTCATTGCCACGCAACAGCGGCCCGAATTGGCGGCGCGGCGAAACGATATCCTCGCGGCCGTCCAGCAGCTGCGGCGGCAGATCTTCCTGCCGCTGTCGCCGACGGTTCTGGCTGGCTACAGCGCCGGCACCTTTGGCGGCGGTAGCAATCTGGTGGCCTACCCCGGCGGCTTCCAGGGGTTCCAGGAGCCTTACTTCGGCAGCTTTGGCCCTCGCCAGGATGTGGACGTGATCATGTTCTGGACTGCTCAGAACCTGGGTGTGGGCAATCTGGGCCGGATTCGTGTCGCCCGCGCCGAAAGGAACATCGCTCAGTGGGAATTCATCCGCGAACTCAACCGGGTACGCGATGACGTGGCCGTCGCCTATGCCAAAATCCACGCCAGCTATGCCCAGATCGACATCGCTCGCCGCGGTATGGAAATGGCCTGGAGGAGCTTTACCGAGGACTATCGGCGTATCCGCGCTACCATCCGAGGAGCTTTGCCCATCGAGCTGCTCAATAGCTTCCACCTGCTCGCGGACGCGCGGATGCAATACCTGGATGCCGTGGTCAACTACGACATCGGCCAATTCGCCCTATACGTGGCGTTAGGGCAACCGCCGACAAGCAGATTCGCGCACGAAATTCCCGATAGCGATCTCATACCGACAAAGCCGGGGCCGGCCAAGCCGCTGCCCGGTTGCGTTCCGCCCGGCGGTGGACCCGCCGCTTGCATCGCCGACAAAATGCATCCGTGAAGCACCACAGCGAACACATACCGGAGCGTTAACACGCATCGCTCGCCGGCCAAGTTTGAGGGAAGGTCATGCAAGGAAGGGATGAGAAGCTGAGAAGCTATCAGCGCTGTCGTGCCTGGAAAGCGGCAGGAACGTTCTTGCTTACTCTGCTAAGCGGCTCGTCAGGCTGCCAAGCGATTAGCGATCAACTCTCCAACCCTGCACCGATTGCCCCGTCTGGCCAGTCTACAGCGCCCCCACCCGACCAGCCCGCAGTGCAAGCAAACGAAAGCGGCATCCTGCAAATTGGGGCAACGCAGATTGGTTCGCCGACCGAGGGTGCAGCAGCGCCCTCCACCGTTGGGTCTCTGATGAAAGCCGCGTCCGTGCCTGTGGACAAGGAGATCGAGAACGCGGAGAAGAAATGGACCGCCGCGCCGAATACGACTGGCACGCAAGAGCAGCAAGGAATGCCGGAGAAAACCAAAGGCGCCTCGGCATTGGGGGCGTATCGAGTCGATCGCACATTGCCCAGCCCGGAAGCGGGTATGTCCATCCCGACGATCCCTTTTTCGGACAAGGTCCGTCCTCTTAGTCTGGCTGCGGCCCTGGCCCAGGCTGGCATGGAGAACCCGGTCATTAACATCGCTCGCCAAGCCGTGCAGAGCGCCCGGGGGCTTCAGCTGCAAGCCCGCGTCCTGCTATTGCCTAGCGTCAATGTCGGCGCTAACTACGATGACCACACCGGGCCGTTGCAGGCTTCTTTCGGCGCTATCCGCAAGGTTGATCGAGACGCCATTTACTACGGACTCGGCGCCAATACCGTAGCAGCGGAATCGATCAAGATTCCCGGCCTGCTCATTAGCACGCCCCTGACAGACGCTATCTTTGAACCGCGGGCCGCGCGCTTTCTCGTCGCCAACCGCAATTTCTTGGCGACGGCGACACGCAACGACATCTTTCTCGAAGTCTCTACTACCTATCTCGCTCTGATGAATGCCGAGACCCGTCTGGCCATCATCCGCCAGTCCGAGCGCGACTTCGAGGAAGTGGCGCGGCTGACGGCTGTTTTTGCTCAGCGGGGACGTGGCCGTTACGGCGACGCCGAACGTGCCGCCGCCGATCTGCAAGCGCTGCGCTATGAGGAGCAGCAGGTGCAACAAGACGTCGCCGTCGCCTCGGCGGATCTGGCACAATTGCTCAACCTCGATCCCTCGATTCGCTTGGTCACGGGCGACATTCCTCTGCAAGTAGTGCAGTTTGTCGACCCTCAGACGCCATTGCCGAAATTATTGGAGATTGCCGAGCAGAATCATCCGGCAATATTGGCCGCTTCGGCTGCTATCCGCGGCAGCCAGGTCCGCGTCCGTCAGGAGACAGTGCGTCCGTTGTTGCCGATCTTGTGGATGGGGTTCAGTACCGGCGATTTCGGCGGCGGGGCCGTCGCTACCGCCCAAGGCAACGGCGCTTACAACCCGCATACGGGCAACCCCGATTTGGTGACCGTCAATAACACGCTAGGCCAGACGGTCCCGAAATTCGGCAAAATCTCCGGGCGTATCGATGTCGATGTTTTTGCCTTTTGGCAGCTGCGGAACATGGGTTTGGGCAACCTGGCTCTCATCCGCGAACGCCGCGCCCAACGCAATCAGGCCGAGGCCAATCGCCTTCGCATTCTCAATGAGGTGAGAGAACAAGTCTCCGTGGCCTACAATACCTCGGCAGAGCAATTCCGAGCCATCGCTATTCAGCGCCGCCGGGTCCAGGAAGCGACCGAAGGTTTTCAGCGCGACCTGATCACCGCCTTCCGCGGCGTGGTCCTGCCTATCGAAGTCCTTGATAATGCCAAGCGTCTCCGTGCCGCGCGCGAAGCCTTGCTTGAGGCCGTCATCGGCTTTGACCGCGCTCAGTTCCAGCTGTTCGTGGCCTTGGGTCAACCGCCAACATTGGTGGTTGAAGACGATAAACCACCTTCGTTAGGTGGTTAGGTGGTTAATTACCTAACCACCTAATTTTGCAGCGCCTGGTGTCCTGTCAAGGCTTGATCTTGGGGTAAAGGTGCTTGGTTCACGTTCGTCTTGTTAGATCAGATGGCAATATTCCTTTTGAAGTTCGAGCAATTCCCTGATACGACAGCCCTTCAGGCACTTGGGTTGGTCAGGCAACTCAACTCACATGTCGCTTTGCGAAGACAGCCCTGGCGCCGCGGTGTCCAATCCAGTCCTAATTGCGTCGCCCTTTGCATCACTCAAGCCGCCGGATCATACGGCCCGTCGCTCGTCCTCGAACGGCGTACCACCGCATAACTCTCTCTCGATCAAGGACGTGTGCAATCCGTCATGCCAATAACGCTGCTAGGCTTGCTCTGTCTTATCCCGTCAAGCCCACGATGGAAGTGCCATCCACCCAGGGACACCATTGAGCAAGTTTCTCTCGCCAAGGATGCCCCGAACCGTTAAGATCTCTCGAATAGATGGGGCTCCGGGTCCGTCTAACCTCAAGGAGAGCGTGCGACACCATGGCCACCCTCACCGCACCTTGCCCGCACGGCGCCAGTGACGAGCAATTGCTCGCCTGCTTTGCCGCGGGAAATCGGCAGGCGCTGGATGAGTTGTTTCGCCGCTATCGGCAGCCAGCTTATCGTGTCGCCTATCGCTTGCTGGGCCACGAAGCCGATGCCTTGGATGCCGTCCAGGAAGGCTTCATGAAAGCGCTGACCCATTTGCACAGCTTCCAGGGACGCAGCTCATTCAAGACGTGGTTGCTGCGCGTAGTCAGTAATGCCGCTCTCGACCTGGGCCGCCAACGTGGCCGCCGCGACACCGTCCGCCTCGATGCGCCGCACAACCGGGACTTGACTGACTCGCGTTTGCTCACAGCCGACGAGACAGGACGCCGACTCGAGCGCGACGAATTGCGACATCAGCTGCACAAAGCCCTGGATTGCCTCTCCGAGGTGCAGCGGCAGACATTTGTGCTTTTCGCTGATGGCGAATTGAGTTACCGCGAAATTGCCGAGGCCATGCACACCTCAATCGGCACGGTGATGAGCCGGTTGTTTTACGCGCGGCGGAAATTGCGGAATTATTTGAACGAACGAGGTCCGTTATGAGCGCCGATCGGGACAACCTGGAAGCCTGG
>JAJPHU010000062.1 GCA_021325115.1 Planctomycetota bacterium | reverse complement strand
TTCTATTCTGGTCGCCTCACGTCCACTCCCGGCGTTTTACCATCGAGATAACGCCAATTCTTGAGGAAAGAAATTAAGTCGGCCATCTGTTCAGGCGTTATCGTTTTCTCCAATCCCTCCGGCATCAGCGATACGCCGGTAGAGCGAACTTCCTCGATATCCTGCCGCAGCACCGTGTCCGTCTGATTTTCAGCGCGGCGCAGAGTGATGCTCGATGCGGTCTCGGCGGCAATAATGCCGGTGATCTCCTTGCCGCTCTTGGTGGTCACGATGTAATTGAGGTAATTCGCATCGATGGCCGCATTTGGATTCAGGATGTCCTGCAAAAGCATCTGAGGCGTCTTGGTTCGCGTATCGCTGATGTCCGGACCAACGGTCGTACCAACCCCCGCGACTTGATGGCAGATGGCACAGTTCTGACGAAACACCTCGCGGCCGCGCTCGGGATCACCTTTGCGCGTCAGGGCTGGTTGATAGCGCTGGAGGACTTGCTTGCGTTCCTCTGGGATGCCGGCCTGGAGCAGTTTGCCGGCCCGTTGGCGAATGTCAGCTTGAGCGTGTTTAAGCAGCCGGTTTTGGCTCGGCACATCGAGGTCGCCCGGCGCCACGTGCTTGGCCTCCAATGCATCAAGCAAGAAACGAGTGCGGTCGGGCTGTCGCAGCATCGACTCAATAACTTCACGGCGCAGCGCCGGCGTGTATGTGGCCCACGCTTTCAGCAGCAGGTGCGGCACTTCGGCGGAGGGCTGCGCCGCCAGAGCGCGCACAGCGGCCAACCGCACTTCAGGCATCGGATCCTCCCCCAGCAGACGCGACAAGATTGGCAACGCCGCCTCTGGCCGGGCATGGGCCAGCAGTCGAATCGCATCGATCCGTTCCGCCAGCGTCCGTTTGCTGTCGGTACAGAGTTGGCCGGCTTGGGCGAGCAGCTCCTCGGCTGCCTCGGCTGCCTGATGATGCTCGGCAGGCAAAGCGTGCAGGAACGCGCTCAGCTGCCGGCCACGCCGGCCCATACCGTCCGCCAAGCCGTTCAGTCCCGCCAGCCGCCAACGCACCGCCTCCTTGCCGGAGAGCGCACGCAGTACGCCCAGAAGGTTGGCCATTTCCCTCGGCTCCTGCCGCGCGCCGATCAGTGCTGCCAATTCTTGCACAAGGGCCAACCTTTCCGGCGTGACCTGGACCGTCAACCCCACTTCTGGTTTCAGCAAAGCCGCCAACAGCACGTCAGCATGCCGTGGCACAGCACTGGCCACGGCGATGCGCGTCCAACGATCCTCTACACCGGCTATCGCAATTTTCGTCAGTGCCGGCACAATACGCTCGTCGCCCCACTCGCCCAGGCTCAGGGCAACCTGATAGCGTACTCGGGGATCGGCATCTGCCGCCAGCGCCAGGCTCTCTCTTTGAATCGCATCCGAACTCGGCAGCCAGCGTTCACCCAAGATGAGAGCTTGTTCACGCACTCGCGGATGTTCGTCGTGTAGCAGCCGGACCACAAGCTCGGCGTCCAGCGCATTTAGCCCCTCCAGCAGCCAAGCGGCATGAACACGAGCCAACGGCTGGTCCGCATCTGTGCAGAGTTTTCGCAGCGGCGTCACAGCAGCGTGATCTTGACGTTCCAGCAGTAACCGCTGGGCCGTCACGCGCCGCCAAGCATTGGCATCGCCCAAAAGCGGCACGAGGTCCGTCGTTGCAGCCCGACTCAGGTTCGGCCGCATCTGATTTCTCGTTGCCCCCTTCTGCGGGGGAATGCGCGTTCCTTCTGGGACGATGCGCCAGATACGGCCGCGATCCTTGCCCAAGGTCAAATCGGGGCGGCGCTTCAATTCCGGCGGCATGTAATCCGGATGTTCGATTACCGCCCTATACATATCTACAACATACAGCGCTCCATCCGGCCCATGAGCCAGCGCTACCGGGCGGAACCAATCGTCGGGCGTGGCCAGAAACTCGACCTTGGCGCGCGCCGGCCGGGAGCGGAACGTCGCTCCGTGGGGCCGCAGGATCTCTTCGTGGACGAGGTTGCCGGTCGGCTCGCAGGTGAAGGCGGCGCCGCGATGCTCCGCCGGCAGCAGATCGCCGCGATAAATGGTGACGCCACAAGCAGCGGTGAAACGACCGGCATGCAGGTTCGAGGTGGTCCAGTTACGGCTGAGAGGATAGACTTGGCCGCCAGAGCTAAGGGGGCCGGGCTGCAACTCGGAAACGTCTTCCAACACGGCCGTGACAGCTAGATAAGGATTACGGGCCAGATAGCGATTGGGCAAGACAACGTGCCGCAGATGATGTTGGTTATCGCAGACAAAGCGTCGGCCCCAGTCGTCAAAAGTGTTGCCATACTGTCCCATGCCGGAAATCGCTTGGTGCCGATCATGCACCAGATCGAAGCGAAAATCCCTGCCGCTGATGTTGACCAGCTTGGCACCATCCTGCCCATGTCGCTTTACCTTCCCGCCACGCAATCCGTTGGCGACGTATACCCAGTTATCGAGTCCGAGTATGGGATGGCTGACGCGCAATTGCGGGTTCTGGGCGGTGAAGCCTTCGTAAAGGATATCGCGCTGGTCGGCTCGGCCGTCGCCATCGCTATCTTTCAGAAAGAGAATGTACGGCGCCGCCGTCACCACCACGCCACCTTTCCACAGCATTAAACCGTTGGCAAACAGCAGATGCTCGGCAAAGATGCGACTGTATTCATAGCGGCCGTCGCCGTCGCGGTCTTCCAGGATGCGAATGCGTCCTTCCGGCGGCCGGCCCGGCTCAGGTCCGTTGGGATAGTCGCGCATCTCTACCACCCACAGTTTGCCATCCTCATCGAACGCCATCGCTACGGGACTTTCAATCTCCGGCTCTGCCGCCACTAATTCGATGCGCAATCCCGGCGCGATGCGGAATTGCCGAAGCGCCTGCGCCGGCGCCAGCGGTCCCCCCTGCCCCGCCGGTTCAGCCGCATCTATCTGCCAGCCAGTCCGCACCACAAACAAGGGAAGGACCCATAACAGGAAGCAGAATCGGAAGTTCACGATCATTGTCGCTCTCGGAAAGCAATCGCAAGAAGGCTCTGGTTTTTCTATCGTTTCTTGGCCACAGCAGTAGCTTCATGTTTGAATGGCTGCAAGATAGGCTGTTGTTCGTCATCGATGCCGGTCAAAAGCAAGATGCGCTGTTCGGCCTGCCGCAATTGCTGGTAGCACGCCTTGATGAGGCCGACACCTTGCTCGTAGCGAGCCAGGGCATCCTCCAGGCCGAGCCGGCCATCCTCCAGCTCGCGCACCATGCGCTCTAGCTCCAGCAACGATTCCTCGAAGGTGCGCTCGTTGTTTTGTGGTTCACTCATATTTTTACTCGCTTTCTCTTGTTTCTTCCACGCGGCTGATGATCTCGCCATGTTGAAGCCGTGTCACGATGCGTTCGCCTGACTGCACCTGTCCGGCCTCGTGCAGCAGTACCGTCTCACCTTCCTTGCGCGTTAAACTGTAGCCGCGCGCCAGCACATTCAGTGGACTGAGCGATTCCAGTCGTGCCGCCAGCCCGCGCAACTGCTCGTCCAGCTGTTCGAGGCGGCGCTGGAAGGCACGCTGCAAGTATTCGTTGTATTCATCGAGGCGTTCTTCTTCTTGGCGGATGCGTTCGAGCGGGCGGCGGAAGCAGGGCCGATCGGCCAGTTCCCTTAGGCGCGCCTGGGCCAGGTCCAGCCGGCGGCGCAGGTCGGCGCGGAAGCGCGATTCCAGGCCTGCCAGCCAATCGAGGACGGCGGCGCGATCGGGCACCACTTTTTCGGCAGCCTCGCTGGGCGTTAGCGCCCGCAGATCGGCCACCATGTCGGCGATGGTCAAATCGTCTTCGTGGCCGATGCCGGCCACTACCGGGATGCGCGAGTGAAAGATAGCCTGGGCCACGCACTCCTCATTGAAGGTCCACAGATCTTCGAGGCTGCCGCCGCCACGGCCGACGATCAACACGTCGATAGCCGGGCCGATCGCGGCAATACGGTTAAGCGTGCCGATAGCCTCGGCGATTTCGGCGGCCGCACCTTCGCCCTGAACGTGAACAGGACAAATCCATACTTCCGCCGCCGGCCAGCGCCGCGACAAGATCTCCAGCATGTCGCGCACCGCCGAGCCGCTGGGACTGGTCACCAGGACGATGCGGTGCGGGATGCGCGGCAGCTTGCGCTTCCGCCGGGGATCGAAATAACCCTTCAGCGACAGCTTTTCTTTCAATTGTCGAAAGGCCAATTCCAACGGCCCGATGCCCTTGGGCTGAATCTCCTCGATGAGCAGCTGATATTCGCCACGCGGCATGTACAAGGTCAGCCGGCCCCGCACGATGACGCGCATGCCGTCGCGCAGGTCAAAGCGCATCCGCAGGGCGATGGCTCGATAGAGGACAGCCTTGAGTGGCGCTTCCTCGTCCTTGAGGGTGAGATACTGATGCCCATAGGAGCTGGGCCGTGACAGGTTCGACACCTCGCCCTCGACCCAGACGTTGGTGTGCGTTTCTTCGAGCATTCCCTTGAGGGCGCGCGTAAGCTCCCCAATGGTGAGGACTTTGACGCCGGGAGGTGGGAAGGGGACAGACATACAAACACGTCCGTGTACGCATTTTATTGGCTAGCCGCGTTCCGAAGGGGAGCGTGAACGCGCTCCACTGCGCAGCACGGCTAACCTAAGGGCTAGCGGACTTTTCCCCTCCCCCCTTGTGGAGGAGGGTCGAGGTCTTTTCCCTCCCCCACAAGGGGAGGGTTGGGGGTGGGGGGACACAACTCCTTGGCTCCCTTGCCTTGACACCTCCTACTTCAGCCCTCCCCCACAAGAGGAGAGGAGGTTTGGTCCAGTAGCTCTTAGCTACCATCTCCGAAGGGTACAACAGTTCAGGTTGCGATGCAAGCGTTTTCTCGTGTGTATCGGAGTAAAAAAATGCCGGATGAGGCGTCACGATCCGCAGACTCGGTCTGCACGCTCCATTTCCATTCGGGGTGTTCCAGACTTGAAGGACTTGGGCGCGCGACCCATCCGCCGGGGTGGCAAACATCGCTGCCGCCGACACCACCGTCGACGCGAGGGAGAACGACTGTTCCTCGACGGCAGCCCACACCCGCGTTCGGCCCGGACTACCCCTGCTGTTGCCTGCTGCTGGCCAACGACGATGCCACGGGCAAACCTCTCTGGGGGCAGTTCCAGTCCGCCGAGGATCGTGACGGTTGCTTCGCAGTCAGCTATCAGGTCTTCACTCACTTCGGAAAGCCGTTAGGCAGCGGCCAAAGGTGACATTTTCACTGTAGCACAACAGAGGAGCTGGCGGTGGGCTTGTTCCACGAGGTAGACGATACAGCCGTGGTCGGTGTCGCGGCCGAGCCGCCGCTGCCACTGCTAAGCGGCGTGAAGGAGTTGGAAGAGAAATGCGGGGCAAAAGGTGCTACGAACTGTGCCGCATTAACAAGATCAAGTTCATCAAAAAGCTCAGGGCCAATAGGCCGGCAAGCACGGCGATCCACATCCAGGCGTAGGGCGGTCCGGAAGGGGCCAGCGGCAATTCTTCTTCCGTCTCACCTTCACTCAGGGCAGCCAGGGTCGATGTCTGCATTTGCTGGCGGGCCAGCTTGGGCGCCTCGCCATTAAGGAGACATTCCAGGTCGATAATAAGATCATCAGCCTTTTGATAACGGCGGCGGCGCTCCTTGGCCATGAGAAACTCCACTACTTCGCCCAACCCGGCAGACAGCTTTTGATTGAGGTGATCCGGCGGTGTTAGCTCCTCTTCCAGATGGGCCATCAGCACACGCTCGGTTTCTGGATAGTAAAAGGGCGGTTTGCCTGTGACCATGTGATAGAGCGTTGCGCCCAGGGCGTACAAATCGGCGCGACCGTCGATGCTCTGCCGGCCGCGGATCTGTTCTGGGGCCATGTAGTAGGGCGTGCCCATCGCGATGCCCTTTTCGCGGCGCGCCAGCACGGCGTCGTCGGTCTCGCGGGCCATGCCGAGATCAGCCAGCTTGGCGATGCCGTCGGTGGTCAGCACGATGTTGGCCGGCTTGACGTCGCGGTGGATCAGGCCGCGGTGATGGGCGTGCTGGAGCGCCTGGGCAATCTGCAAGATGATTTCGACGGCCTCACGCTCCTCGTATACCTTTCCCGATTCCAGGATCTCGCGGATGGTTCGGCCTTCGACCAACTCCATGACGAAATAGTGCAATGGCCCAGCCGAGCCGACATCGATGGCCTGAATAATATTGTTGTGGCTAAGGCGTGCGGCCAGGTGGGCTTCGCGGGTCAGACGCTGCAAAAACTCCGGATTAGCCGCCAGACGCGAATGCAGCACCTTGATGGCTACCAGACGGTTCATGCTTATCTGCCGTGCCTTGTAAACGGTCCCCATCGCTCCTTGGCCGAGCTTTTCCAACAGCTGATAACCGGGAATTTGTTGGCCGAGCAATGTGTCCAACTCTTTGCCGGCTCGTTCGGCTTGATTGGCTGTCAGAAAGCCAGCGGCAACCAGGCGCGCCAACAGTGCCTGCGGTCCCACTTCGCCGCCGTCGGCCCGGCAACTCTGCACTTCTTCGCGCGTCAGCAAGCCGCGGCTGATGAGCGCGTGTGCCAGGCGTTCTTCATCCACGCGGGCGGTCCCCTCTGAACGCGCTGACTCGGTCATAGCATATTCCCTTGGATCTTCTGTTCTTGCCGGATCTTTCGGTAACCTGATAATATAGAGAAAACTTGAACCCGATTCCTCCCTCGTGCCTCTCTTATTGAAGAGATCACGCCGAGCAGACGAGGAGTCGGCCTGGCGCGGCACCGCGAGAAAGGGAGCCTCATGCATTCCAGTTCCAGTTCCGCCCTGGATGCCAGTGTCCTGGTCTTGAATAAGCTATTCATGGCCATTCACATTATCTCCGTGAGGCGGGCTTTCTGTCTACTATGTAAAGACCTTGCGGAAGTGGTCAGCCTGGAAGACGGTCAGTTTCAGACCTATGATTTCCAGACCTGGCGCGAAGTCAGCGAGTACCGTGCGCGCTATTTCCGCCAGGAAGATGACGATTGGATCCGCACCGTCAGCTGCGAAATCCAGGTGCCACGCGTCATTCGCCTGATGGACTACGACCGCCTGCCTAAGCAGACGATCAAGTTTAACCGCCGTAACATTTTTGCACGCGATAATAACCAGTGCCAGTATTGCGGCAAGAAATTCCCGACCTCAGAACTGAGCCTGGATCACGTGATCCCGCGCAGTAAGGGCGGCGTCAGCACTTGGGAGAATATCGTCTGCGCCTGCGTCAATTGCAACGTCAAAAAAGGCGGCCGTACGCCCAAAGAGGCCCATATGCACCTGATCCGCAAGCCGGAAAAGCCCAAGCGCAGCCCGTTGCTTAACCTCAAGCTGACCCACCGCAAATACCAGTCGTGGAAGACGTTCCTGGAGAACGCCTACTGGTCGGTGGAGTTGAAGTAAACAGATGCCGAGCGGCGAACAGCCGGCGCACGCCGGCTGTTCGTCAACAACTCGCTATACCAACTTCATTTCAGTGATCGAAGTTCGCGCACCCGATTGCGCTCAAGCACCACGTCGCCGAGAAGCGCGTGCCGCAAGACCAGATGTTGTCCGTCTTGCCTCGCTATCACGCCCTCCAATACGTCGGGTTCCGCATCCAGTCCCGAATGGAACAGCAACCGGATTTTCGCTCCTTCGTTCGCTTTGGGCAGGACGACCGGTCGGCGCAACGAACAGCCGGATACCGCTGTCCAGGGCAGCGAGCGCTTGCCGAAACGCCCCGCAATCTGGATGACATGGCGATCGGCCTGAAGAATGCGGCCGAACAGGTGATCGTCATTGAGCAAACGAACCGCGTCTTGTTCGGCATCGATCGAAGGCTGGGGATGCTCGTCCACAGCACGCTCGATGCACAATTCTGTCCAGGCCACAGCACCGCGCGGCATTTCGCGCTCTTCCGAATGCTGACAACGAATTGTCACTTGTTGTAAGTATCCGCCCGGCCCTTCATCCAGGTTGTACCACAATACGTCGTCATCGCAGGTCAGACGTAGCGAATGTTTACTGAATTGCACGATTAGCCGATGCCAACCGGGCGTCCGCTTCACCTGCCGTGCCGTGCCCCCCCTGTTGTCTTCTCCCCATCGGGGAGAGGATAAGGGGGAAACATCGACAGCATAATGTTCTCCATCTCCTGCGACGGTGGCTGTCACGCGCCGTGCCTGCTTGCCCTGCTGGAACAGCAACTCAACTGTCCAGCGCGCTTGGTGCGCTTGCTCACGCTCTTGGAAATTGATGCCAACCCGCCCCGCCGTAACGCTCTCGTTCCCCCATGCTGGGGAGGAGCGCAGGGTATAAGTCAAACTCTGTCCTGGGGTACGCAAAAGGAGCGCTCGCGCGGCTGTGCCGTCCTCCGCATTCGTGAGTGCCGGTTCGCCGGTTATGCGAAAGGTTTTTAGATCCTTGCGGAAATCTTCATCGAGGATGATCCGCCAGCCAGGCAGCGGATCGATGGAAGCGACGGCGGCGCGGGGCAATTCTAACCGCGCTGTCCAGACTGTGCGCAGCTGCAAGGTCTCTTTGTTCAGGTCGAGGACTTGTCCTGTGATTTTTTCCCCATCCCACAGATGCACACGCCGGCCGCCGCCGGCGCGGAAGAGCAGAGGAGTTTTCTCCTCAGCCCGCAGTGCCAGCAAAGGATGCACCAGGCAAATAAGACACAATATAGAGCGCAAAACACAGTATATGCAAGAAGGAATAGCGCTCATCCTCTATAGGAATACTCCGGATAGATCCAGGCTACGCAGGCCAGTATGAACAGCAAGAAACCGCTGACGGCCAACACCGCCGCCAGTGGCGAGGGCCAGGGATGGACCACCTTCATGCCGCTGCCTGCCGGCGGATATTCGACACCCTCGAAGGTTGGACGCCAGAAGAAAAGCTGTTCCGGCGACTTCACCGCCAGCCGTGCCCGGCTCTGATACAGGGCATAGGCCACGCTCGCAAGCAGAAACAACGCCGCCAGGCAAACCGATACCGGAACGGCTTGAGGGTCTGTGTCCAATCCTTGCGACTGAGGAAAGCGCGAGGCCAATGCGCTCAGCGATACGCTCAGTGAATTATTGAGGAAGTGCAACAGCATCGGCAACAGCAGCGACCGCGTCGTCAGATAGACGAAGTGCAGCCACAACCCCAAGACCATCGCCATCGCTCCCTGGCAAGGATCGAGATGGATGAGGCCGAAAAAGAAAGAAGCGGCAATGACGCCGAAGAAGGCACCGTAATGGCCGACCAAACCCCGGCCGAGAAACCCGCGGCACCACAATTCCTCCCCGATGCCCGGTCCCAGGCCGATCACCAACACCGTGAAGCCCCACGGCCAATGCGAGAAGAGACTCATCGCATCCTCCATGAAGAAGCTGGGGACGTGCAACTGATTGCGCAGCGCATTATAGGCCGCTGTGCCCACAAGCCACATAGCGGGGAAGCCGGCCAACACCAAGAGCGTGTGCGCCAGGCCCGGACGGCGCAGCGCCAGTTGGCGTTTCCAGTCGCGGCCGACGACAAGGCGGATGACCAGCCAGGAGAAGCCAATGAAGATCAATTCAGTGAAAAAGAAACCCACAGCGAGAGCCAAGCTCATCGCCTTCGATTGAAGCAGAACTGCCTGATTGTTCAATGCCTCACTGGGAAGGGTGTTCGGTGCGAGCAGGGCCAGAGCGACTATGGCCAAAGCAGCGATGATCGCTCCGGGCACCTGGGTAGCAAATACCAATAACAGGCACCATAGCAGCGACCAACCGAAGTTAGGATGCGGCCAGCGCACCTTCGGCGTGTGGGAGCGCTCCACAAACCCCAGCGTTGGCGGCAATCCGGACGCTGGCGCCATAATCGGCTCCGGCGTTCGCGGAAGATCGGCAGGCGACGGAGTGATGGCGCCGTCTCCAGGTGAATCGAAAGAAGGATCATTCTCGGTCATGGTCAGTTGCTCGCTCAGTAAGGGATCCATCCATGACTATCCATCCAATTATATATCCACGGATGCCGCCAGGGATTCCAACTCCAGTAATGGGCCGACAGCACCGACAGTGTCAACAAGACCAGACACAAGCTCCGGCCGCTGCGCCATTGTCCCAGGCGATCGACGATTGGCAAAAGCGTCAACAACCACAACGGCGCCAGCCACATAAGCCAGCGCGGCCCATTGCTCCAGCCGCCGTAGTTATCGCTTTTGTAAATGTAGTATCCCATCACAATCAGCGACAGTAAAGCGGTGAAAATGGCCCACTCCGCCCAGTGGTACGATACCGCACGATTCGACAAGCCAGAAGCGGTGGCGGCGGATAGCCCGTCGCTACCACTTCTGGCTCGTACCAGATGCCACCCCCCCAACCCCATGCCGCCCAGCGCCAGCAAATAAATCGGCGTCAGGGAAAACCAACCATGATGTCCCAACAACAGATGGAATGCATACATTGCCTTGTTCTCTTTATTCTTCGCCCAATCGATGCCGCGCTTGGGTTCTCCTCTCTCATTCCCATGCTCCGTGTAGGGACGCCAATGACTGCCCTCATATTCGTACCACTCCGTTCCGAATTTGCTGTAGCCGAGATTGAATTCGCCAAGCTCGGCATAATTCAGTGCCAGCAAGGCGGCAATGGGCACAAGTGCCGCAGGAATAAATGCCAGCTGCGTTCTCTTGGGAGCGCGCATCATCAACAGAAGTCCCAGACCGACGGCGAAAGCAGCGGCCGGTAGCTCATTGGCCACCGTGAAACCCGCGAAGAAGCCGGCAAGGATAAACCAGAGCCACGATCTTTGTGCCTCCGACAGAATACGTACGGCTGCATACACAGCGACGACGACGCTGCTCGCTGCCAAGGTATGATTGTTCAACACGATAAGGAATGGCGTCACCAGCGTCCCGAAACATGCTGTCGCCACGACGAAAAGCCGGCCCCAGTCTGTGGCGCCGAAGCGCTCCGCCAGCCGTGCCAACAAACCCAGATAGATGCCGAATGGCAGCAGGTTAAATGTCAACAGGCAAATGCGGACCACAGCAAAGCACGAATCGCTATCGAGCGACCAGCCGAACGTCTTTTTCAGCAGCCAGTATTCGCAAGCGACGAGAAAGGTCAAAAGCGGCGGCTTGGTCGAATAGAATTCGAGCGTTTCGGGGTTGAGTATCTTGTCCACACTCTGCCAGCCATCCTCGAAAATGATGCCGCTGTCTTTTCCCGTCTGGCGATCACGGCGGCCAATCACCCACGTCCCTTCATCCACCAGAGCGCGGACGGCGGCCCACCGCGAGCGATCATTGGAGCTGAAGGTCGGCATGGGGCGCGGCGGCGTCGCCGGCCAGGTACGGCGTGGATGGCCCGGATCGTTCGGCCACGGCGCCGATAAGCTCGGTTCATAGACCAATTGCGCCGCCAGAATGCGGCCCAGCGCCATCGCTAACGCCACAACAATCAACAGCACATATATTTGCCGACGCTGTACCGCTGAGCCGACGGCATCCACAACCGGGTTTCGATCAGAAGTAGGTTTCATGATTTTTAGGAGATGTTTTCTCTGCTATACTGTAACTGTCTTCGTCGCGGCCCATGTAAGCTGTGACCAACTCGGCGAGGAAGCCGATGGACATCATCTGCGCGCCGAGCAGAAGCGCCGCAAGGGAATAGATAAGCAGAGGCCGTTGGTGCAAGGGATCGTATTTTTCGGGGTGCCACAGACGGATGATCCAGGTAACGGCGAGATAGGCCAGGCCGAGATTGCCGAGCAGAAAACTAATCAGGCCAAGACTGCCGAGCAAGTGCTGCGGCCGCTGGCCGAAACCTGTCAGAAATTTGACCGTTAACAGATCGAGAAACCCTTTGATAAAGCGGCGGACACCGTACTTGGAACGGCCGAAGCGGCGCGGACGATGATAGATCTCCATTTCGCCGACACGAAAGCCGCGTGCCGCTGCCAACACAGGGATGAAGCGGTGCAACTCGCCGTAGAGTCGAATTTCGCGGAGCACCTCAGCGCGATAGCACTTCATGCCGCAGTTGTGATCGTGCAGGTACACACCGGTCAGCCAGCTGACCATGTAGTTGAAGATGCGGCTGGGCCAGACTTTGTGCCAGGGATCGCGGCGCACGCGCTTCCACCCGCTGATGACATCAAGGCCAGGGGCCGGCGTGGACCGACCGGCACATTCCTTACCAGCCAGCTCCGACCGGTCGTTCGCCTCCAACAGCGTGAGGAAACGGGGAATCTCGGCAGGATCGTCTTGCAAATCGGCGTCGAGAGTAAAGATGATAGCGCCGCGGGCCGCGCGGAACCCGGCCGATAACGCCGCTGCCTTGCCGAAATTACGGCGAAAACGAATACCGTGGACCTCTGCATGATCGTGGGCCAAATTCCTAATGATTTGCCAGGAACCGTCCGTACTGCCGTCGTCCACAAAGATGATCTCCAGGTCAAGCTGTGCCGCCCGCGCTACGGCGGCAATCTCCGCATACAGCGCCGGCAGGCTGTCGCGCTCGTTGAACACGGGAAGGACAACGGAAATCACGACATCCTCCTCAAGAGGGCTGGATCATTCATCGAAGAAGCGGCGGCGCGGCCGATAGAGGGGTTTGCGGCGCGAGGAGGATTTGCCGTGAGGGCTGCGGCGCCGCTCCTCGTCATCCAGGGGCGCTGTTTCATCCTCATCGTGATAATGAGGATCTTCATACTCCTTATTGAGACGCTGATTGGGTACACGCGGGCCTTGAGAAGAATCGCTCATGAGTCTATTCCTCCCGGTGCTGGCGGGTCGCGCTCTGGAGGGCAGCTGGTCCTGCCACTCCCCAGAGCGCGGCCCGGATTATCCGCAAGACAACTTGCTGAAATTATACAGATTACTGCGGTTCCGCGGCGAGCGGTCAGACGGCTGCGCATTCCAGGCCGAAAGTGGCGGCGACCGCAGGATTCGTCACTTTGCCCTGATGGATATTGACGCCCTGCCGCAACGCCGCATTCTCGATGAGAGCACGCTCCAATCCCTTGCGCGCCAACTCCAGCACGTAAGGCAGCGTCACATTCGTCAGGGCATACGTGCTGGTGCGTCCGACAGCCCCCGGCATGTTGGTGACGCAGTAATGCAGCACCTCATCGACAAGAAACGTGGGCTGACTGTGCGTGGTGGGCCGCGAGGTTTCGACGCAGCCACCCTGGTCGATGGCCACATCGATGATGACGGCGCGCGGCGGCATCCGCTTGAGATCCTCACGCCGCACCAGATGTGGCGCTCGCGCTCCTGGAATAAGGATCGCACCAATGAGCAGATCCGCGCGGGTGAGACTATCGAGAATGTTGTGCCGATCGCTGTACAGCGTGGTAACGTTGCGTGGCATCACATCGTCGAGATAGCGCAGGCGATCGAGATTGATGTCGAGAATAGTGACATTAGCGCCCAGTCCAGCGGCGACTTTGGCGGCATTGGCGCCAACGACACCGCCGCCCAGAATGACGACGTGGGCTGGCAACACGCCTGGCACGCCGCCCAGCAGAATGCCGCGGCCTTCAAACGGCCTTTCCAGGAACTTGGCTCCTTCTTGAATGCTCATGCGTCCGGCCACCTCGCTCATCGGCGTCAACAACGGCAGCCGGCCTTTGTCATCGCGGATCGTCTCGTAAGCGATGGCCGTGATGCCTGACTGCATAACGGCGCGCGTCAGCGATTCATCGGCGGCGAAGTGGAAAAAGGTGAAGACGATCTGTCCCGGACGCATGAGCGGCCACTCGATCGGCAGCGGCTCCTTGACTTTGACGATGAGGTCGGCATGACGCCACACATCGGCGGCGCTGGCCACAATATCAGCGCCGTGCTGGCGATACTGCTCGTCGCTGATGCCGCTGCCCTGGCCGGCCCCGGATTGAATGAGGACTTTGTGACCGGCACGCGTCAGTTCCTCGACGCCGACCGGAATGAGGGCCACACGCGATTCATGGGTCTTGATCTCATTGGGAACGCCGACCACATAATTTGAGCCTTGCGGCATATTTTACCTCCAGAAGTCCATAATTTGTAGTTCATAGCAAAGACAGAGAGAGACTTTGCTACAGACTACGGACTATGGACTACGGACTCTGGAAAAAAAGAGAAGCCCTTCGCGGGGGGAGCGAAGGGCTTGGTAAGGGGGTGGACGGACTTGCATTTTTGGCGTGAGGGGGATGGGAGAAGCGTTGTCGGGGCGCTCGCCGTCGGGTTTGTCCCGCGAAGAGAATGCGTCGAAGGGACGGGGGGAGTCCTTCAACACCTTCGCGGTCCCACGACACGGACGGGGACTACAGGCCAAACGGCGGGGGAGACCGTTCGCCAACCGTGCGAGCACCCGACCAACGCTTCCACAAATCGGTCGGGTCGTCCTTAAGTCGATGCAAGCACCGTGCCAGAAAAGCACACCGAGATGCAGAAGGGAACTAACCGGCATATTGACAGATAGTTACGATTTTCTTCTTGTGTCGCTAGTTCTGCATTGCCTGGGGGATTTTTGTAAAAAATAGCTCCGCCTCTGTAATTGCTACCATCCGGACAGTGTTTCCAGAACGAACATCTGTGAGGCAGTATTATCGCTCCAGCTACGTTAATGCGAATCACTTCGTTTAAAAGTTAGCGAAAGAAGCCCCCCTTGTGGGGAGGGGGACCGCTAGCCTTAATGTCCACGTACCGCATGAGGACGATACGGCGCTTCCAGCTTTTGGACCTCTTCGGCGGACAATTGCACTTCCAGAGCGGCGATGGCATCGTCGAGATGCTGGAGTTTGGTCGCGCCGATGATCGGGGCGGCGACAGCCGGTTTCGACAACAGCCAAGCCAAAGCGATTTGAGCCGGTGCGACGCCGCGTGCCTGAGCCACCTGCCGCACAGCATCGATCACATCTGGATCGTTCGGATGATCATAGAGTTTGCGAGCGAATTCATCCGTCTCGGCCCGCCGCGTGGATGTCTTGTCCATTGGCGAACGACGTGTGCCGGCAAGCAGCCCCCGTGCCAAAGGCGACCACGGGATCAAGGCCACCCCCTCCGCCTCGCACAGGGGGATCATCTCGCGCTCTTCCTCTCGATAGAGCAGGTTGTAATGGTTCTGCATCGTCACAAAACGCGCCCAGCCGTGCCGCTCCGAGGCGGCCAGCGCTTGCGCGAACTTCCACGCCGCCGTTGAGCTGGCGCCAATGTAGCGCACTTTACCCTGACGCACCAGCAGGTCCAGCGCCGATAGCATTTCGTCGATGGGCGTGTGCGGATCGAAGCGATGCACTTGATAGAGATCGATCGTATCCATGCCCAGGCGGCGCAGGCTGGCCTCGCATCCTTGCACGATATGCTTGCGCGACAAACCGCTCATGTTGGGGCGATCCGCCATGGGATGGTAAACCTTGGTGGCCACGATGCACTCTTCCAGACGGGCAAACTCGCGCAGCGCCCGGCCGGTGACTTCCTCGCTGATGCCCAGCGAATACATGTCAGCGGTGTCGAAGAAATTGATGCCCAACTCGATCGCGCGGCGAAAGAAAGGACGCGAGGCGGTTTCATCCAGCACCCAGGAACGCCAGGCGGGATCCCCATAACTCATACAGCCCAGACACAGCCGCGATACCGTCACGCCGGTGCGGCCCAGGAAAGTGTATTTCATAGTGGCTTAATATTTTATTGTCCCTATCCGGATCAGTGCACCGCCGCACCGATGTCAAGAGATATAGTGTATGAAGTATCTGGGGAGGAGCGATGCCTCTGGGCGAATGGCCGGTGTCAGCCAGCCGTTCACCCAAAAGAGAATCTTACGAAAAATTAACGGAATTGCCCTTGCCATCCGGCCGGCGCCCCGGCATCTTAAATATTGTTACGTTGATTGGGCGACAACGTAACGAGGGCCGGTTCTCCTCCGGGAGAACCGGCCTTGTTTATGCGCGGCAATCTGCCCTATTTCTAATACTACAACGCCCCGGCAGATGATCTTCTACGACAGAGGAGGATTTTGGTACAAGACGAGTTCGGGAAACTTGATCCGAGCCTCCTCAGGAGACACACATGGACGTGCAGACTTTACGCCAGCTTAAGCCCGAACTCGAACTGTTTCTAAAACGCTACGCCCCCCTACTTCGGCCGCGACGAAGCTCAGGCACATGCCCACCGCTTCGTCCCAAGGCTCCTCCTCGGCGGCGACCGACGCCACCTTGAACGTCGATGAGACCGGCTTCCCCAAGAAGGGGGACAAATCCGTCGGCGTCAAACGCCAGTATGCCGGCTGCCTGGGACGGACCGACAACTGCCAGATCGGCGTCTGCGTCAACTATCGCTCGGCGGCCGGGCATACTCGGATCGACCGGCGTCTGTTTGTACCCGAGCGGCGGTTGGGGGAAAAAAGAGCCGCAGATGACCGTGCCCGAGGTAAGAGCACTGCTCGTACATTTGCCCGACACGCGACAGTGGGATGAGGATGAGATCCTGCGTTGGTCAGCGTGGCGTCAAGAGCGGAATCGTATTGCAAAGGAATGCCATCGCAAATCCTTCCCCACAAGGGGGAGGGAAAGATCTGCTCGTCCTTAGGAAAGCGCCTGGAGGATGGCCTCGACATCGTAAACGCAGCCGCCCCACGTGCCGCCGCTGACGCGCTGCAGGGCGGCCCACAAGCGCGTATCTGCCGGCAGATCAGGATCAGGCCGTAAGTCTGGACGAGGCGGACGCCGTGCCAGCACCCGCGTGCCTTCCTCGGCACCGAACTGCTTTTCACTGTCACCGATAAGATCGATGCTGCCTTCCAAACGATGACGGTCTATGACAATTTGAATGCGATCGCCGTCACGCACCTTGCCGATGGGGCCGCCCGCCAATGCTTCCGGGCTGATGTGGCCGATACACGCGCCCGTTGAGACACCGGAAAAACGCGCATCGGTCAGCACAGCCACGTGTTTGCCGAAACTCAAGTGTTTGAGCGCCGAGGTGATCTGATAGATTTCCTCCATTCCAGCTCCCATAGGTCCGCGACAGATGAGAACGAGAACATCTCCAGGCTGGATGCGCTCGGCTCCATGGGCCTTGATGGCGGCGATGGCGGCTTTTTCACTGGTGAACACGCGGGCCGGACCGATTTTGCGATAAACACCATCGGAATCGATCACGCTCGGATCGATGGCCGTGCTCTTGATGACCGATCCTTCCGGCGCCAGGTTGCCGCGCGGAAACGTCACCGTCGAAGTTAAGCCGCGCTGACTGGCTTGTTGGGGACTCATAATGACAGTATCGGGATCGATGCCGTCTTTTTGCTGCAACAGCGCACGCAGCTGCTGCCGGCGTTGGCAATGCTCCCACCAATCGAGAACGCGATCGAGCGGTTCGCCGCTGACGGTCAGACAACTGCCGTCGAGCAAGCCCAGGCGGCGGAGATGCAGCATGACTTCCGGCACACCGCCGGCCAGGAAAACGCGCACCGTCGGATGGCCGACGGGGCCGTTCGGCAAGGCATCGACCAGGCGCGGCACGCGGCGATTGACGTCGATCCAGTCCTCGACGGTGGGCCGACGCAGGCCGGCATGGTAGGCGATGGCGGGAATGTGCAAGAGCAAGTTCGTCGAGCCGCCGAAAGCCGCATGGACGATCATGGCATTGCGCACGGCGGCATCCGTCAGGATATGGCGAATGTGGATTTTGCGTCTCTGCAAATGTGCAATAGCACGAGCGGAACGACGGGCCATGTCGAGCCAGATGGGCTGTCCGGACGGCGCCAGGGCAGAATGCGGCAGCGCCAGGCCAAGCGCTTCACCAACGACCTGTGCCGTTGCCGCGGTGCCGAGGAATTGGCAACCGCCGCCTGGCGACGCGCAGGCGCGGCAGCCCAGCTCTGCCGCTTCTTGTAAGCTGATCTGTCCATGTGCGAAGCGAGCGCCGATAGTCTGGATCTTGCCGGCGTCCTCGCCGTGTTCCGGCGGCAGCGTTACGCCTCCGGGCACCAACACACATGGCAAATCGTGCATCGACGCCAGCGCCATCATCATCGCCGGTAGTCCCTTATCACAGGTGGCCACGCCGATGACGCCGCACCGCGTCGGCAACGAGCGGATCAAGCGCCGCAGCACCAGCGCCGCATCGTTGCGATAGGGCAGACTGTCCATCATGCCGGTCGTGCCCTGCGAACGGCCATCGCACGGATCGGTGCAGAAGCCGGCGAACGGAATGCAGCCCAACGCCCGCAGCTCCTCCGCCGCTACTTTCACAAGTAAACCGACCTCCCAATGGCCGGTGTGGTAGCCCAGAGCGATCGGCCTGCCGTCGGTGTCGCGCAGACCGCCGGAGGTGCTGAGCAACAGAAATTCACGGCGGCCCAACTCGCTTGGCGCCCACCCCATGCCGACATCCTGTGTCCAGCCAAACAGGTCGCCGCTGGGCGCTTCGCGCAATAGCTCTTCGGTCAACGGCAGAGCGCCGGCGGGACCGACAGCACGGGTTTGCACATCGAACAAAGAAGAATCGGACTCGACAAGGGCCAAGAAATCGAGGGTAGAAGCTGCCATGTTCGTTCTCATGATTGCAGAATCAAGCTGACCTGGACGATTCTACGAGAGAAACGTGCAGGTGTAGCGGCAAACGGTC
>JAJPHU010000104.1 GCA_021325115.1 Planctomycetota bacterium | reverse complement strand
CCGCCGCCGTTTGCTGCGTGCGCGGGATGCGTATCTTGATGCCCTCTTTGAATTGAGCCAGGCGCAAACCGATCTCGCTGCCGCTGTGGCTGATCTGTCCTTCGCTGATTGCCGACTCACTCCGACGGATTCCGTAGGTCAGGCTCTCCAGCCTGACGGTCAGGTGGGAGAGCCTGACCTACGAGTGCCAAACACTGGAGAACAACTACCGGCGCCCACCCCGGTCCCTCGTCGATGAAATCAGCGCAATGAGCGCAATAAACCCTCTGCTTTGTGCAAGGTTTCTTCATACTCGTCTTCCGGTGTGGAATCGGCGACGATGCCGCCGCCGACAGGGAACTGTATCCAGCCGCGGCCAAGGGTGAACGTGCGAATCAAGATGTTCGTATCCATGCTGCCGTCGAAGCCGAGGTAGCCGAGGCTGCCGCAGTACGCCCCACGCGCCGTCGGCTCCAACTCGGCGATGATCTCCATCGCTCGCACCTTCGGCGCTCCTGTCACCGAGCCGCCCGGAAACGCCGCCCGCAGCAGATCAATCGATCCCAGACCCGGACGCAAACGGCCCACCACTTCCGAGACGAGGTGATGCACAGTGCGATAGCTCTCCAATCGACACACCGCCGTCACCTGCACACTGCCATAGACACAGACCCGGCCAAGGTCATTGCGCAGCAAGTCGATAATCATGACGTTTTCGGCACGGTCCTTGGCGGAGTGCAATAGATCATCGCGCATCTGAGCGTCTTCTTCAGGCGTCGAACCGCGGGGCCGTGTGCCCTTGATGGGCCGAGTCTCAACGCAGCCCTCTGCGACGTGCAGAAAACGTTCCGGCGAGGCGCTGGCGATGGCGAAATCGCCGAGGTCGAAGTAACCGGCAAACGGAGCCGGATTGCACGTTCGCAAGCGCTGGTACAACTCCAGCGGTGCGTGGGCAGCACGATGGAGCAGGCGCTGCGACAAATTGACCTGGAAGCAATCGCCGGCATGGATGTATTCGATGGCCTGACGCACGGCCGCGAGGTAGCCGGTCCGATCGAAATTGCTAAAAATGCCGGGAAAATTCAGCAGTGGATAAAGATCCGCCGGGGTCGCGATCGTAAGACGAGCAGGAGGTGTTAATCCCCCGGCAGCCTCCATTGGGGCGTTGATACGTCCCACGCGTCTTTCGTTTTCAACTAACCAAGCACGCGCCGCTCGCAGCCGTCGCAGGGCGCGCTGGCGCCGCCGTTTCGGCTCGGCTTCCGGCAATCCAGTCGAGATAATCCACGCGCGCCGCTGGCTGTGATCGAAGGCAACCACCCAATCGTAGAAACCGATCGCCAGGTCCGGCACCTGGAACTCATCATAACGCGGCCGCGGCAGACGTTCGATGTGATGGCACAGGTCGTAGCTGAACAAGCCTGCTGCTCCGCCCTGAAACGGCGGCAAACCCGCAAGGGTCTCGCTCTGCCATTGCTGCAAACACTCGCCCAGGACGACAAAGGGATCGAGCGAGCGAGGCTCCCCCTCATCTCCCACGATCCGCCCATGACGTACACACAACCAAGAGAAAGGATCAGCCGTAACAAAAGAATAGCGTCCCAGCGCTGGATGCGTGTCGGCACTGTCCAAAAACAGCAGGTGCGGCAAAGGAGCCAAACGTCGGCACACGTCCCAGGGATCGAGCCAAGGCGTCAACTCCTCGACCAGTGGGACCGCAGCATCGTGCCGTTGGACCGGCAGTTCCGTTTCTTTCCTTCCGTATTTTGCTGTATTCGCCGCTCGCTTCGTCATCCCCCTATTTTATCGCAGCAACTTTCTGCGGGATACGCCCGCTACGCTGATCCAGACATTTGAAAATAGAAAGCCCTGTAGGGCAAGCTGCCAGCTTACCTATTCAGGCACGCTGGGAGCGTGCCCTACGGTTTTTTCTGGTAGCTCTTACAATAAGGGCTAAGAGCTACCGGACCAAACCTCCTCCCTCCTTGTGGGGGAGGGCTGGGGTAGGGGGTGTAAAGGCAATGGAGCCAAGGAGTTGTGTCTCCCCACCCCAACCCTCCCCCCAAGGGGAAGGGAAAAGTCCGTTAGCCCTAACGACAAGCTCTGCCGGGCACGCTGTCCGCGCACTGGAGGTTTAGGTACACGGACAGTGTGCCCGGCAGGAATGAGTGTGCCGCTAGATTTTGGCAAGCGGAGTGGCATCCTTTGGGTGAGCGGGGTTGCGTTAGCGCCCCGAGCCGACTTGCCCCGAGCCGACTTGCCCCGAGCCGACTTGCCCCGAGCCGACTTGCCATCCTACGCGTCACAATCTGGCGGCACGCCCTGCAGGAATTACCATTGCCCTAAAACAGGTGTGCGGCCACTTCATTCCAAGGATCTGCGAACAGTGAAACCCTCCCGAAAAGCTACCGTTTTATTGAGTATGGCCCCTACCGCCCCCTCGATTCCGCCTTCGCGGCCAAGCTCTCCCATCTCCAGCATTCAGCCTGGCGGCGGCTTCTGTTTCGCCCTGGAACGCGCCTGGGGCTGCTGGCGTCGGGCCTGGCTGCGCCGCTTCCGTCCCGGCTACGTTCGCCGCATGGCTCAACTCCGCCAGGGCCATTGCCTCCACTGTCCGCACGACATCCTTGATCCCCGCGATCTGAAACTTTATCGCAACGTTTGTGGCTACTGGTTCCGCCCCGAAGACGATCCGTTTGCCTGGCGTGGCCGCTTGCCCCTGGCCCGCGCCGGATTCGCTGAACTGTTGTTCTTCAGCGCCCTCTTTTTCCTCCTCAGTGCGGCGATTGTATTGCTTGGCATCGTGGTACATCCCTTGCTATTGCTGCTGATGCTCCTGACGGTGGCGCCATGGTTGTTCGTGGTATCGTTCTTTCGCGATCCCCGGCGTGTGATACCCGCCGATCCGGATGCGCTTGTCAGTCCCGCCGACGGAACAGTGACCCATGTAGGCGAAACGAACGATCCCGACTTCCCCGGCGGTCGGGCTTTCACCGTCAGCATTTTCCTGTCGGTGTTCAATGTTCACATCAACCGGCTGCCGCGCAGCGGCTGCGTCACGGCCCTGCGCTATTATCCCGGTGAGTTTCTCGACGCTCGCGCCGCCGAGTGTTCCATCCGTAACGAGCAATTTTGGATCGACCTCCGCGACGCACGCACCGGCGGCCTGGTGCGTATCAAACAGATCGCCGGCGCCATCGCACGCCGCATCGTCTGTTGGCTGCGGCCCAATGAGGAGGTGCAGGCCGGCGAGCGCCTGGGCATGATCAAGTTCGGTTCGCGCACCGAAGTCTCGGTGCCGGCAGCATTGGTTCAGGAAGTCCTGATCCAAGTTGGCGACCGTGTCCACGGCGGCAGCACGATCTTGCTGCGTCTCAAGGAGAGCCTCCCACCGGAAAGCCCTCCGTAAACGGTCTCTGGTTTCACAGCCTGAAGTGGCGAAACGTGGACGGATCAGTTCGGACAGAGGCGTCGTTCAGCACGACCGTGACGCCAAGCCAATCCACAAAAGCGGCAAATAGCGTGTGCTTGCCAGCCTGCAGCTCAAGCAAGGAGGAGCTACCCTTACTTGCGCTGCCAGTTGGCAGGTAGGAGCACTTACTTCAGGTCAAATTTCAGCAATCGGCAAGGAATCTTGCCATTGTACAGCGGTGTCTCTGCTGCCGGCGCCAGGCCGATGGCGGTGGCCAGGCGTGGATTGCCGGTGAACACATACGCTGTCCAACCTCGGCAGCGCTGCGTGAAGATCTCGCCGAGCAAGCGATACAGATTAAACAGATCTTTCTCCTCGCCAAGTCGTTCACCATAAGGCGGATTGCACAGCAAGACGCCTCCCCCTTTATCCCCCCCAACTGGAGAGGGATAAAGAAAGGGCGGCGGCTGGAAAGCGCGCAGGTCGCGTTTGTTGAAGCGGAGCAGGTGGCCGATGCCGGCAGCGCGGGCATTGCGGATAGCCAGCGATACAGCGTCGCCGCGGGCATCCGAGGCGAGGATCGGCACCGGCAGCGATCGGCCGATGCCACGCCGCGCTTCGTCGCGCAGTGCGGTCCATAATTGCACATCGAAATCCATCCAGCCCTGGAAGCCGAAACGTTTGCGTGTCAGACCAGGTGGACGCCGCAGCGCAATCCAGGCAGCTTCGATGGCCAAGGTGCCGGAGCCGCATAACGGATCGGCGAACGGCCGCTCGCCGCGCCAGCCGGTCAACAGCACCAGCGCCGCTGCCAACGCTTCGTTGAGCGGAGCGCGCGTTTGGATGGGGCGATAGCCGCGCTTGTGCAGCGATTCGCCGGAGCTGTCGAGGCTCAGCACGGCATGATTGCGATAGATGTGCAGGTTTAGGCCGATCATCGGCTGGTCCACATCGACGCTGGGCCGCTTGCCCAAGCGCTCGACAAACTGATCACAGATGGCATCCTTGACGCGCAAAGCAGCATATTTGGAGTGCGTAATGTAGGAATCGCGGACATTGCAATCGACGGCCAAGGTGTGTTCCGGTGTCAGGTAGCGCGACCAGTCCAGCGAACGGACGGCCTCATACAGCTCATCCGGCGACGACACGTCTGCTTCGAGGACCGGCCGCAAGACGCGGATAGCGGTGCGCAGCCAAAGGTTCGCCTGATACAGCAAAGCGAGATTGCCGCAGAACGATACGCCGCCGCGTCCTGGCTCCACCTGCTCAGCGCCCAGGGCGCGCAGCTCGTCGGCCAACACCGATTCAATGCCGCGGCCACAGGTAGCAAAAAACTTCTCGAGGCTCAATCTCCGCTCCTCGTTCTTCTGGCCAAAACGGAGCCGCGTCCCGGAGAGGGATAGCATCGCCCCCACACCGCTCCCTGGAGTGCGGCTCGAATGCTCTATCATTCTGACCTACTTCATTGTAAGCACGGGACTTTTCGGCACTGGTCTTGCTAAAATAAAGAGAAGTGGTGATCGATCTGTAAAATCTGTGCCGAGGTGGCCATCATGTCCTACGCTGGTTACTTCCTCATCGCCAAGCCGATTCTGCAGGATCCCAACTTCAGGCGTACCGTCGTCTTTCTGCTGGCGCATAATGCCGAGGGAGCCTTCGGGTTGATTGTCAATCGGCCGGCCGAGGTGGAAGGACTGCCTTGGCCCGTATTTCTTGGTGGTCCCTGTCCGTCGCCGGGCCTCATCATGTTGCACGGCCATGCCGAATGGGCCGAGGCATCCGAAGACGGTGTAGAGCCAGAAAAGGAACGCCAGCTGGCTCCCGGTATTTATTCCGGCGATGCCTCTTGCTTAGATCGTGCCACGCAGACCGACGATGCGGAGGAGTTGCGTTTCCGTGTTTTTAGCGGCTATGCCGGTTGGGGCGGCGGGCAGCTGGAGGGCGAATTGGCCGCCGGCGCCTGGGCGCTGGCACCAGCCAACGGTTCGATCTTGTTCGATACGCCTGTTGAGGAATTGTGGGACCGCCTCTCCCCGCCGCGCATTCCAGAGCCGAGCATCAATTGACAAGCTCCTGGAGGGTATGCAAGCTGCATGCCCTCCGGGAATTCGTAAAGTACTACTTTTCTCAGACCCCTCTTGACTTCTTCGCTCTGCCTGTTACAGTGGAATTAGACTGAGATTCAGTCTCAATAAGGATGTCCGATTTCCCACCGAGAACAGGTACCTGCCGTGAATCTGGATATTCTCCTTCCCTTGGAATTGCTGCGACCGGGCGAATGGGCTGATGTGGCCGAAGTGACAGGCGAAGCGAGCTGGGTGGGCCGGCTGGCCGAGTTGGGTCTACGCAGCGGTAGCCGGCTGCGCTTGCTCCAGGCTGGTTGGCCCTGTTTGCTCCAGGTCGGCGGTTGTCGCCTGTCGCTGCGCAGCGAGCAGGGAACGCAAATCCTCGTTCGCCCCGTGGCGTGCTGATATGCCTTCCCTGGATCAACTTCGTCCCGGCCAGCGCGGCCGCATCACGGCCCTGACCGGAAATGATAGCTTGGTGCAACGTCTCATGGAAATGGGGCTATTCGAGGGAGAAGAGATCGAAGTCCTCGCTCTGGCTCCCCTGGGCGATCCTCTGGAAATCCGCCTGGGTGATTCGCGCTTGAGCCTGCGCCGCGGCGAAGCCGCTCGCATCCTACTCGAAGAGGACAAGGTGACAGGGTGACAAAGGTGAAACAGCAGCGCATGGACTCTGGGCTAATCCCTGCTTCTGCCACGGCCGAAGCAAGTTCCCCTGTTGCTGCCTTATCTTCGGGTCATCTTCGAGCCGCTCTCATCGGCAATCCCAACACGGGCAAGACGACGCTGTTCAACGCCCTGTCCGGCCTGCGCCAGCGTGTCGGCAATTATCCCGGCGTCACGGTTGAGACCAAGAAAGGACAAATGTGCTGCAGTGGGCAGACGTTCGAGCTGATCGACTTGCCCGGTACCTACAGTTTATCGCCACGCAGTCCCGATGAGATGGTGGCCGTCGACGTCATCCTGGGCCGGCAGCAGGGCGAAGCGCGGCCCGATGTCGTCATCTCGATCGTCGATGCCAGCAATCTGGAACGCAATCTCTATCTGACAACGCAGGCGCTGGAGTTGGGTGTGCCGGTGGTGGTGGCTCTGAACATGATCGATGTGGCCGCGGCCCAGGGCATCCGCATCGATGCCGAGCGCCTAAGCCGGCAGCTCGGCGTTCCAGTCGTGGCCATCCAGGCGAACAAGAAGAAGGGGCTGGAGGCGCTCCGCGAGGCAATCTGCCGAGCGGCGAGTGGCGAGCAGAGCGTGTCAACGCCCCGGTTGCAGTCTACCGGGACGTGTCAACGCCCCGCTCACCGCCCGCCGCTCTTTCCTGAAGCCTTCGAGCGTGCCGTCCAACAATTGCATCAGGAACTTGGCACGGATGTGCCGGAGTATCTGGTCCGCCGGCTGGTGCTGGACGTGGGCGGCTGGACGGAACAACGGCTCGTCGATCAACTCGGCGAGGGAGTCCGCCGGAAAGTGCAGGAGGTGCGGGAGCGTTTGGCACAGGCAGGTTGTCCGGTGCCGGCCATCGAAGCGCGGGTGCGCTACGGCTGGATTCGGGAAGTAACCGCTGGCTGCATCCAGCGCCCCGCTCAGCGAGCCGTCACCTGGACTGACCGCATCGACCGCGTGCTGACGCACAAAGTTTGGGGAACCTTGATTTTTTTGGTCCTGATGTTTCTGGTGTTCCAGGCCATCTTCACCTGGGCGCGGCCGGTCATGAAGGGCATCAGCGATGCCAAGGATGCGCTGGCTGATCTGCTGCGCGGCCCGCTTCCGCCAGGACCGCTTACCAGTCTGCTGCTCGACGGCGTGCTTGAAGGCGTCGGCGCTGTGGTCATCTTTTTGCCCCAAATCCTGATCCTGTTCGCCTTCATTGCCGTCTTGGAAGATTGCGGCTATATGGCCCGCGCCGCCTTCCTGATGGACAAACTGATGGCGCGGTGCGGCCTGAGCGGCAAATCGTTCATTCCCCTGTTGTCATCGATCGCCTGCGCGGTGCCTGGCATTCTGGCCACGCGCGTCATCGAAAATCGCCGCGACCGTCTGGCCACTATTCTCGTGGCGCCGCTGATGAGCTGCTCGGCGCGTTTGCCGGTCTACATACTCTTAATTGGCGCATTTCTGACTGGTCCCGGCTTTGCCTGGTGGCTGCCGGGCCTGGTCATGTTTGCCCTGTATGCCATCGGCCTGGTGCTTGCGCCGCTGATGGCCTTGTTGCTTAAACGCACACTGCTGCGTGGCGAAACGCCGGTGTTCGTCCTGGAGATGCCGTTGTACAAGATACCGTCGCTGCGCCTGGTGCTGAGGCGCATGTTTGATAGCGGCTGGGCTTTCCTGCGCCGGGCCGGCACGCTCATCCTCGCCTCGATGATCGTGGTCTGGGCATTGTTGTACTTCCCGCGCGGCGGAGGACCGGAACAACTGCCTTATGACGTGCGCCTCGCTGCCATGCAGAAGGAGCTGGACGATCTCAAGGAACAGGAGCAAGCAGGGGGTATCAACCCCTCGGTACTGGAAGATAAAGAGCACCAGATCCATGCGCTGATGGCTGAATGGAAGCGGCAGAGCTACCTGGGCCGTATGGGCAAAGCGATCGAACCGGCGGTTCGCCCGCTGGGTTGGGACTGGAAGATCGGCATGGCGGCGCTGGCTAGCTTTCCAGCCCGCGAAGTGGTGATCGGCACGCTCGGCATTATCTACAGCGCGGGCAAGCAAGACAGCGACGAAATCCGCGAGGCCGTCAACGTCGCCGATACACCGCTGGCCCGGCGTTTGAAAGAAGCTCGCTGGGACGACGATCCGACGCGCCCGGTGTTTACCATCCCAACGGCACTGTCGCTGATGGTGTTCTTCGCTTTATGCTGCCAATGCGCTTCGACCCTGGCTGTCATCCGCCGCGAGACGCACAGTTGGCGCTGGCCGCTGTTCACGTTCACGTACATGACGATGCTGGCGTATATCGGAGCACTGACTGTGTATCAGATTGGCCGTTTCCTTGCCGGCTAGCAGCTCTGTACTGTTGATTGGTTTACCGGACAGCGGGATTTTATTTGCTAGAGTGCTTATCGGATTCATCCAACTCGATGAGAAATTCGCGCAGCGTGCCACTGTCGGATAGGTGTAATTCCTCCTGTTCGGCAAGAGGGACTTCTTCCATATCTGTCGTCGCTTCTACTATTTCTAACATTTCTTCTGACGGCGGCTTCGTCGCCACTTGCGAGCTGGCTTTCTCCTCGACCTCGACCTGGGCCTCCATCGCCCGCGGCGGTTGCGTATCCGGCTGCGAGCTTGCTTCCTCAACGACCTCGACTTCCGCTGCCGTCTCCAAGTCTTGGTAGGCTTCCTCATCACTCAATGGCTGCAACACTGTTGTGGACAGTTCGTATTCCACCACAAATGTTACCGGGCCTATGCTCAGGCGATCGCCCGGATGCACAATCTCGACGTCGCGAACGCGCTTTCCGTTGAGGAAAGTGCCATTAACACTTTCCAGATCTTCAACGGTGACAAGGCCATTCTCCATGCGCAAGCGGCAGTGCAGGCGGCTAACTTGAGCCGAAGGAATACGAACGGTGCAGCCGCGAGCACGGCCCAGCGTTGCTTCTTTATGGTGCAGTTGCGCGGCCCAAACACGTTTGCGCTTTCGCATGATTACTAATCGCACGTCCATTGGCAGGACCTTCAGGCTGAAGGAAACGGGATTGTTCCAGAATACGCAGAGAAGCGAAAGAGAGCAAGATGGAGGTTAAATAACAGGCGGATAACGCAGAGGCAGCGGAGCAGTGCAGATCAACTTCTTTTCGATCCGCGCTGCTCCGCCGCCTCTGCGTTATCCGCGTGCTCTTCGGACACTGTCAGTGTGCACCGGGAATGGTCGGATTGACCACGACCGGAGCGTTGGGCGCGGCCTTCACGGTATTGAAGACCGGTGTCATCGATAGCCGTAAGGAACGGCGATCAGCCGACAGCACCGCGGAGGCTGTCACGTCCAGCGCGTTCTGCACAAACGGCTTGACGCGCGTCTGATACAAGGTGCGGTCATTATCGGGCACCTCCTTGCTGGCGTTGCGGGCGGGCAGCTGGCGCGGCAAGCTGGGCAAGACGGGCCGGCCCCCTGAGACGATATCGCCGGTGATGGATCGGCCAACGCCCGTTACTTCGGGGTCGGCCAGGACACGCAGTTTGTGTAATACCTTGTCCGGGCTGTCCGGTGTCGCCGGCACCGTGTCCGGTTTCTTTTGGGCGCCTGGCGGCGGGACGTAGGCCGCCTGGATGCGCCGTCCGTTCTCCAGCTTCACCTTGATGCGCTCGGAGTAGCGCGATTTCAACTCGACGGTAAGCAGTTGTTCGCGTTCCTCTGGCGTACCCTGCTGATGAATGATCTTCAACTGGGCCTTGTTATTGAGTGGATGGCCCCAGATTTTTTCGATCTCAATTTCGTAATCGCCGGTGAAGCCCTCAGCAGCCAGGTAGGTTTCGCTGGTCCTGTCGGCCAGCGAATCGCCAATCAAGACGCCACCTCCTATTGTCTGCCGGTGCAGAGGCGAACACATACTGCCCGTCGGTTCCAGGACATGCAGATCAAGATCAGCGTCGCCTTGCCAGCTGAGTTTGATAACCAGATCGCGTCGGCTTGTGCCAGCAAGGGCGGCGGCCAGGCGTTCGGATTCTTCCTTGCGTCCTTGCTGGTTGAGCAGTTTGGTCAGGGCATCGATTTTTTGCAAAGCGCGGTCGTGCAATTGTTTGTTGTCGACTGGCCAATCGTGTCCCAACAAATTGCTAGCGGCCCACTGCATCGCCTTGGGATCGCGGGCCAATTCTGCATAGTTGAGCGCCTCCTCATAGGCGTGTGGCAAGCCTGGTTCGAGCAGGGCTGCCTGCCGACAGAAAGCCAGAGCCAGGCCGTATTTTTCATCCTGGGCCAACGCTGCCGCCGCTTCCAGGTAGCCGCGGGCGCTCTTCGGCGTCATGTCGGCTGTGGATACCTCAGCGCGTTCAATGTCTTCAATTGAGCCGCCCGCAAGACGCAAAGCTACTGCCAGCGCCTTGTACACCCACGGCTCCACGAGGATCCCTTGCCGCAAGTTGGCTTTGAGGAACTCGACAGCGTGATCGAACTTATTCGCCAAGACCAGAAAATCGGCGGTGGCGATAATCAGACCCGGGTTCTTGACACCTTTGATCAAGGCGTCCTGCCAGATCTTCTTAGGATCGAGATCGGGCCGTTCCTCTGCACCACCGGCGACACGAATTTTGGGGTCGCGTTTGAACAAAGCAGCAACGGCAGCATTGGGATTGATAATCAGGTTGCTGGGCCGTGTGTGGATGGTCGAGCTGCCTTTAACCACCAGCGCCATGGCGGGCGGGAAGAAACCTAGCTGGTTGTTCTCCTGATTCAAGCCCTCTGGGGCATTAGCCTGATCGTCCAGCGGATTAATCGGCTGTCCAGTGATCGGATCGAAGTTGATGGCCCAATCTTTGGGCCGACCCACCACTTGGCGGATAAGGGTGAGAAGGATGTCGCTCTGGGTACCACCCTGAAGGCCGAATTGGCCACCCAGGTTGCCGAACTGGCCGAGCTGTTGGCCGCCGAAGCCGATGATGCCGCCAAAGCCCTGATTGGCCGCTCCCTGGAAATTGCCCTGGAAGCCTTGCGCCCCGGCCATGCCGCCGCCGACGCCAAGCTGATTGAAGCCACCGCCGCCCAGGCCGGCAATACCGCCGATGCCGCCCAGCCCCCCCAGGCCAGCCACGCCGGCCACGCCGGCCAGCCCCTGGAAACCACCCAAGGCACCAATGCCGCGAAGGCCGCCAAGGGCACCAAGGGCCCCCAAGCCGCCCAGGCCGCCGATGCCGGCGAAGCCACCCAAGGCGCCGGCACTGATGCCGAAGATGGTGGCCGAACCCATCAGCATCAACGGGTTGAACGATTGAGGAAGTGGTGTCACAATGTCGGCAACCGGGTAAACGCGCACCGTCTTTTCTGCAGCGGCGAAGGTACCGGTGGTGATCTCAATAACATCGCGGCGGATGAGGTAGGTCGTGCCGCTAGGCGCTGGCACGCGCCGGAGGATCTTACGCAACACCGTTGAGAGGGTAGTGCGCATCGGTGGGATCGGCGTCGGATCAGCGACCGGCGTTCGCGCCACGTCCTTGAGCTGATCCATCTCGAACGCTTTTTCGTTGATGTCGAAAGTCAGATTGTAACGCTTGGAGAGCTGGTCGAGCGCATCACTCAAGGTGGCGCGAGGGTCTTCCAGGCCGTCGTAACTAATCTCCTGCGACAGCGTCTGGCGCAGGCGAATGCCGCGCTCCGGCAGATCGGCGCCGAAAGTGGCTGACTCGTAGCGTCCCTTGCGCAGTTCCGACAGCGCCTTCCAGGTAGCCGCTGGCGGGAACTCGACAGGCGGTTCATCAGGGAACGGAATGTGCGAGCGCTCAACTTCCAGCAAGGTGGCCAGCCAGCGCTCTTCGCGGATGCGCCGCAACTCCTGCACTTCGCGGAGATGATAACCGGCCAGACCGACGGCATAGCCGGCCGTCACCGCGGGCGGCACCGGCAAGCCCTGATCGATGAGATCGGTACGGATCGCCTGGGCCTGACGATACGCTTGCTGCTCGCGTCCTTGGTCCATCAGGTTGTGATAGACGCGCATACGGGCGCGGATGGTGTCCTGTTCCTGGCGTTCTTGTGCGGCAAGCGTGACTCGCGCGTTGGCGGCGGCCATCAGCCGCAGGGCTTCCTCCTGATCGCGCTTGACCACGGCGCCTTTAATGTCCACGTTCTGAATGGCACGCTGTAAGCGATTGCTGAGGGCTGCGCGTGCCTCATTACTGATGTCTGGATTGGTGTTCACACTGTCCAGCGTGCGCTTGAGAAACTCATGGGCATCATCGGGGCGCGTCAGCACCATTTGATTGGCCTGGCGAATGGCATCATCGACAATCTCTTTTTGCTGCTGATCGATGATGGCTTGCCGCCCTCGAATCTCATTCATGCGGTTCTGATCGGCCATGTCCGGGGGCGGCGGCGGATTGCCTTTCTTGTCTGTATCTTTCTGATCTGCATTGACAAACAGTTGCTCAGCCGGCAATACGATGCGTCGTCCCTGCTGGAAGCGTGTAAACGTCTCGCCCTTTTTGAACTTGAGCCAGTCCTTGAGATCATCCATCGATTTCTTGCCAGAGCGAAGATCCTCCACCAGCTTGAGTCCGGCCTTGGCCCGCGCGGAGGTGGGATCGGCCTCCAGTGCCCGTTGATAGAGGCGCGCGGCAGCATCGATCTCTTTCTTCTCCAACGCCCACTCGGCCTGAATAACCAGATCGGCGCGGGCCAGCTGATTGCTCTGGAAGGCGAAATCCAGAGCGCGATCGGCCTGGAGCAGGGCCGGGCGGTCCTTCTGCGCCCGCCACTGATCGAGCATGTTGATAAGGAAATAATTGTCATCATCAGGCTGAGGCATTTTCTCGGAAATGGCAATACGAGTTGGCGCGCCGTTAACCTTGCCTGTCAGGGTGTAATCGAAGCGCGTCTCCTCTTTGGCCGGTGCATCGGCAAACCTGCCGACCACCAGTGTCGGCACATCCGGTCGCAACGGTGGCAGCTTGGTCGGCAGCACTTCCGCGACCTGGGCCGGCAGCTGAATTTCGCCATCGTAGAGAACCGGTTGCGCCAATGCTTCGAACAGCTTGGCGGCCCACTGGTCGGGTTTGCTACCAAGTCCGTAGCGGACGACTTTGCCGCCGGTGCAATTGGCGAAGCCGTGCAGATTGTACGGATCAAGATGGCTGCCCAGTGGCACACTATAAAAAGCAATGTGATTGGCTGTCATTTCTTTGCACAACGCTGTTCGCATCTCCGCATCGATAGGACCGGCGATGCTTTGCCCGCTGCCCAGGAAGAGAATGACGTGCTGGCGATCCTGCTTGCCGTCGAAGAGCTTGATGGCTTCTGGCAGCGCCTCGCGGAGATTGACGGCCCCCGCTGGATATTCCTCGCTCAGTTTTTTCAGGGCAGCGCTTAATTTCTGGCTGGGTTGGAAACCGTTGGTCAAGTCGTGATACTTGGTATTGACGGTCCACAAGGCAATGCGATCCTCGTTGCCGACCTGGCGCAGGAAAGTGTTCAGGAGCGTTTGCGCCGTTGGCAGATCGCCGCCAGCCATGTGGGCGGCGGTGTCAATGAGGACGAGGTAATCGCGCGGCCGGGGTGGGACGGCTTGCAGAGACGGCTTTACTTGCAAGGCTAGCAGCGTTTCTTTCTGGTCCGGCCGATAGTAGAGGACCAGCGGCTGTCCAGCGAAGCGCGACAGCGCCATCTCGGCAGCTGCATACGAATCGATGCCCGTCTCGATGGGCCGTTTCGGTTCGGTACTGTCAAGCAGAGAAGGATTTCGTTTGCCTGCTTGGCCCCACAAATGGGTAGTAGCCAGCAGGCCCAGAAGCATCAGTACCGAGCCGACAGCGAAGAGTCGGCGAACTGCGAACATGGTCAACCCCCTAAATTTGTTAATGATGGTTCGCTCTGCTTTCGTAGAAGTGGGACGAACCATTCGGAGCGTTCCGTTAAATCCTCAACAATAGGAATACTAAAATGCTCATGACTTGCGCTGCTAGCCAACTTTCCCAAAGCAATGTCAATCCGTGTATTCCCCCACGGCGCTGCCCGCATAAATCCTTCCTCTTGCATAATCGTTGCAACCGCGCAGCACGCTGCGCGAATCAGGGAACGGCAAGTGAAGCAATGTTCGGTATCCGGTCGATCCATTTTCCGGCGGATGCGTAGACTTCTGCTGAAGGAAGATGCGGAAAAATCAATACGCCCGGCAAAATTTCTCTCGCCAGCCAAACCGCTATGCACGTCTCATTGATTTTTCCCACTCTTCATGGTATCAGCAATTCGCCCGGAAGGTAGGGCGAGCGGGCCAAACGGAGCTGCGACCGTAAGGGAGCGGCAAGCATCCGCTCCCTTACGGTCGCGGCTCGGATAAGCCGATGAGGAGAAGGCATGTACGCCTACCTGGGAGCGATTTGGAATTGCCGCTTCTTTTGGTTGTCGCTCGTGAGGATGGATTTGCGTTCGCGCTATCGCGGTTCGATGTTGGGCATCTTCTGGTCGTTGTTGCACCCCATCGCCATGACTGCGATTTTGTGCGTGGTTTTTTCCTGCGTCTTCGGTCAGGATTTGCGCACCTACGCTCCGTTGGTGTTTACCGGCTTGACATTCTGGGGCTTTTTAGGAGCCGCCTTGGTGCAAGGGTGTAACTGCTTTTTCCTGGGCGAACCGTACATCCGCCAGCATCCAGCACCGATGGCCATTTACCCCCTTCGTACCGTGCTGGGGGCGGCCTTCCACTCTTCGATCGCCTTAGGATTGGCAATAATCATCGGTCTGCTGGTAGGACCAGACACCCAGAGCAACCCCTCGGCCACGCGCTGGCACCAATTGCTAGCCTTGCCCAGTTTGCTTCCCACTTGTCTTCTAATTTTGTTGTTCGGATGGAGCCTTTCCATTTTGTTTGGCTTGCTCAACGTTCGCTTCCGCGATACGCGCTACCTGGTGGAAATCGGGCTACAAGGCTTGTTTTACCTGACGCCCATCATGTATCGTATCGATGCTTTGCCGTTCAAGGACAAGCATCGTCTGATTCTGCTGCTTCAGTGCAACCCGTTGGTGCCGTTTCTCGATCTAATCCGCGATCCGATTTTGCTGGGGCACATTCCGAGTTGGACAAGCTATGCTCTCGCCGCAACGGTCGTCCTGGTGCTGGGCACGGCGGCGATGGCAGCGTTGTGGATCGAGGAACGGCAGTTGATTTTCCATTTGTAAGGACACGCAATGGCCCGAATTGAGCTGGAGCACGTAGATCTGACCTTCCGCGTTCGCCGGGAACGCCGCATTGGGTTGAAGGATTTCCTTGTCAAGCGCCTGTTCTTGCAGTCACAAAATCCGATCATGGAAGTACGGGCCTTGCAAGACATCAACCTGCGCATTGATCAGGGCGAGCGTGTAGCCTTCATTGGCCACAACGGCGCGGGCAAGAGCACCATGCTGAAGCTGTTGGCCGGCATTTACCAGCCGACGGGCGGCCGCCGCATCGTCGAGGGCCGTGTCTCGTCGCTGTTTGACCTGGCTTTGGGCTTCGAGATCGAGGCCAATGGCTGGGAGAACATTGCCTATCGCAGCTATCTCCAGGGAGAAACGCCGACCAGCGTCCGCGCCAAAAAGCAAGCTATCGCCGAATTTAGCGAGTTGGGCGATTTCCTCAATATGCCTGTGCGCTATTATTCCTCCGGCATGATGGTGCGCTTGGCGTTTTCGATCGCCACAGCCATCGAGCCGGAGATTTTGCTGGTGGACGAAGTACTCAGCGTCGGTGATCTGGCTTTTCAGCAGAAGGCACGCGAACGAATGCGCGAAATGATGGCCAAGGCGCATTTGCTGGTCGTGGTCAGCCATGATCTGGATGCTTTGCCCTACATCTGCAATCGGGCGGTTTGGATGGATCACGGCCGCATTCGCATGATGGGTACGTGTGCCGAGGTCATCGCCGCGTATCGTTCATCAGTGGGCCAGGCCGCCGCTGCGTAGGCGAACGCCCGACGCAAACCGGCCGTTCGCCAGGAATGATTTCTCATGAACACCCCTCTCCGCTTTGAACCGTATCTACGTCCGATGGTTTGGGGCGGGCGTCAGCTCGGCGCTATTCTGGGCAAGTCATTGCCTACCGAAAGTTCCTACGGCGAATCCTGGGAAATCAGCGATCATTCGTCTCATGCCAGTGTCGTTTCCGCCGGTCCCTATAAGGGACAAACCCTGCGTCAATTGATGGAGTGTCACTCGGCTGCACTGCTTGGTGAAGCAGCGGCGCACTATCCCCGTTTTCCCTGGCTCGTGAAATTGCTCGATGCCTGGGACTGGTTATCGGTGCAAGTACATCCCAGCGATGCAGACGTGGCGCGGCTATGGCCGGGTGAGGGCGGCAAAACCGAGGCATGGTTTGTGTTGGCGGCAGCGCCGGGCAGCCGCATCTACGCCGGCCTGTTGCCAGGCGTCGAGGAGAAAGACTTGCGGGAGGCGCTGCGCAAGGGCGCAGTCGGCGCTTGTCTTCACCAGTTTGCGCCACGTCCGGGAGATTGTATCTTCCTGCCTGCCGGCACAGTCCATGCCGTCGGCGGCGGCGTACTGATGGCCGAAGTCCAGCAGACCAGCGACGCCACCTTCCGCCTTTTCGACTGGAATCGTCGTGACGCCCACGGACGAATGCGGCAACTGCACCTGGAAGAAGCCTTGGCCTGTATCGATTGGAAGCGCGGCCCCATCTGTCCCATCCGCACCGAAAAATATCACGGGGACGCCGCCTCTTCTGCTGCGTTTCGGCAACGGCTGGTCCAATGTCCTTATTTCACTCTGGAATATCTTCATTTCCATGAACCCTTCTCCTTGGATGGCGGCGTCCTGCAAGTGCTCGTGGTATTACACGGACGCGGCCGGCTGGAAAGCAGTACAGACGAACAGCTTTTGGTCTCTGGCGATACGCTGTTGTTGCCGGCCGCACTCCAGCCTCTAACCTGCCATCCCCAAGGCGGGCTGGGCTTGCTTTTAGCCACTCTGCCTCGAAACGAGTAAGCGCATAGCCAGCCTGAGTGTACTGTTCCAAAGTAACGGAAAGCCCCGTAGGGCACACGGGTAGCGTCTGCCCTACGGGGCTTCCCGTCCGTCCTTAGAGCACTCCTCATCGGGGGGAAAGATCGTTTGAATTATTGAGGCCATCATGGTAAATAGGTTGCTCGCGGTGAGCGGGGTAGCAGCCCCTTGTTCTTGTCAGCCCCAGGGAGCTAATATCCCTGCCGCCTGTGCTATTTGCCGCTCTGGACTCCGTAACCGCCCAAACACCCAGAACGACCAGGGAAGAACGGAAAGAAGAGAAAGATGGGAACAACGAAATTCAAATCCGGGACAAGAGGATTGCGCTTCTACCTGTGCTTGTTTTCGCTTCTTCTCCTTCTTGGTATTTTGGCCGGCTTGGCGACCCTTCGTATCAAACCCACACGGGCGGAGGGGCGCAAAGCCGCTGATTTTTGCCTCCAAGATCCCCGCGATCAAGGCATGGTTGCCCTGTCGGACCTGTTGGAGAAAAACAAAGCCGTCGTTCTCGTTTTCCTGGGCACCGAATGCGTACTCAACAATCAATTCCTTCCCGTCCTGATCGAGCTACACAAAGAATACAGTAGTAAACGGGTCGCTTTTGTTGGCATAAATTCCAACTCGCAGGACAGCCGAGAGCGCGTAGCGGCGCACGCGCGGCAAAACGCTATCCCTTTCCCGGTGGTCAAAGATGTCGGCAACAAGGTCGCCGATCAGCTCGACGCACGGCGGACCCCAGAAGCGTTTGTCGTGGATAGCTCTGGCATCATCCGCTATCAGGGACGCATCGACGATCAATTCGGCATCGGTTACAACCGGGCCGGCAAGCCGACACGCCGCGACCTCGCTATCGCTCTCGATGAGGTCTTGGCCGGCAAGACGGTTTCGGTGCCGCGCACGGAAGTATCCGGCTGCTGCATTGGCCGCGTCGCCCAGCCCAAAGAGGAGGGGCAAATCACTTACGCCAAACAGGTCAGCCGTATCTTGCAGAAGAACTGCCAGGAATGTCATCGCCCCGGACAAGTTGCCCCCATGTCGCTGTTGACCTTCGACGATGCGCTGGCCTGGTCGGACACCATCCGTGAAGTCATCAGCGAAGGACGTATGCCCCCCTGGCGTGCTGATCCGCGTTATGGTCAGTTCAGCAATGATCGCCGACTATCTAAGGAAGACAAAGAGACGCTGCTGGCCTGGATCGATAATGGCACGCCGCGAGGCGACGACAAAGATTTGCCGCCACCACGCCACTTCCCGGAAGGCTGGAAGATCGGCACGCCGGACTTGATCATCCAGATGCCCAATCCCTTTGAAGTCCCGGCTAAAGCGCCGGAAGGCGGTGTTCCTTATCAGTACATCACGGTCGATCCCGGCTTCAAGGAGGACCGCTGGGTCCAACGGGCCGAGGTTCATCCCGGCGCTCCCTCCGTGGTTCATCATGCCATTGTGTTCATCCAGACGGAAAAAATTGATTATCCAACACCGATGCCCGGTGCCCTTCTGGTCGGCGCTGCGCCCGGCGAAACACCGCTGGATCTACCGGACGGTTTTGCCAAAAAGATCCCAGCCGGAGCAAAACTTATCTTCCAGATGCACTATACTCCCAACGGCAAGGCCCAACGCGATCAAACCTCTGTAGGCCTCATTTTCGCCAAGAAGCCGCCGCGTCACAGCGTTATGACCGCACCCATCTGCAATTTAAAATTCTTCTCTCTCTTAGACCGCATTCCTGCCGGTGCAGACAACTATAAGATAGAAGATGAGTATATTTTTCGGCATGACGCCCATCTGCTGAGTCTCGCACCGCATATGCATCTGCGCGGCAAGGATTTTCTCTACGAAGTCATTTATCCGGATGGTAAAAAAGAAACTCTGCTTTCAGTGCCGCATTACGATTTTTGGTGGCAAGCTACGTATTTTCTCGCCAAGCCATTCGCCATCCCTAAGGGCGCGAAACTGCATTGTGTCGCTCACTTCGATAACTCGGCGAAGAATCCCAACAATCCCGATCCGACAAAAAATGTTTACTGGGGTTATCAGACCTGGGAAGAGATGATGGTCGGCTGGTTCGATTATTATCAGGACGATGAAAATCCGGAGCAGCCAGGCAAGGACAAGAAAAGCTCGGTTTCGTCAAACGATCCCACAGAAAAAGAAAGAGGAGATACACAATGAAGCGATTGAGGATGCCCCCCTGGATTGCATCCTGCCTGATCTTGTCGACTGCTTTTTCCGCTTCGGCTGCCGAAGATGCCCGGACGATCCTCAACAAAGCTATTCAGGCCCATGGCGGCGAGGCCAAGCTGGCCAAGCTCAAAACCATGTCGTCGAAGGCCAATGGCAAAGGAATCGTCAACTTTGGTGAGGTGTCTTTCACCTTGGAGACCCACTGGCAGTGGCCGGATCAATTGAAAAATGCTGCCACCTTAACGATAGTCAAGCCGACCACTTTCATCGAGACAATCGCCGGCGACGACAGCTGGTCCAGCTACGATGGCAAACCCGGTCCTCTCGACCCCACCAAACGAGATGAGTTGCGCGCCCAGGCGCACGTCCGCCGCTTACAGCTTTTAACACCACTGCTGGAGAATAATCTCTATGAACTGTCCGTATTAGACGAAATCCGCGTCAATGATCGGCCAGCTGTCGGCGTTGGTGTCGCTTGTGCAGGCGAACGCGACGTGAAGCTCTATTTTGATGCCGAGACGAACCTGTTGGCAAAGATCGAGCGGCGCGTCCTCAAGGAGCCTAACCTGAAGGAAGTAGTGCAAGAAGACTTCTTCAGCGCTTATCAGGAGATCGACGGCGTGCCCACCGCAACCAAATTGCTGCGGCGGCTCGACGGCAAGAAAACCTTGGAGCTACGCTTCACGGAAGTCCGCTATCCAGATCGGCTGGACGACGCCGTGTTCGCCGATCCGCATCCCTATGTGCGGCGGCGCGACGTCATCTACGGGCGAAGAGCCGGGGCAGCCCTGACGATGGACGTGTTCACGCCCAAGAAGAATGCCAAAGGCATCGCCATCGTCTACTTGGTAAGCGGCGGTTGGATCAGTAATTCAACCCTGATTGACTCGCCTTTGTTCGCTCTCTTCATCGACGAGCCGGTGAAGCGCGGCTACACACTATTCGCTGTCTGCCACGGCAGCCAACCCACTTTTGCTATCCCTGACGCCGTCGCTGACGTGAATCGGGCTGTCCGTTACATCCGCTATCATGCCCGGGAGTTTGCCATCGATCCACAGCGCATCGGCGCCTTGGGTGCGTCATCCGGCGGCCAGTTAGCGCTTATGTTAGGTGTAGCTGGAGATGAAGGTGATCCGCATTCGAGCGACGCCGTCGAGCGTACTTCAAGCCGTGTGCAGGCTGTCTCCTGTTTTTTCCCCTCTACGGATTTCCTCAATTTCGGCGCCAAGGGCAAATTCGTCTTCGCTGAAGATAGTGGGGCGGCCGACTTTCGCGCGGCTCTCGATCTCCGCGAATTTAATAAACGCACCAAACGCCTGGAGCGTATCAGTGATAAGGAAAAATTCGAGGAGTTGTGCCGCCGTGTGTCGCCGGTAACGCGCGTCACCGCCGCGGCAGCGCCAACGCTGCTTATCCACGGTGATGCCGACAAAATAGTACCCCTCCAGCAGTCCGAGGTGATGGTAGCGAAACTAAAAGAGGTCGGCGTGCCCGCAGAGTTGGAGGTCAAGAGGGGAGGAGGGCACGGCTGGAGCAGCATGGGCCAAGACATGGGAACGCTCCTGAATTGGTTCGATAAGTACCTCCAGAGATAGGTGAACGGCTGGTGTCGGCCGGCTGGTAAGCCTTATCAGTCGGCTGACACTGGCTGTTCGTCTGGTTCCCCGCATTCCGGCTTGACCCTGGCGCGCTCAAAATGCTACAAATTGCCGCACAGATCTCCGCCGGGAGGGCGGAGCAGACTTTTGACGCGAAGGACCGCGCGATGGAGAAGAGAGCGCTCATCACCGGCATCACCGGCCAAGACGGCAGCTACCTGGCTGAGCTGCTCCTCGAGCAGGGCTACAAGGTCTACGGCGTTGTCCGTCGCGCCAGCACGGAAAATTGCCAACGACTGGAGCATTTGCTGCCGTGCCTGACGCTTGTGCAGGCCGACCTTCTCGATCAAACGTCTTTAATTGCCGCTCTGGAAGAATCCCAGCCTACCGAAGTCTATAACCTGGCCGCTCAGTCCTTTGTGCCCGCATCGTGGCAGCAGCCCATCCTCACCGCGGAGTTCACTGCCGTGGGCGTGACACGCTTGCTCGACGCTATACGCAAAGTGTGCCCGCAGGCACGCTTCTACCAGGCCAGTTCCAGTGAGATGTTCGGCAAGGTCCGTGAGTCGCCGCAGACGGAAACCACTCCGTTCCATCCGCGTTCGCCCTACGGCGTCGCCAAGGTTTACGGCCACTACATCACGGTAAATTATCGGGAGAGCTATGGCCTGTTTGCCTGCTCCGGCATCTTGTTCAACCACGAGAGTCCACGACGCGGTGTGGAATTTGTCAGCCGCAAAATCACACACGGCGTCGCTCGCATCAAGCATGGGCTGGATGAGGAACTGCGTCTGGGCAATCTGGAGGCCAAGCGTGATTGGGGGTTTGCCGGCGATTACGTACGGGCCATGTGGTTGATGTTGCAGCAGGATGAGCCGGACGATTACGTCGTCGGCACCGGCCAGACGCATAGTGTCGAGGAGTTTGTGCGTTTGGCTTTCGATCGCGCCGGTTTGGATTGGCGGCGGCATGTGGTCATTGATCCGCGTTTCTATCGTCCGGCCGAGGTGGACGTGTTGTTGGCCGATGCCTCCAAAGCGCGGCGCAAGCTGGGCTGGCAGCCGCGTATGTCGTTCGAGCAGATGGTGCATATGATGGTGGACGCTGACATCGCCGCCCTGAGCCCGGCTGTCAAGCCGCGGGCGCGGGCTGCCTAAACCCAACCAGCCCGCAGCGCCAGCAAGGAGAGAAGTTCGACTCATGAGCGGCACGAATCAACCCGACTTGGATCTCGATGAATTGAAAGCCCGTATCCGTGAGCAGGCCGCCAGTATGCGCGAGCGCGCCGCCGCAGCCACGCCACTGCCGCCCGATGGCTCCTCGATCTGGTCGTTCAATTGGCTGGAAGTGAAATCACGCCTCAAAATCGCGGCCGGACTGGCCCAGTTGGGCGTCATGCCGCTGTTGCCGCGCTTCCACGGCCTCAAGCGCCGCCTGGCCTTGGCCGCTTCACGCATAATCCTGTATCTGACGCGCTTCCTGACCACCCGGCAGAGCGATTTCAACGTCTGCACACTCGATGCTCTGCGCGGAATGGGCGAGGCACTGCATGCGATCGAAACACGCCTGGTGCAACAACAAGAACAGATCCGTCTCTTGGAAGCGACCATCACTCAGCTGCAACTACGCGTCGCCAGCATCGGCCCGATTCGCCGCAGCGAGCTGGAACGCAAGGCGTCCTGAGAAATATCCATGACCCGAATCGCCATTGTTAGCCTGACCATCTCACGCGGCGATGCCGTGGGCAACGACGCTTTGGAGATGGGTCGCGTCTTGTCGGCACACGGCCACAATGTCGCCCTATTCAGCTCTCATTGGGTCAAAAAGAGTGAACACAGCCGCGACCTTGCTGAGCTGGACGATTTCCTTGCTGGTGATCCGGAAGCAGTCCTCATCTATCATCATCTTGTCGGCTGGGCAGCGGGCCTGGATCAGCTGCGGCGCGCGGCCTGTCGCCGCGTGGTCAAATACCACAACGTCACGCCAGGCCGGTTTTTCGCCGGTTTCCCTGGCGACAAAGTACGCATCTGCCAGTTGGGCCGCGAGCAGCTACGTGATTTGGCCCAGGCTGATTGCGACTTGTATCTGTCGGCTTCGCTGTACAACCAAGGCGAATTGATCGATGCCGGCGCCCCTCCCGAGCGCTGCGCTGTGGTGCCGCCGTTTCATCATATCGACCGCCTCAATCAGTTGCAGGCGGACACCGGCCTTCTCCACCGTCTCGATGACGGCCATACCAATCTGCTCTTCGTCGGCCGCCGCGCCCCTCACAAGGGTCATCGCTTCCTTATCGACGCCTTCGCTGTTTATTGCGAATATTACGATCGGAATAGTCGCCTTCTGTTGGTCGGCAGAGAAGAACACAAGCTCCAGAGCTACTCGAACCTGCTGCGCGAACAAGCCTCGCGCCTGGGTGTGCTCGACAAAGTTTTCTTCATCGACGGCGCGACCGACGCCGAATTGAAAGCCTATTATCAGCGTGCCGCGGTATTTGTCTTGGCCAGCGAGCACGAGGGTTTTTGTGTGCCACTGGTGGAAGCGATGGCCCTGCAAGTGCCCATCGTCGCCTACGGCGCCGCTGCCGTGCCGCACACGATCGGCGACGCCGGATTGGTCTGGGATGAACCAGATCCGTTTTTGCTGGCGCAGTCTATCGATACTGTAGTCCGGGATGTGTCGGTACGACGAAGTTTGACGGAGCGCGGTCGGCGGCGTTATCAACAATTATTCACGAATCAACGAATCGAGCGTGACTTTCTTCACGCCTTGCGGCCGCTGGCAGCTTAATGAGTCGGAAGCGTAAGCGGCGGATCGATCATGGAGGTTGCATGACTCGCATCGCCATCGCCAGCCCGGCCATCTTGCCAGGGGACGCTATCGGCCGAGATGTCTTGCACATGGGCCGCCTCCTCCACGGGCAAGGACATGAAGTCGAACTGTTCTCCACCACCTGGGGCAAACCCCAGCCGCGCAATGACCGTGGTGTTCACATCCGTGATTTTCTTGCCGACGATCCGTCTGCTTTGCTTATTCTGCATCACGCCATTGGCTGGCCGCACGCTGTACCCCTGATCGCCACGGCCAAATGCCGCCGCGTAATCAAGTATCATAATGTCACTCCCGCACATTTCTACGATGAACTTGATGCTGAATATGCCGAGTTGTGCCGCCGTGGCCCCGAACAGCTGTGCGAGATTATAAAACATAATTGCGATCTTTATATTGCAGATTCTCCATTTAACTTGAAGGACTTGACGGATCGAGGGGCCGATCCGCGCCGCTGCACCGTAATACCACCTTTCAACGATCTAGAAAGCATTCTAAACCTGAGGCCGGACCCGGAGATTCTGCGCGATTACGGTGATGGTCGTATCAACTTGCTTTTCGTCGGCCGCCGCGCTCCCAACAAGGGTCACCGCTTTCTCCTTGATGCTTTCGCCATTTATCACCATCGCTACGACGCCCACAGCCGGCTTGTGTTGATCGGCCGGGGTGAACCAAAGCAAGAAAAGTATACTCAAACTCTCCGCGAACAGACATGGCGGCTCGGCCTGCAAGGGCATGTCGTCTTCGTGGAGAACGCAACAGATGCGGAGCTGAAAGCCTTTTACCAGTGCGCCGCGGTGTTTGTCTTGGCCAGCGAGCACGAGGGTTTTTGCGTGCCGCTGGTAGAAGCGATGGCTCTGCGCGTTCCCATCGTCGCCTACGGTACCTCAGCTGTGCCGTATACAATCGGCGACGCCGGGTTAGTCTGGGACGAACCCGACCCGTTTTTGCTGGCACAGTCCATTGCGGTTGTGGTCGGCGACGCGGCTGTGCGCCGGCAACTGATCGAGCGAGGCTGGCACCGCTATCAGGAACACTTCACCAATCAACGCCTGGGACGGGATTTCCTCCGCGCTTTGCAACCGTTACTTGCTCGTCGTCTCGTCGCGTCCACACAGTTTTGCGATGATTTTGCGGCTCAGGCTGGTCTTGACCGTCGTGTATGGGAGATGCTATACCCCCGTCGATGAAGACGCGCAGGATCGAAACCGAGATGCGTCCAGAGGCGGAACAACTGGCCAAGCTACTTCGCTCTGGCCTGGAGCTTCGCTGGCCGCTTCGTCTTTCACCGGCCCACGAACCCGGACCTTTTCCGCCAGGCGGCAGCGTTCGTGCTTTTCTGACGCCCTATGCAGATGGTCTCAACCATCGGCTAACCTGCCGTCGTCCGTTCCGGGATCGTCTTGTCCGCTGGGCACGTTACCTGGTGCGAGCGGTCATTACTCCCTGGCTGCGCGTCCAGTCGCACTTTAATTTCGCTGCCATTAGCGTCGTCGAACAACTCGAACAGCGCATCTGTGCTCTGGAAGATGCGGAGCGCGCCTTGCGCCAGAAGATCGAGGAGCAGGAAAAAACGCTGCGGGAGAAAGCGTAACATGCACTTGCTCATCGACGGCCAGGCGTTGCAAACCTTGTCGTCACGGCAGCGCGGCATCGGCCGTTATGCCGGCAATTTTCTCCGCGGCCTGGCGGCCGTCCGGCCGAATTGGCGAATCGAAGTCGTACAGAACAGCGCTCTGACACCCATTGCTACGGATAATCTGCACGGATGGCCAGTCCTCGCTTTCCAACCGCCGCAGCCGCTGCACCCTGATTATCACGAGATTAACGATCGCTATTATGCCGATTGGTTGACGGCGCAGGGAGCCGATGGTGTTCTGGTACCCAGTTATTGCGAGGGTTGGGACGCGATCCTGCCGTCCTTCTGCGGGCCGCGGCCGCGCCTGTTCGCCATTGTCCACGACCTTATTCCCTTGCTCTATCCCGAACAGTACCTTCCCGATCTCGAGGCAGTCCGCTGGTACGCTCAGCGTTTTCGCCAACTGCTGCAATGCGATGCGTTGCTGGCCAATTCCGAAGCCACGGCACACGACGTTCGTATGCTGGGCGGCAGCGATGCACCGCGGGTGGTCAACATCGGCGGCGCAGCCGATCCCCTGTTCGCCCCGCTGTCGCCGGGTGCGTTTGCAGTCCATGCCCGTGAAATCCGCAAGCGTTTTGGCTTGCAGCGCGAGTTTTTGCTCTACGTCGGCGCTCCGGATTATCGCAAAAATTTGCATGGTGTCCTTCGCGCTTTTGCCGCCCTGCCGTCCAGATACCGAGCAGCCCTCGATCTGGCCGTAGTTTGCCGCATGAAACCGGATGAGCGTGCGGCTATCGAGACCATGGCACGACAGACCGGCGTTGCTTCCGCGCTGTATTTGATCAACTCGGCCAACGATGAGGAATTGCGGACATTATACATGACATGTCGGATCTTTTTTTTCCCTTCTCTCTATGAGGGGTTAGGGCTGCCGGTGTTGGAAGCGCTTCACTGCGGAGCACCGGTGGTCACATCGGATCGTTCGTCTCTGCCGGAATATGCTGGGCCGTATTCGTGGTTGTGCGATCCCACATCGCCGCAAGCGATGGCGCAGGCGCTCCAGCAAGCGCTTGCCGAACCGCGTGAGGCACATCGCCGTCAACGCCAACAGTTCGCGCGGACTTTTAGTTGGCAGAAAACTGCGGAACGCGCCTGTGCCGTCATGGAACGCATCTCCAAGAAATGCATCCAGCCGAGGCCGCGGCGCCGGCGTTTGGCCTGGGTGATGCCGCTGATGGGGAACACGCACAGTCTGACTGAGTATGCCGCAGAACTGCTGCCGCTCTTGGCAGAACATTTCGACATCGAAGTAATCGCCGCTGGCTCTCTCCTGCACGTGCCGCAGACGCTGTCGCGCTCTTATCTCATCCTGACCGCTCGTGAAGTCCCGGCCCGTCATGCCGCTTTACCTTATGACATGTTCGTTTATCAATTTGGTCCTCTGCCAGTGCCTCCGGAAATGCTCGATCTGTTGCAACGATTTCCCGGCCTGGTTGTGCGTCACGACTTCTCTGCACCGGATTTTCGGCGTTTGGCCGCTGCCTGTGCCGCGCGGATCGACCGGGCCATTCTTGGTTCTGAGCAAAGCGATGGCCTCTGGCGCGGCTTTGCTGTGCGCTGTCTGGCCGACTGTGCTGACAAGAACGAGGCAATCCTTTCATCCTGGGCCGCACTGCGAGTGCGGGGCCAGCAGCACGTCGCTGCCCGGCAGACACGTCCTTTTTCCTCTGGATCTGAATCCGTGACGGTGTTATAGCCAGCCGCCAGAATAATTTTGTTTAGCCGCGAACAGTAAGCGGGCGCGGAATTACCCGCGCTCGCCTACGGCTTATGGCTAAACTTGGATCTGATTGTTGCACAACTTCTGCAAGCGGCGTTCTCTCGGAAGTTAAGGAAGGAGATATGATTATCACGCGCAGTCCGTTGCGACTGTCTCTGGGCGGCGGCGGCACAGATTTACCCTCATACTATGAGAAGCACACCGGTTTCTTGATCGCTGCTGCCATTGATAAATACGTCTGCATCACCCTGCACCACACGTTTGTTCCTGAACTTATCATCAAACATTCCAAACTTGAACGGGTCACGAACATCGAGGAAATCCATCATCCCATCATACGCGAATCGCTACGTCTGGTGAATGTGGATATCTCTGGTCTGGAAATCATCAGTATGGCTGACATCCCAACTCGGACTGGTTTGGGTTCTTCAGGTAGTTTTACCACGGCCTTGCTTAAAGCGTTGCATACGTACAAAAAGAACCTCATTTCCCCCCAAGATCTGGCGGAACAAGCTTGTCACATTGAAATCGAGCGTCTCCAAGGAACTATTGGCAAGCAAGACCAATATATCGCTGCTTACGGCGGTTTGACTTGTTTTCAGTTCCAGCCGGATGGTCGCGTCGAAGCTTGGCCGCTGCGCATTAGCTCGGAGACCTTGTACAATCTCGAAGATAATTTACTGTTATTTTTCACTGTTCCCAGCCGCTCAAGATCGAGAAATCTCAAGAAGAAAAACGAACATGGAAAACAATGCGAACAAAGTATAGTGGATCATTTGCACTTTATAAAGGAGCTAGGCTATCAGACCAAAGAAGCGCTTGAAGAGGGTGATTTAGTTCGTTTTGCTAAATTGATGAATGTAGATTGGGAGCACAAAAAGAAATGCAATGGCGGAACGATCAATAAAGAGATCGAACGTTGGTATCAGCTAGCGCGCGCCAACGGAGCGTTGGGAGGCAAACTCGTTGGCGGTGGCGCCTTCCTTATGTTCTACGCCGAGGACAAAGCTCGTCTGCGCCGCGCCCTGGCACAGACGAAGCTGCGCGAAGTGCGCTTCCGCTTCGAGTTTGAAGGAGCCAAGTGCGTGGCGGCGTAGCATAAGAAGTACCTTGCTTACGCTGCTGGCAAGTCGGAACCGGAGAAAGGCGAATCCTTTCATGCGGGTCTTGGTGAATGGCCTGGCTGCGGCCGGTCCCATGACAGGGATCGGCCATTACACGACACAGCTGCTGCGCTGTTTGCATGCGCAGGCGGACGGTGAAGAGATCTACGCTTTTCCGAATCGCTGGCTACGTCAGGCCCGTTCCCTATGGGTCCGTCTCCGTTCGCGCTTGGAACGAAGCGGTCAACCGGCCAAGACGACGCAGGCAAACGGGGCTACGTCAGTGCCCCAAGAGGCTACATCAGCGCCTCGAGAAACCTGGCATGGTCGGACCCTGCGCGCTTTGCGCGCTTCCGGACAATGGCTGCTAACGCGCAGCTTCCAGGCGGCCTGTCGCAACGGCTTTGATCTTTATCACGAGCCTAACTACATTCCGCTGCCCAGCGATCTGCCGACCGTGGCCACGGTCCATGATTTGTCTGTATTGCTCCACCCTGAATGGCATCCCGCTGATCGCGTGGCCTATTTCGAGCGCCATTTTCGCTGCGGTCTGGCACAGTGCCAACATTTCTTGGCCATCTCCGAATCTGCGCGGCAGGAGATCATCCGCACCTTGCACCTGCGGCCCGATCAAGTGACGCGCACGTATATGGGCATACGTCCAGGCCTGATGCCGCTGCCCGAACATAAGGTCCAGCAGGCACTGCGACAGCTGAATTTGCCGTCGCGTTATCTTCTCTATGTCGGCACCATTGAACCACGCAAAAACTTGACGACACTGCTCCGCGCCTATCGCGCTCTCGATGGGCGGATTCGCCGTGAATATCCGCTCGTTCTTGTAGGCAACTGGGGTTGGAACGCAGGCGAAGTCGCTCGCTTGCTTGAGTCCAAAGACAACGCAGCGGAAGTAATTCATCTCGGCTACGTTCCGGAGGGATCGTTGTCGGCGTTATACAACGGGGCGCGGGCATTGGTGTATCCGTCGCTGTACGAGGGTTTCGGCCTGCCGCCGGTGGAGATGCTGGCCTGCGG
>JAJPHU010000158.1 GCA_021325115.1 Planctomycetota bacterium | reverse complement strand
TGGTCACGGCACTGTGGGGCCATCGTCAGGGCAACGAGGCATCGATCGCCGCTGCCGACGTGCTCTGCCAGGACCTGTGTCGCAAGCTGACAGGCAAACGGCCCAGTGATCGCTATTTCCGCGATGCCAGCAAATTGGCGGATCTGGTCCTGTCGGGCGGCTTCGAGGCGATTGCCGGCGTGCCACGCGAGGAGATCCTCATGAAGTATGAGAACAAATGACAGAGTTGCGACCGTTAGAAGGGGGTTGCATCTGGGATTGCACTGGCCGCTGCGAAGGCGGTTCCAGGAGAGGAATGATTGTACGTCCTAGCTCCGATTATATAAAACGAGAAAAACCGGCGCAGCGGACAATATTGGAGTGTGAAAGAGATTACGGACATGAGCCCTACCATCTCGCTGATCTTGGCGCTGACCCTATGTGCCGCGGAGGAGAAACCGCACGCCGAGCTGCTTTGGCCCAGCGGCGCTCCCGGCGCCCTGGGCACGGAAGAGCGTGATAAACCCACACTCACCATTTATCTGCCGCAAGCGGACAAGGCCAACGGCACGGCTGTCGTTGTTTGTCCGGGCGGCGGTTACGGCGCTCTGGCGGTCGGCCACGAGGGCAAAGAACCAGCCGAATGGCTGAATCGCCACGGCATCGCTGCTTTCGTGCTGCGCTATCGCCTGGGGCCGCGCTATCATCATCCGGCGCCGTTGCAGGACGCCCAACGGGCCATGCGCCTGGTGCGCAGCCGAGCCAAGGAATGGAGGCTCGATCCGAAGCGTATCGGCATCTGGGGATTCTCGGCCGGCGGACATCTGGCCTCGACAGTGGCCACACACTTCGATGACGGCCGGCCTGACACCGATGATCCTATCGAGCGCGTCTCCTGCCGGCCTGATTTCGCCATCCTTTGTTATCCTGTCATTACTCTGCGGCCGCCCTTGGCTCACGGCGGCTCGCGCCGCAATCTGCTTGGGGACAAACCCGACGAAGCACTGGTGGCAAGCCTGTGCAACGATGAGCAAGTGACGGAGAAGACACCGCCGACATTTCTGTTCCACACTAACGAAGATAAGGCGGTACCGCCGGAAAACAGCATCCTGTTTTATCAGGCGCTGCGCAAGAATAAAGTGCCGGCTGAACTGCACATTTACGAAACGGGGGTGCATGGCGTCGGTCTCGGCGTTGGCCGCGGCGCCGTATCAGCCTGGCCCGAGCAACTGGCCGGCTGGCTAAAAACACGCGGCTTGCTCACATCAGAAAAACGGTAAGCCGTACGATAACATCTACCTTGCCCAATAAAGGATTCGAGCTGGACGAGGCTGACTTCCCGAAATAAAGGGATGAACTTTGATGGAAGAATGGGTATTTGTAGATACTTGTAACGGGAACCTCTCCGCTTGCCGTTGCCGGCGATTGCTGACCCATTAGTCCGTATCCCGATTACCAACTCCGTCATAGAGGGACGATCTCCATGGCCGGTAAACCCAAAGTTTTCGTCACGCGCCGCCTTCCCGCCGCTGGCCTCGATCGCATCTGTCAGCAGTGCGAGACCGAAGTTTGGCCGGAACAGATGCCGCCGCCCTACGATTTGATTCGGCAGAAAGTCGCCGACTGTGACGGCCTGGTGTCCCTGTTGACCGATCGCATCGACGCCGCCTTGATGGAGGCGGCGCCGCGTCTCAAAGTGGTGAGCAATTACGCCGTCGGTTTCAACAACATCGACGTAGCGGCGGCGACGGCACGCGGCATCGCCGTCGGCAACACGCCCGGCGTCTTGACCGATGCCACCGCTGACATGGCTTTCTGTCTGCTCATCGCGGCGGCGCGGCGGCTGGTCGAAAGCGTGCATTACGCTCAGGCCGGCCAGTGGAAAACCTGGGAGCCGCTGGGCCATCTCGGTCAGGATCTGGCCGGCCGCACGCTCGGCGTCGTCGGCATGGGCCGCATCGGTTACGCCCTGGCCCGCCGCTGCCGCTTCGGCTGGGACATGCAGGTGCTTTATCACGATACCTACCGCCATGAGAAAGCGGAGACGGAACTGGGCGCCCGCTCGGTCGATCTCGATACGCTGTTGCGCCAGGCTGATTTCGTGTCGGTGCATACGGACCTCAATGAGACGACGCGCGGTCTGTTCAATGCCGAGCGCTTCGAGAAGATGAAGCCGACGGCGGTATTCGTGAATACAGCACGCGGTCCCATCGTGATTGAGAAGGATTTGATTGCTGCATTGAAAAACGGTGTAATCTTCGCGGCGGGCCTGGACGTGACCGATCCGGAGCCGCCGGAACCATCGAGCGAATTACTGCGCTTGCCAAACCTGATCGTGGCACCACACATCGCCAGCGCCACAGTCGGCACACGCAATGCTATGGCCGAGATCTGTGCCAATAATTTGTTGGCGGGACTCAGCGGTCAGCCGTTGCCGGCGTGGGTGAACCCGGAAGTGGCGAGCAAACGCCGGACCAGCGCTTCCGGTTAGCGCTGCTTCTACGAAGCGTCACTAACCGAAGAAGCTGCCGCCAATAACTTCCATTTGCCCACCAGTTTTTCCTGATAGGCGAGCAGGCTTCCCAAGCTCTTGAAATGGACTCGTTTCAGCCGGCCCAGCACGCCCTCCAAACGGCTCATGAGCTTGCCCAGCCATTCCCCCGTAATCGTATTGCCCGACAAAGGAGGTAGCGCGATATCGCCGCGATCGACAATGAGTGAATAGAGCGAGGAATTGGTAGGAACATTTGCCAAGGCAGGCGTGCGCAAAGATTCGGCTTTTTCCAGAACGGTGGTCAATGCTCGGTGGATTTTCCGCAGCGTGTTCCGGACCTGTTGAAAGTCCTCCTGCGAGAGCTGCGAATTCTTGGAAAGCAGGTTGAGGATAGCTTGCAGTCGAGCTTGTTCGCCGATCAATTCGAGCGACAAAGCTTGTACAGCCATGTGAAAACGGTAGCGCTCCAGTAGTTCGGTTTCATGGCTGTTTCCTCCACCGTCGCTTGTGTCCAGATGGCGAGCCAGCGACCAGCCGGCGAGGAAAAGCTGCCGGTCCAAACGCTGGAACACCTCCAGGTGGGCACCCAATTCTTGATCCACACGCGCAAATAGCTGGTCCACGTCCTGAATCGTGTATTGTTGATCGCGGAGCGTGAATGTCTTGCCTTTAAGCATCAATTCGCCGCTCTGCAAGCCGCGCAAAAGATTGTATTCCACCTGTCGTTCGCGGTATGCCTGAACTTGTTGCTCCAGGTCGGGAGGAGGCCAGCCGGATAACCAGGTAATCAACTCTTCGTGGCCCCACGGCTGTTCGGGCAACTCTTGCACCTCGCCGGGATTGATAAAGCGGTCGTCAAATAGACCGTGATATTTGGGGTCATACGTTCGCTCGGCATGTTCCGCGTCGATGAACTTTTGCACGTCGGCGGCGGGCTGTGGATTGTAGTCTTCGCGCCGCCCCAGGACGTGGCGGTAGAATTGTCGAGTGACCTCTGTTTTCAACTCAGCCACGTTCCCGAAGAGCAGCCACGGCGAGCGATCGTCTTGCGGACTGCGGACGTAAAAGCGTTTGGCGTTTTGCTCGCGCATGTAATCCGTGGGGTGCGAGCGATAGCGTTCGGGGATGCCGTCGTCGCTGGGTTGGAATACCTGCACTTGAACCGCGGGATCCTCCGGCAGTTCAGGAGGCAGACCCGCCCGTTCATCCTTGCGTAAGAGGCGGAGTCGGCTTGCAGCCTGGGTTTGATGAAAGAAAAGATCCTCACTAAAGAGGCCGTGATCGGCGGCCGCATCCAGCGATTGGGCTGCGTCGGACAGGCATTCATTGGCAAAGGAAAGGCGGGCCAGGCCGTGAATCAAGGCGTCCGATCCGGATACCCGAACGGCCACGTTGTCAGCATTGTATTCTAACTGTCGGGATAGAGAGAGATGGAGTAGGTTAAGAGCTTGGTAAGTGCCGGAGAGAATCTTACGCACGATCCAAAGTACGCCTTTGAGTCCCCAGGCAGGAAAAGCGAGACGAATATCTTGTCGACCCCAGCCGTCCACGAAACGGTCGAGGGCGTCGCGGCTGTAGATGACGTCGTACATGACCCGGTTGGCCACGTAGAGATAACTTCCCAGGCCGACACTGCGCTGAGCGAAATGGCCGAATTCATGGGCCAAAACGGCCTTGAACTCGGACAGATTCACCACGTTGACCAACCCCAGGCCGATCAGTAGGTCCTTGTGGGGCGGAATGAACAGGCTGAGTAACGACGTGTCATAGACCAAGGCCGCATTCACTTCGGGACTGGCATAAACACGGCGCGGCCGCGGTGAGCCGGTGTCCTGATAAATCTGGCGGATGAAGGCGAAAAGGTCGGGATGGTCCTCTTCCCGCAAGGGAACGTAGGTTGAGCGTTCCACCCGTTGCCCTTTGAAAAGGCCCTTGAACAGGAACAGCCACAGCAGGATGGCGGCAAAAGCGCCGCCGAACTTGAAGACCAGAAACACCAACATTGCTTTGCCGTGAAGGTCCGGCACAGGCAGAACAATAAGCCAATAGGCGAGAAGTCCAGCCAGGAAGATAAAAAAGACATAAAGGAACAAAAATAGAAACAAACCGCCGATCATGGCTAAGACACGGAGGCGATAGGCGCTATCCAGGCGCGTGATCTCGGCGGGCACGTTGGCGGGCGCTGGGGGGTAAAGAGTATCGATGGCCATAATGATTGTCTCCCTAAGATGATTCCATCTCGTGGCGCAAAGCGGCCAGAGCACGCATTTGCAACATGCGTACAGCGCCGGCGCTGCGTCCCATGCGCTGAGCAACTTCCTCGGCCGGCAGCTCCTCGAAGACACGCAGCAACAGCACAGTTTGATAATCCTCCGGCAAACGAGCCAGGGCGGCGGCCAAACGCGCAGCCGATTCGTGTTGCTGGGCAACCTCGCTTGGACTGGGGGCGCCGCAAACCAAGCAGCGCTGGAGCAGCAAGGAAGAATGATCGACGCCGGCCTGCACCTGATCGAGCGAAACCTCGCGGCAGGCATCGCGCTGGCGCGTGCCATAGCGACGCGCTTCGTTGAACAGATTGTGGGCCAGGATGCGCCGCAACCAGGCCAGCAGCTCACTTTCGTGCTGGCCCTGAAAGCCGGCAAAATCGCGGTGAGCCTCCAGCAACGTCTGTTGCACGAGATCGGAGGGCGCACATTTGACACGCAGATGCTTGCCCAGCTGTGCCTGAGCCAGCACGTACAGATAATGCTGATAGCGTGCGAACAGTTGCTCGCGTGCATCAGCCTCGCCGTTACGGCACCGGCGGATCAATTCGGAAGCCGCAAGTTGGGCTGACATGGCGACAGGTCCTCTCAGGGCTCCCTCGAGTGTAAGATAAGATTGCATCAAAGGCAATGGTGTGGACACAGGTCAACCTTGCCATACGCCTCCTCAAAGAAAAGATCAACCAATCGAACACGACCGCTAGGCCACGGCGTGATCGACCTCCTTCAAGACGATTGGCCACTTGGGCCGGTCTTGAAAACTGTGTCAGGTTACCCTGACTGAAGGCTCGAATCTCTTCCTCTCTGTTTTTCGGAATGAGTCTTTCGGTGCCAACGTTGAAAGGTTTTCTTATTGGGAGAAGCAGGTTTACGTCATCAAGCTGCAGGGGGTTTCCGCTTGGCGCGCGGAGGGCTTTCGCCGTAAGGTAGAAGAGGCAGCAAGCAGCTCAATCCTTTATCGTCTCCGCGGTTTGCACAGGAGGCCGGCTGCCCGGAGCAAAGAAACCGGGTTGTGCCATGAGCCAGGTCGATTTTTGGTACGTCCGCTTTCCCGATGGCCGCGTTCTCCGCGCCGCTAGCACTGCGGTCTTGCGTCAAGAACTGAGCGCACGCCGCATCCCTCTGGGCAGTACTGTGCGCCGTTCGCCCAGTGAGGAATGGGTGGCCCTGGAATGGACGCAGGAATTTGCCGATGTGGTCGAAGAATTGGCAGCACGCGACCGCAATCCTGCCACTCCCCCGAATGTTCTTGGTACTCTACCGATCTCCCCCTCATCCAATCGCTCAGCGAACGCCGTGGCTAACCATTCCGCCACGGTCGGTTCGCGTTTAGACCCCGCGCGCCTGCATCTGATTGGCGTGCGCAGCTATCTCGATGAGCTGCTGGCCGCTCTCGATAGCGCTTTGGTCCCTCAAAAACTGCTGCTCGGACTGATAGCTGGCCTGCTGTTGGGTGCTCTGCTCATGCTGGAGCGCACCGCCTGGTTTGAGCACGAGGGGCGTTGGCCGGCTGCAGCAGGGGCGCTGCTGGGGGGGTGCTTTCTCGTCTTCGAGGCACTCATCGCCTTGCTCACGCGCGTAACGTACCTTGAATTGGCCCGTCTGCGTCCAGCCCGCTGGCGCCAGGTCTTCGACGGAGCAGAACGCTTGACGCTTAGGATGATAGCGTCCCAGCTGCTCGTATGGGGAGCTATCGGCGGGCTGATCGTGCTATTGCGTTGGCTGCCGCATTGGTTGGGGCCGGGAACGGAAGGAATGGGAGGCAAAAGTCTGCAGATCCTCGCGGGGAGCGTCTTGGCGCTGGCGATGCTCCTGGAAGCACTATTGTGGCCGGTGTTTGTTTTTTGGTGGCTACTGCCGCCGCTTTTGGTGGTCGAGGGCAGCTCAGTCTGGAGCGGTCTGCGGCAATGGTTGGCTCTGTTGCGCCGGCACCTGAGCGGGGTGTTTCTCTATCAGGCGATGGCTGTTGGTTTGGGCGTACTGGTAACGGCACCGTTTCTGCTCTTGATCACGCCGTTGTTTTTGTCGTCATTCGTTCCGCCGGAGGCACTGCAAGAAGCAGCCCGCGGGACACGCTATCTTCTGTTGGGACTGGCCTGTGCTCCTCTGTTAACATATTGGATCACGTCCAATGTGTTCATCTATCTGAACCTGCGCTATGGCGCCGGCAGTCGGCGCTAGAAATGCCAGTCTGGGGCATCGCACGACCACGATGAAGGCGCCCATCTGGTTCAAGGCCGGGAGGGAAATATCTCATTTACGCAAGCAGCGAAGCCATGAAGGAAGTAACTATCGAACTGTTTATGAAGACGCACGGCAGCCGTTCCTTCCTCAAAGGACACATCTTCGACGACAACGTATACGATTTCCTGGCCCCGTGCATCTACAAGGGCGAAGGCGAGATGTTGGGCATGGCCTTTTTCAAATCGCTGGTCAAAGAGCACGGACGGGCAAACGGCCCGGCGACCGCTATTTCCGCGACGCCAGCAAATTGGCGGACATGATCCTATCGGGTGGTTATGAAGCGATTGCCGGAGTGCCGCGCGAAGAGATTCTGATGAAGTACGAGAATAAATAACAGGGTCGCCCCCTAACGGTGGCGGCACAGCTAACCGCTCTCTTACGGGCACGACTCGATTGTGTGCCGTAGCGCGCGTTGCGTCCACCATTGTCCGGCCATGCCTGCGATCAGTGCCAGGCTGACCCATTGGTAAAACGTCAGTCCGCCGGCCACAACCGGCTCCGGTCGAATGTACTCGGTCAGAAAGCGATAGACCCCATAAGCAATCAGATAAATCTGCAAATGATGTAAGCGAAACCAGCCTTCATGGAGCAACAGTCCCAGTACGAAAGCCATGCCCAAGTGAAACAGCGACTCGTAAGCCTGCGTCGGATGGCGAAGAACGCCGTCGCCGAAATCGCGGCCCCAGGGCAAGTCCGTGGGTGTGCCGTAACAGCAGCCATTGCAAAAGCATCCCCAGCGGCCCACGACCAGCGCGCAGGCCAAGGGCAGAGCAAACGTGTCGCCGGTTTTGACGTGAATCGCCATCCACCATTTGCCCAGTTCGACCATCAGATAAGCGCCCATAAGGCCAGTGGTGATCGTCTTGCCGTCGGACAGCCAGGCCAGGGAGGAAAACGGCCCTGTGCTAGCGCCGAGAGCGAACGGCAATTTCGCCCCCAACGTGCCGCCGATGAAGGCACACAGGGTAAGAGCGAGGCGCTTCGACCACGGGAGCCGGCGCAATCCTTCGGGTTTGGGCACGAAATGGCGGACGAATACGAACGCCATTGCCGCAAGCAACATGAACAGGCCATAGAAAAACCGAGGCGGCATCAGCTTACCAGGTGCAAGGTGTGGCGGGAGGATTGGGCCACGATGTTGTCGGTCAACGGCGGCAACGCAACGTGGCCATCGCGATAGAGCGTGTTATAAGCGCAGAAAGGGACCATGTGGCCGCTAGGCAGAAGATGCGCCAGGCAGCATTTCATCACCCTTCGCGTATCGAAATTGTGGACGTCGAGGAATGCAGTTAAGGTGATGCGAAAAACATCAGCGCCGCCCAGCTTTTCAGCAAGGGCGCGGACTACAAATTCGTCCAGGGGCGACGCGCCGGAAGCATTAGCGACGGGTCCGCAGCCGCCTGGGCCGCAACCACAGCCGCCAGCTGCTTCGAGATAGCGCGCCGCCAACTGACGGGCGCGGGCCGGCGTCCATACCACACTGTTGGCAATCAGGTCCAGGTGTTGGGACACGTCGATCAAGCGATTGATGGGTACCGGATGCGGACTTCCACGGTATAAATAGGCCAGCAGATGGCAGTTGGGATGGGCGCACGGCAACGGATAGAAATCGCTCTCGGCGAGCAGGCCGCCGCTGTCGGCGACAATAGCGCGAACGACATCGGGCATGGTGGCGCGCTTCTCCAGGTCGATCGGATCGACGTGCCGGCCGCAATAGCTGGCGAGTTGGAAACTCACGCCGCGGACCCACGGACGTTCCAGACCGAAGCGAACGATCGGGCCGACCTGATCAAGGTTGGTGTTGTGATCGACGGTGCAGACGAGAGTACAGCGGATGTTGTGTTGACGCAGCGCTTCCAACGCTTGCAATTTGATTTCCAGCAGATCCTCGCCGCGCAGATGGCGGTTGACCCGATCGTCCAGACCGTCGAATTGCAGATAAACCTCGAAGCGATCACGCATGCTCGCCAGAAATTCGACCAGTGCCGGATCGTGCGCCAGACGAATGCCGTTGGTATTGAGCATGACTACTTGAATCGGCGTCTCGTAAGCGTAGCGAATCATGCGGTGCAAATCCGGATGCAGAGTCGGTTCACCGCCGGAGAGTTGCAACACGTCCGGAATGCCTTCCAGGTACACGTAGCGATCCACCATGCGCGTATAAGTATCGAAATCAAGGTAAGTGCCGCCCGGCCCCGATTCCGCAAAGCACATGGGACAGTGCAAGTTGCAGTTCGATGTGACCTCGATCAGCGCAATGCAGGTGTGCTGTTCGTGTTCGGGACACAGCCCGCAGTCATAGGGACAGCCGCGCTCGACCTGGGTGCCGTAAGCATGGGGAAGGCGGGCCGGCTGGCTCAGTTCATGTCGATCGAAATAAGCGACATCGGAACAGACAAAATCCTCGATCAGGCCGTGTTCGGGGCAGCGCTTGCGGAAGTAAACGCGCCGGTCGCGGACGATGATCTTGGCATCGACTAGCCGGCGGCAATGCGGACACAGGCTGCGCGTGGTGCCGAGATAAGTGTAATCGCGTGTTTGCATGTTTCGGTTGCCTCGTCCGCTTGTGAGGATAGTTAACGACCAAATTGCACATTACTTACCGAATTGCATATTGCTTATAGCGATCGCGCAAGCGGCAAAGACAAAGACGACGATACCCGCGATGGTACCAAGCACGATAAACAAGACTGAGACCACTCTTCCAGTAGTGGAAGCCGCGGAGCTAGAGGTGCCCCTCCACGCTAAATGAATAATTGCGCTAAGCACAAGCACCGGTATCACACCAAGCCATACCAAGTAAGCAAACCGAGTCGCCATAATGATGCCGCAAACACAGAGTCCAATGAGCACAGCGAGAATGATGCAGCCCGCATTCACATCACGTTTCACGTCGGTGTTAATGTCTGCGGCCCGAATTTGGAACCCCGGCTGAGGATTGTCCACATCCGCGAGGCAGCGCGGACAAATCAAGGTCTTGTCGGTGATCCCTTCGGGTACACTGACGCGCATGGAGCAGTGGGGACAAGTGGTGATACGGCTCATGGGGATGCCTCCTCTTCCACCGGCACAGGCGCTCCACGCACGAGTCGCCGGCACTGGCGGACAAACTGTCCCGCAAGCAAACCGGCCGCGCCCAACGCCAGCAGAAACACAATCTGCTGCGGACGCGAGAGCCGCTGTTCCGGCGGCATCTGTAATTGCCACCGAACGTATCCCAAAAAGAAAGCATATCCCGCCATCGCACCGAGGGTCGCCATCCAGACCAACGGTAAGGAAAGACGCAGCGGAGCGGCAACGATGACGAGAAAGTACAGCACGGCCAACATCGACCGCCCATCGCTGCTGACCATCAGCAACGTCGTTATCAGGAGAATGTCCCAGGCCGTAACGACATATTTCAAGACTGAAGGGAGCCAGCGGCGCATCAAACAGTAATGGATGACGAGGACCGCCAAAGCCCACGCCAGGACGAGAGACGTAACCACGGTATGATAGGCACCTTGGAGGGACGGATTGTCACGGACCACGAACACGTTGACGAGATGATGGCCATAAAAGGCCACGAGGGCGACGAGACGGATGAGGTTGACGCGGACCTCACCGGCCAAGCCTTCCAAACGCTGGGCAGCGTTCCACGCGGGGTCGGCAGCCATGAGTGGGCCTCTTGTTCGATTGAATTCGATTTTTCAGAATGGCCCTCTGCCGGGCCTCAGCTGTGCTGTCAGCGATTGATTTTAACCCTCAAAGGTATGGATTGCAAGGACTTACCACAGATTTCACTTCGTACCCATGCTCCGCGTGTGTATGAGAGGCGACACCCTCCGAACGTGTGAAAATCTCACCAAAGCCTACGGCAAACGCGAGGTGTTCAAGAACATCTAGCTAGAGCGCATTGCAAGTAGGTGTAGTGGTTATATGTCTTTCTCCCTCCCCCTTGTGGGGGAGAGAAAAACGTTACACCCGCTTGCAATGCGCTTTATCCGGGCGCCAAGATTGGCATCATCGGCCCCAACGGCGCCGGCAAGACCACGCTGTTCCGTATGATCGTCGGCCAAGAGAAGTCGGACGCCGGTACGCTGCGCAGCGGTGATACCGTGGTGCTGGCCTACGTCGATCAAAACCGCGATACACTCGACAACAATAAGGCCATGATCGCTGGTTTTTAGACCGTATTGCTACCCACATC
>JAJPHU010000186.1 GCA_021325115.1 Planctomycetota bacterium | reverse complement strand
TTGCAGCCGCTCCAGTGCGTGGGCGGCAGCTTTGCGCAGGTCCACATCGGGATCGTTCAGTAAGCGCGTGAGGTCAGCGCGTGTCTGCGGTGCGGCCGCGGGGCCAAGCTTGCCCACCGTGCGCACCGCCGACCAGCGGACAAAGCGATCGGGATCGCGCAGGGCGCGTGTCAGCGCCGGCAGAGCTGGCAGGGCTAAGGGACCGGACATTTCCAGCACGTCCAGAGCACTGCGGCGCACACGCACATCGGGATATGCCAACTCCTCGGCCAAGTGCGGGACGGCCTCGTGCAACAGTTCGCCCAGCACTTTTTCATTGATCTCTTCCTGCCGCGCGGCGCAACGGTGCAGCCAGCGGTTCCGCGCTACGCCTAACTCCTCCAGCACTTTATGTGTCAAAATTCGCATTTCGGGATCACTATAGTGTAAAAAACGCTCCAACTCCGGACCTAGAGTGTGCAGGGCTGATAACAGGGGACGCAACTCCTCATACTCGGCTTGCAACGGCCGACGCGTGGATGGATCATCGTTGCCGATTGGTTCATCCATGAGGCGGGTCAGGGCAGCGCAGGCCAAGCCGATCGTTTCCAGACAGCGGCGGCGAACTTCCGGGCGCCTATCATCTAACCCTGCACGTACCACTGGCAAGATGGTGCTAACTGCCAAGATCAAATCGCTGCGTGAAGCGGGGTGAAAAGCCGGACCTGCCGCGTTCAACAAATTCTGGAGTATCAGTACGAAGCTATCGGCAGCGGCGCAGCGCAATTCCGTATCCTCGCTGCGAAGTAATGCCGTCAAAGCCGGCACGGCGACGCGGAGGGGCGGCTCAATCTGGGCCAGGGTGCGAGCAGCGAGGCCGCGCAAGCGCGGCGGTCCCTGAACCGCCAGGTCGGCCAAATCGTTAGCAAAACTGCGGACCAAGGTCAGCGATTCCCCGGCGGCGCGTGCCTGCTCAGCCATCCGACCGAGCATTTCCATCGTACACTCCGCGGCCGTATTTCCCTGACGTAAATTGCGACGAGCCGAGGCGATGAACCCTTCGTTGACCGTTGAGGTCTCTTCCCCAGATTGCGCCCAGAGCGAAAGAGGTCCAGACGAATAAAGATAATTGCAAAAGAAAAATAGAAATAGCGGCAGGCCTCTCATTTGCCAACTCGTCCTTTTTTCACCAACATCTCTTGCTGGCGCTGCGGGCTGGCGAAGAATGCGCCGCGCAACGGCATAGCGAATCGGCAAGCCTTGCGGAAGGCCAATCTATCGGCGGCTTCCCTCTCCCCTTGTGGGAGGGAGTGGAAAAACTTACTCAGCGACTGGTGCAACCTCGATCGCCAATATCTAGTAAGGGATATCTGTGGCAGAGAATCGGTCTTGACCTGATTGCAGGTCATGGCTATAGCCGCATCGCTTTTCCGTCCGAAACTTGAGTGAAACAAAAGACCAAAGTTTCCGAATCGGGCTGGGGAGGCCTGGTTCGAGACGGTGCGGAAGGCTTACGGGGACAGCATGGGGGCAACGGGGGTCTCCTTCGGTTGATTTCCTGTCAGTCCGCCAGAGTTGCTTGCTTTGGTTAAGTAACCAAAGCTGCTAGCTTTGGCGGACTGATGGGGGGATTGACCGATGGAGAGCTGGTGCAATCAATGAAGGAGGCCATGGTGGCTAGGGCACAGAAGCGAAAATGGATCGATTTTGTCGGTAGTCTTCTGGTAGGGGCAGCGACCCAACCGCTGGCGTTGCTCGCCAGCCCGGACACCGGCCTCGTCTCGCTGCCGGCGGCCACAGATAATCCGGAGCAAGTGGTCGCGCAGCTCGGCGGCCGAAGCTCGCGGGCGCGGATGGCGCTTAACGCCGGCATCGATGCGGAACGGCTCGGCGATTACGATAAGGCGGCCTCCCTTTACCATGAAGCGCAAAACCGTGCCAACGATTTGACGCCGGAGGAGCGGCGTGAACTGGAGCGTCGCATCGCCGCCAATACTCTGGCCCTTCAGGCGCGGCGTGAGGCCCGCGAACAACTCGGCCTGGCCGATTCGGCCTTCCAGCATGGCCGGTCCGCGGAAACTGCTGCCCTCCTCAAGAAGATCATCCCCAATGAGCTATATCTCAGCCCTGCTGATAAACAGCGCTTCCAGGCGTTGTGCCAACGCATGCACGTTCAGCCGGGCGCATCCCCGACAGCCTCGATCAATACGGAAAAAGCACGCGCCCTGGTACAGCAAGGACGGCAAGCGCTGAGCCGCGGCGACATCGCCGAGGCGCGCAAGTGTGCCGAGCAAGCCTCCGCTCTGAATGCGGGATTGAGCTGGAACGAGGACAATCCAGCCCGGTTGCTGGAGGACATTGCCCGCACTGGCGGCGGGACTGGTACCGCGCCAGTCGCTGGTTCAGCTGGGACTGGCACTGCGTCGGCCAGTTCCATCAAGACCAAGGAAGACGCCCTGGCTCTTTTGAAACAAGGACGCGAACAGCTCGCCAAGGGGCAGTTGGAAGAAGCCAACAAAACGGCCGCACGGCTTCGCGCGGCTCGTCACATTCATTGGGGACTGTTCTTTGAGGACACGCCCGATAAACTTCAATCCGACGTGGACCGCGCTCGTTCGCAGCGCGACAAGCATCAGTCTGTGGAGCTGCTCGCTGAAGCGCGGCGACGTTTTGAGAAGAAAGACTACGATGGTGCCGAGAAGCTGGCCTACGAAGCACGCACCAAACATGGGCCGTATAGTATCTGGGACCTCGGCGATCGGCCCGATAAACTGTTGGCCGACATTCAGGTAGCGCGTCAGAAGGAGCGGCGTGTCAAGTTGCCGGAACCGCCAACGACGCCGCGTCAAGCGGCTGATCTGAGCCGCGGCCCGCTCGCTCAAAACAACAACGCTGTTGCTTCGAACAATCCGGCGCCTTCCGTTAACGCAAGCGGCATCGTGCAAACCAGTCAGATTCAACAGATGTCGCAGCACTCGCAGGGGAACGGTACGCCGGCAGCAGCGCCCTATGCTGCTAACAATCCGCAGCCGTCTTCGCCCTATCTGGCCAACCAGCCGATCGACAACGGCAAGACCGTCTATCCGCCCACCGTGCAAACCACCTACCAGCCTACAGCGCAAACACAAACCACCTACCCGCCCGCAGCGCCAGCAAAGGACGGGCAGATGCGCGCCCGTCAGTTGATAGCGGAAGCAAAGATGTTGCAGCAACAAAATCGGCTTCTGGAGGCGCGCGACAAGATCGCCGAAGCCCAGCAGCTCGGCGTGTCTTCTCGGCCTGGCGAAGAAACGCCGAACCAGGTTTATCAACAGCTTGTCTTCCAGGCGCGTCAACGCATCGACAGTTTGGTCCATCAGGCCAACGAAACGCTCCGCTACGGGACCCAGGCGCCAATGGTGCGCTGCCAAGGCGCCGAGCGCGATCTGTCTCAAGCCCGACAGCTGGCCGTTGCCTTCGGTCTGGACTTGCAGCCGATCAACGCCGCCATGCAGATGGTCAATCAACTGCGCGGCGGCGGTACCACTCTCGTCCGTGCCGAGTCCCACGTTCCGGGGTCTGAGAAATCACAGCTTAGAACTCCGAATTCCGAACTCCGAACGCAGAACTTTGAGCAGTTGCTCGATCAGGCCCGTTTGGAGCTACGCAGCGGTCAGACAGCCAACGCGCGGCGTTTCGCTGAGGAAGCTGTCAAGCTCGGCGCCGGTGAGGCCGGCCTGGCCGTGCTGCGCACCATCGATGCCGAGGAGGACGCGCAGAATCGGCGGCGAGCTAATCGCACTTTTGATGAGGCCGTTGTGGCCTATCAGCACCGCGATTATCGTCGGGCTAATCTGATCCTGGCCAGCATCGATACCAACAAACTCGACGAACGACGCCGCGGCCGGCTACGTGAGATACTCAACACGCCGGAGATGCAGCCCGGTGCGCGCAGCAACGGCATTGCCCTCACCAGTGCCTACCAGTCCGAAGGGCAAGCAAGGGAAGGACAAGCCCGCGCCACTGATGATCCAGGACAATCGCTGCTGGCCCGTACACGCGCTTTGCGCGAAGTCAAGTTCCAGCAACTCCGCACCGAAGGGCTGAACGTTCAGGCGCAAGCCCTGGAACGCTTCCGCACCGGACAGACCGATGTGGCCGTGGACATGCTCCAGGAATATCTCGCCCGGCTGGCAGAGGAGCAGCTGGATCCGGCTCAGCTGGCGATGCTGCGGCGGCCGATCGATTCGCGCCTGCAACAGTTCCAGCTCCTCAAGGCGCAGTCCGAACTGGCCAACAGCCGCTTCGATGAACGATCACGGAAGGTCAAGAGCGACATGGCCAAAGCCAAGAACGCCGAGCAGGTCAAGCAGAAAAACATCGCCCAGTTGATGAAGCAGTACAACGAGTTGTTCCACGACGCCAAGTATCCCGAAGCGGAAATGGTGGCGCTGCGGATCAAGGAGTTGGATCCGGATAATCCGATGGCCACCGCCGCCATCACCATGGCCAAGTACCAGCGCAACCATTCTCAGTACGAGAATGACAAGGCACGCAAGGAAGACGTGTTCATCGAAGCGATGCACGGTACAGACGACATCGGCGATCCGGATGCGGTCTCGAACGACATCACCTTCACCAAAGATGAAGGGCGTCGCCGGAGAATCCAAAGCCGCAAGTCGCTGGAAGGCGTATCTCCGCAGCGCATCTCGACGGAAGAGCGCAACATTGAGCGCAAGCTGACGGCACCGATCAGTCTCAGCTGCACCAACCAGCCGTTGCGCGAGGTCATCGATTACATCCGCGGCGATCAGGGTATCAACATCTTCATTGACGAGCCGGCCCTGGCCGACAAAGGGATTCAGCTGGACGCGCCGGTGACGATCAAACTTGACAATATCTCTCTCAAATCGGCGTTGAAATTGGTGTTGGGTCTGGTGCACCTCACCTATGTCGTGTCCGACGATGTGTTGAAAATCACCACGGAAGATCAGGCACGCGGCAAGCTCAAGCAAGTGGTCTATCCGGTGGCCGACCTGGTCATCGCCGTGGAGAATTTCGGCCAGGTTGGTACGACGCCGGACGCCACAACGCAGCTGGGCATGATCAATGTCAATCAAGCGCTCAGCGCAACGATGCCCCCGACTGCCATGACCGGAATGCCGGGCGGCCAGCCGGTCAGCCTGCCGGCCGCGCCGCCTGGCAGCTCGCAGGCCAATGCGTCGCCGAGCAGCTTCGCCGAGGGAGCATCGGGCAGCAATGTCCAGGTGACCAAGCAGCGTCCGCAGACGCATGAAGAGATGCTCATCAAACTAATCACCAACACCATCGCGCCGCACAGCTGGGCCGAGCAAGGCGGATCAGGGACCATCGATTTCCATCCGCTGACCCTGGCCTTGGTTGTCAATCAGACGCCAGACATTCAGGACCAGGTTCAGGATCTGCTCAACGCCTTGCGGCGCCTGATCGATCAGGAAGTGGCCGTCGAGGTCAAGTTCATCAGCATCGCTGAGGATTTCTTCGAGCGTATTGGCGTCAACTTCAACATGAACATCCTCAACAAGAGCCGGTCCGCGCTGCAAGTCCAGCCGGAATTGGTCTCCGGCCAGTTTGCCAATCCGGCGTACATCAACTTCTTCGCCCCCAACAACCTGGTCTCCGGTTTGACGCCGGCTGGCACCCTGACGAGCGACCTGAACATTCCGATCACGCAGCTGACCTATCCGCAGGCTGTGCCACCGTTTGGTGGCTACCCCGGCATCCCCGGCTACGGCGGCCTGACGATGGGCCTGGCATTCCTCAGCGACATTCAGGTGTTCCTGTTCATGGAAGCGGTAGCTGGCGATACTCGTACCAATGTTATGCAGGCGCCCAAGCTGACGCTGTTCAACGGGCAGACGGCCAACATCGCTGTCCAGGACTACCAGTTCTTCACGATTGGTGTCTCGGTGGTCAACGGCGGCTACGGCCAAGTGGTGTACAATCCCATCACCACGTTGTTCCCCTTGAATATCATCCTGACCATCAACGCCGTCATCTCCGGCGATCGCCGTTTCGTGCGTCTGTCGCTGGCGCCCAGCTTGGCCAACGTAGTCAACGGCGAAGTCAACCTGTTCCCGGTAGTGACGCCGATCTTCCCTCTGTTCGACGGCACAGCAACCGGCCAGCCCGTGGTGTTCACCCAGTTCATCCAGCAGCCGCGCCTGTCGCGTGTCTCGGTGAACACAACCGTGGCGGTGCCGGACGGCGGCACCGTGCTGATGGGCGGTCTGAAACGTTTGTCCGAGGGCCGCAATGAATTTGGCCCGCCGGTGCTGAGCAAGATCCCCTATCTGAGCCGTCTGTTCCGCAACATCGGCTACGGGCGCTCGGCCGAGAGCTTGCTCATCATGGTGACGCCGCGCATCATTATCCAGGCCGAAGAGGAAGAAACGCAGACCGGCTATCGGCCGCCGCCCGCCGTCACCGAGTAACGAGCCGGAAGCGTTCGCGACGGTATAACGAGCCGGAAGTGTAAGTGACGGATGTTTTGCCATCGCTTACGCTTCCGGCTCGTGGCCATTCCTCAATCGTCTTGCAGGGTTGCAGCGAGACGGGCTACAATGCCTGCCATGAATGTCAGCCGCATTACGTCTGCGCGCCGCCGGATTGTCGTTCTTGGTTCCACCGGTTCGATCGGCACTAATTGCCTCGACGTCGTGGACCATCTGAGCGGCCGTCTGGAAGTGCAGGGACTCAGTGCCCATTCCAATAGCGACGCCTTGTTGCGCCAGGCCCAGCGTTATCGGCCGCGTTGGGTGGCGCTGACCGATGCCGCGGCGGCCAAACAAATGGATGCTTCCCAGTTGCCGCCTGGCTGTCGGCTGCTCTATGGCCCCGAGGCCGTCGCCGAGATGGTGCAAGATCCAGACGTGGACATTGTGGTCACAGCCATCGTCGGCGCGGCGGGGCTACTGGGTACCTGGGCTGCCCTGGAAGCTGGCAAAACCGTCGCTGTCGCCAACAAGGAAACGCTGGTCCTCGCTGGCGCGCTTGTCACCGACCTGGCTGCGCGCCGCGGCGGCCGGCTCTTGCCGGTTGATAGCGAGCATAGCGCCATTTTCCAGGCCATGCAAGGCAGTCCGTCCGATGCCGTCGAGCGCATCGTACTAACCGGCAGCGGCGGCCCCTTCCGCGGCCGAACACGAGAAGAATTGGCTGACGTTACGGTCGCGGAAGCTCTGAATCATCCAACCTGGCGCATGGGGCCGAAAATCACCATTGACTCGGCCACACTCATGAACAAGGCGCTGGAGGTTATCGAAGCCCGCTGGCTGTTTGGTTTGCCGCCGGAGCGCATCGAGGTCATCATCCATCCAGAATCAGTCATTCATTCCTTCGTTGAATTTCAGGACGGCTCGGTATTGGCCCAGCTGTCGCCTCCAGACATGCGTTTGCCGATCCAATACGCCCTGACCTATCCCGAGCGCGTGGCCGGCCCAGCGCGACGGCTGAACTGGCGCGAATTGTCGGCCTGGCACTTCGAGCAGCCCGATCACGAAACGTTTCCGGCCCTACAATTAGGATATGAGGTTGCCCGCCGCGGCGGAACCTGCGGCGCTGTGCTCAACGCTGCTAACGAGGCGGCTGTCGAACGCTTCCTGCGGGGCGACCTGGATTTTCTCGATATTTCCCGCGCTTGCCGCGCGGCTTTGGATCATCATCATTACAGCCCGACGCCGACGCTGGCCGAGTTGAGTGCTTGCGATCGTTGGGCGCGACAGGAGGTAGGCCGTTGGATCAGTCTCCGAACCCAAACCACATCGATCAAGTAAAACCGGCTGAGACTTCATCTCCGGGCGCGGACGCAACCCGGCTCGCCGAGGCTCCGTCTTTGACGCCGGCCGCCTGGTTGGCCAACAATGCCGTCTATCTGGTCCTTCTGGGCGCTGCTGTCGGCCTGATCTGGTATAAGCTTGGACTGGAAGGCGTCTGGTCCGCTGCCAAGGTCGTTTTCGGCATCGGTTTTGTCATCTTCATTCATGAGCTGGGGCATTTCTTGGCCGCCAAATGGTGCGATGTCCATGTGCAGACGTTCAGCATCGGCTTCGGTCCCGCTCTGCCCGGTTGCAGCTTCCAGCGCGGCGAGACTACCTACAAACTCGCCGTACTGCCATTGGGTGGCTACGTCAATATGGTCGGCGAGGGTCTGGAAGCCGAAGAAGACGAGAACTATCCGCGCTCATTCAAGAACAAGACGGTCGGTCAGCGCATGCTCATCATCTCGGCCGGCGTCCTTATGAACGTGTTGCTCGGCTGTATTTTGTTCATCGTGGTGTATTATTATCACGGCATCCCCGATCAGCCTGCCGTGGTCGGTCGTGTCGATGCCGGTGGAGCGTTGTGGCAAAAAGGTATTCCCAGCGGCACCCTCATCACCAAGCTCGCTGGCATCGCCAATCCCACGTTCAAGACGCTGAAGCGCAAGGTGGCTCTCTCGAGCAAGGGTGAGGAGTTGGCCTTCACCATCAAGAAATACGGCGACAACGGCGAAGAAGAGGGCGAGCAAACGGTCCATTTGCTACCGCGCCGAGAGGCCAATGATCAGGTTCCGGTTGTAGGCGTGTCGCCGCCGCTGCAACTGCGGCTGCCGCCCAAACCGGAAAGAGAGCTTGATGTGTTTCCCGTACTCAAAGACAGTCCCGCTGCTGCGGCCCGCCCTGTCCCCGTCAACCAAGACGAGATTATCATCGCTACTACCGATCCCGATAATCCAAAATCGATCACGGAGATCAAGCACGATCCCCAGGCCGGTACATTCGATTATCAGGAGTTGAGCCGGCGCGTCTTGGCGTTGCGTGGCAAGAAGATGATCGTTCGCGTTTTGCCAAAGGGAAGCAGCGACAAAGCCAAAGCTATTGACCGTGAAGTGCCGTTGGAGGGTTTCCAGTGGAACGACGCCATCATCGGTTGCACCGAAGTGCAAGAGGCCGGCTCCTATAATCCTTTTCGTATCCGCGAACTGCCACGTGATCCACGGCGCGGCCGGCGAGACACCGGTTCCACCCGCAGTAGTGATCTGCGCGATCCGTTCGTTTTTCAGGCTCGTCTACGGCAGCTGGCCGGAATGCCGATCGTTATCCAGGTTCGGCGCGGCGATCCCAACAACACGTCGCTACGCCAGCCGCCGGCCAACGGAGACCTTGTCAACCTGTTTGTGCCGCCAGCTTATCACTTCACCTTCGGCATGCGCATGAAGATGGGCAAGGTGGCCGCCGTCCGCGAAGGCTCGTCCGCCGCCCGCGCCGGTGTCCAAAAAGGCGATGAACTCATCAAAGTGGTTATGATCGGTGCGGACGGCGAGAAGCTGTACGCTCAAGAAGATCTCGATCCTGAACGCTTGCCTTCCGAACTGGTGCAGGCGGCCCGGCAGCCGGGCAAGAAAAAAGTGATCCTGACGTTGCGCCGCGAGGCGGAGCGCACCGCCAAGGACATCACCTGCGAGCCAGTCGATTGGGATGAGCGCTGGAACAACGACGCTGAGGCGCCGCTCGGGGCGGCCTCGCCTTTACCCATCCCTCAGCTCGGCGTTGCCTACTGGATCCTCAGCCAAATTGTCGAGGTCAAGCCGGGTTCGCCGGCAGCCCAAGTCGGACTGAAAAAGGACGATACGCTCACGGAGTACCGTGTTTGGGAGCATTCGCGCTTCACCCGAGAGTTGGGCTGGTCGCTCTGGTTCCCGTTGGTATCCGAACAGAATGGCGACCTGGTACACGATCGTTGGGCACAGCCCTTCTGGTACCTGCAGAGAAGCGAGTATAAGAAGATGCAGGTCAAGGTCAAGCGTCCGGATGGGGATGTACCGGAACCGCTGACTCTGACCGCCGAGGAGGACCGTAGTTGGCCGTTAGCTTCGCGTGGTCTTAACTTGCTCAATGACTATACGCTCCAAAAAGCCGACAGTCTCGGCGAAGCACTGATTATGGGCGGTCGCGAAACGCGTGACATGATTGTCCTCATGTACTTGCAGCTGCGCAGCTTGGCCACGGGACGCATACCGCTCAAGGGGACGGCCGGCCCAATCGGCATAGGCATGGAGGCTTTCGCCAACGCTCAGGCCGGCAATTTCGAACTGCTCTTGTTCTTGGGCATTATCAGCATCAACTTGGCGGTGGTCAATTTTCTGCCCATCCCCATTCTCGATGGCGGACACATGGTATTCTTGATTTACGAGAAGCTGCGCGGTCGGCCGCCCACCGAAAGGGCGCGCGTCATCGCCACCTATATCGGCCTGGCCGCCATTGGTTTCCTTATGTTGTTCGTATTTTACCAGGACATTCAGAATTACGTCCTCAAGATGTTCGGCAGCTGATAAGATTCGTGGCACGCTGGCAGCGTGCCCCCCCTACACGTTGCCAGTGTGCCACGAAATCGAAGGAGACGCACCTATGACTCGATCTGCTGCTCGTCGCACCAGCGCCGTTCAGGCGGAAAAAGCCTCGCTGCCGACGCCTGCCGCCGTCAACTCCAGCGAGACGCGGGAACGGCTGCCGACCTCCGCCGTGCCGTGGTATTGGCGTCTGGCCCTGTTTCTGTGGGTCACCTCGTTTGCGTTTCTGCTGCTGTATGAATGGCTGGCAGGCATCCTCAAGGCATTGCGTCAGCATTGACTCGCCTTCGCCTCGCATTCGCGCAGATAACGCAGACTCTCGCGTGCAATCGTCTCCGCATCGGGAGAGTAATCGAACACCTCAACCGATACCCAACCTCCATAGCCACTATCATGCAGGGCGCGGAGGATCGGTACGAAATCGACGTGTCCGAACCCCGGTCCACGACGATTGGCGTCGTTGGCGTGGAAATGGCCGGTACGTGCAGCGTAACGGTGAATCAACTCCGGGACCGGCGTATTCTCTGCGGACATCGCCTTGACATCGAGGTGCAACAGGAAATTTGGATGCCCCAGCCGATCGAGGATCTCGACGGCCTCGGCACAGGTGTTGATGAAATCGGCCTCGGCCGGCGCCAGGGGCTCCAGGCACAGTTTGACGCCGCTGTCGCCGATGCCGTTCTGGGCACGGCGAAAGGTATCGATGGCGTAATCAACCGCCTGAGCGCGGCTGGCTCCGGCAGGGATGCGCCGCTGCGCTGGGGAGCCGAACACCAGTACAGCGCCGCCGAGATCGGCACAGCAGCGCGCCAATGCTACCAGATAATCAGCAGTCCTTTGGCGAACAGCTGCATCGGTCGCCGTCAGCTGCAACCCCTCCGTTTTCGCCAACAACCAGTGCAACCCCAGGAGCGTCAGCCCGTGGTCCTCGGCCTGACGGCGCAATTCGCGGCGACGCTGGGCGGACACTTCCTCGATGGAGTGCGCCAGGGTAAAAGGAGCGATCTCCAAGCCCTGATATCCCAATTCGGCCACGAAACGACAAATGCGCTCGTGATCCCAACCTTCGAACGTTTCGTTGCAAATAGCGTAGCGCATAAGAATAAAGAGCTAACCCCAGAATCATCGAGAACACAGAGAAGATAAAGAAGAAAACAGTAAAAGGAAAGGGACAAATAATGAACTTCTTCTGATACTTTCTCGTTTCTGTTTCTCCTCATTTGATGTTGATGGTGACACGGTCCTCACCGTTTTGGTCCACCGTGCCGAGGATCAGCTCGACGGGGCCATGGGCTTTCTCCATGACGTGGTAGAACTCGGCGGGGGTAGTCACTTTCTTGCCATTGACGCTCTTGATAATCATGTCCGGCTGAAGGCGGGCATGGAAGGCGGGGCTGTCAGGCAGTACTTCGCGGATCAGGACGCCTTCCGGGATACCGCTGCGGGAACGGTGGCGCGGCAGCAGGATGCTGGTCCAGTCCACGCGCAGTCCGCCGCGTGCCGGTGGCCGCTTCGAAGCGATGACCGGCTCAAGCGATGGAAACTTGGCCAACGTCACCGAACAAGGGCGTCGCGGTCCATCTGGACTTTCCGATACTTCGATGCGAACTGTGTTGCCGGCCAAGCTCATACCCACGGCGAGAAACAGGTCGTCGTTGCTATGTATGGGAATACCGTTGACGGACAGAATGAAATCGCCGCCGCCCTCGTTGCGGAACAGCAAGGCGCCCTCGCGGAAGGTCGCTCCATGTATTCCTCCTCGTGCGGCGGGACCGCCAGGAATCAGGCTGCTTATCTGAACCGCGCCTTGGGGCAACTCTTCCGGCCGTTTCAGGTAGACGCCGAGAAAACCGTACTCGACTTCTTCGCCGCGGCGCAGCACATCGAGAATGCGGCGCATGCCGTCATCAAATGGCACCGCGAAGCCGCCAGGCGTTTCGCCGCCAGCGATGCCGGCCAGCGATGAGGTCAAGCCAACCAACTCACCTTGCAGGTTGAGCAAAGCGCCGCCGCTGCATCCCAGATTCAGCCGCGTATCGGTCTGGATCAGCGTATTGAAACAGTACAACGGCAGCTTGGCGTTGCGTTCGGTGCTGGGAATATCGCTGAGCACGCCGGTGACCCGGCGGCGTAGATTGCTGACGATGCCCCAGGAAGCGCTGGGGCTGCCGTCACGAAAGCCAGCAGCGAATGGATTGGACAGCGAGAGGACAAAATCCCCCTTGCGCAGCTTGCCGCCGTCGCCGAGCTTCAGCGCCTTGAGGTCCGGCACACGTTCGATCAAGCGCAACACCGCAAGATCGCTGCGTGGATCCAGGGCGTGGATGTCGGCCCAGCTGCCGCGGCTGGCGGCACGGCGGCCCTGACCAACGTCGCGCCGGTCAGGCACAGGCGGCAGACGGACGTAAATTTTCGTGGCCTTGCGAACAACATGGGCCAAAGTGAGGATCAGGCCTTCCTTTTCGTCGATGACGACCCCGCTGCCGTAGGATTCCGGCACCGTATCGGGATCGCTGAGGTCGAGCCGGGCCAGCGCATCGAATTGCGGATCATCGCGGTTCAGGCGAATGCGAGAGGGATCGAATTGCCCCAGCTGACCCGGTGCGTGGGGACCAACCCCCTCGAAAGCGCGGTACTTGTCGCTGCGCGACACGAGGATACAGGCAATGGAGGGCTCGGCCCGCTCAATCGATTGATGAATCGCCTCTTGCAAGGCAAGCAGGTCGGCGAAGCGATTGCCTTCTTCTGCTGGTCCCTCAGCCGGCAACAGCAGAAGAACAGCCAGCAGAGTTAGGAGAGTCGTTCGATGCATGAGCTGGCTCCTTGTATCATCCGCCACCGCGGCAGAAGGGGAAACAAGCGATCTTATGTTTTGTATCGCCTGGAAGCGCGGATTTCCAGTTTTTCCTCATCTTCGCCCGAGCCGTTTGAGGTTTCCAGCCAGGGCCGCCGCAGGGTAGCCCTTGCTTTGCTCGTCTCCCTGTGCGACTACGGCTTTTCGATTATCGAACAGCCCTGATTCGCGCCTCCACGCACGAATTGTTGCCTGTGGTCCGCCGCAAAGAGAGTTGCTATTTTTACTACGGATCACGAACTACCAACCGCGGGCGAAAGGGGGGACAGCATGGCACATCGCATCTTGCGCGTTGGCCTGATCGGCGCCGGCGCGAATACTCGTTTGCGTCACCTTCCAGGCTTGCAAGCGTTACCGGACGTGGAGGTCGTGGCCGTGTGCAATCGCCGGCCGGCTTCGACAGTCGCCGTGGCCCGCGAGTTTAACATCCCGCATACCTACGAACGTTGGGAAGATCTAATCGCTGACCCGGAGATCGATGCCGTGGTCATCGGTACCTGGCCGTATCTGCATTGTCCCATTACTTTGGCCGCGCTGCAAGCTGGTAAGCATGTCCTGACCGAGGCGCGCATGAGCATGAATGCGGCGGAAGCGCACCAGATGTTGGCGGCGGCACGGCGTCATCCGCGCCTGGTCTGCCAGATCGTGCCTAGTCCCTACGGTCTCAAGGGTGATACCGTCATGCGCGAGCTGCTTCGGGAAGGCTTTATCGGCCAACTGCGCGAGGTCCATGTTTACAGCCGTAATGGCGACTTGGCGGACCCTGCTGCTCCACTATCCTGGCGACAGGATGCGGCGCTGTCGGGCGTCAATATGCTGACCCTGGGCATCGTTCACGAGACGCTCTTGCGCTGGGCGCCGCCGCCGGTGCGTGTGCTGGCTCAAGCACATGCATTTACGTTGGAACGCATCGATCCAGAGAGCGGTGTGCGTCGGCCGGTGGGCACGCCGGACAGCGTGCAAGTGCTCAGCGTCTTGGCCAACGGCGCCCGCGCCAGTTATCACCTCAGCGGCGTGACGCCTTTCGGCCAAGGGGCTGCCATTCAGTTATATGGCACCGATGGCGTCCTTTATTACGATTTGCTCAACGACCGCATTCTCGGCGCTAGCCGCATGCACGGCGCCGAGATGGCGCCGGTGGAATCACTGCGGGAAATCCCTATCCCCAAGGAGAAGGAACGCGGTTGGCAAGTGGAGGCGGATTTCGTGGACTCCATTCGTCTGGGCTTGCCGGTGCAGTTAACCAACTTCGAGACCGGCGTCTCTTACATGGAGTTCACCGAAGCCGTCGCTCGCAGCGCCCGCAGTGGCATGACCGTGAAGCTGCCACTCAGCACAGAAGAATAATTGGCGAGCAGGGCGTGTCAACATCCCGGTGAAGATTCACCGGGGCATGGACATGCTCCGCTCGCCAATCTTACCCAGAACATGCAACGCTTTTGGCACTAAATCGATCTCCAAATCGTGCACATCATCGGTATGTACACAAAACATTTCGCCGTCGGCGTGAACGACCAGAGGCGCTTCGGCGTGCAGACGGACCTGACGACAGCGGCCCAGCCATAAATTCGGATAATCGTGCGGCAATCCCCGCCCCAGGAGGATCCTCGGCAACAGGCGCACACAATCGCGGCGGCGCAGCGGTCCGGCATGGATGTAATCGAACAGTCCGTCATCCAGGGCCGCTTCCGGGGCCAATACGAAATTGCCCTCGAGTCGGCCCAATTCTAAAGTGAACGCCAGTGTCGGCGTCGTTCGCTCCGCCCCGTCGATGTGGACGGTCATGGGCGTTTGTTGATAATGGGAAGAAAAAGTGCGCAAAGCCGCGAGTCCATACAAGGGCAGGCCTTTGAGCCAACGAATACGGCACGCTTCCTGAGCCACTCTACCGACGAACCCCAGTCCCATGCAACTGATGAAATAACGGCGGCGTCCGCAGGCGCGCAGGATGCCGACATCGACGGCGTGCGGCTGAATGGTGGGATCCTCGTGCTGCCACCACTGTCGATCCAACCCCAAATCGGCGGCATAGTCGTTGGCCGAACCGGTAGGGATGACGGCCAAGACAATGTCGGAGCGCTCGGCGCGGAGCAGACCATTGGCCACTTCATGGACGGTGCCATCGCCGCCGGCAGCGGCCACGAGAGTGAAACCGGAATGTGCCGCTCGCAGGGCCAATTCCTCAGCCTGGCCCGGCGCATTGGTCGGCCAAAACGTAGCACGCTCCGCCCAAGCGCGGCGCAACTCTGCGAATCGATGCGCCGACCAGCCGCGCCCGGACGCTGGGTTATAAATCACGCACGTTTTGGATGACGTCATGAGGACCTCGACTCTCCTTCTCTATCTTTATTATTACTCGAAAAAAGAAGCATTGCGCAAGCATTGACGGTCCGTTCATGCACACGGCGAACTCGTGGGAGCGCAAGGGATTGCGCGGCTAATTCGCATGTGGATCAGCGTCTTCTCTGGAGGAACAAGACAAATTTGTTTGACAGGACAATCACGCAGGTGTACCGTGAAACTGTTACACCTGACGGCCTAACAAAAGGAGGCCTTCCCATGTCTCGTTCCGCGTTCCTCCTGTCGCGCCGGGAATGGCTGACGCTGTCTATTTCCGGATTTATGGGATATTCTATGTCTGTTTGGTTGGAAAATCTGGCTGCCGCGGTAGCGAAAAGCCCTGAGCGCAAGCGTGCTTGCATTTTGCTGTGGATGGCCGGCGGTCCCAGCCAGATGGATACCTTCGATCTGAAACCCGGACACGCCAACGGCGGCCCCTACAAGGAAATCGCCACCAGCGTCCCCGGCATCAAAATCAGCGAACACCTGCCCAAGATCGCCCAGCACATGCACCACATGGCGCTAGTTCGTTCCATGAATACGAAGGAAGCCGATCATAGCCGGGCCACTTTCTTTCTGCGCACCGGCCGCGTGCCGGGTGGGCCAATTCAGTATCCGCCTTTGGGTTCGTTTGTGTCCAAGGAGTTGGAGCATCCCGGCGTCGAATTGCCCGGCTTCGTCAGCATCGCCCCCTTCCGTTTCCTCAATGCAGCCGCCTACTCTCCCGGTTTCCTGGGGCCACGTTATGCTCCTTTGATTGTCGGCGAAAATACTGCCGGCGGCGACATCGCCCAGGCACTGCGTGTGCAAGACCTCGATCTGCCCAGCGATGTGAACGCCAAGCGCTGCGAAGCTCGTCTGCAAATGCTCGAAGAGATAGAACAAGAGTTCCTCGCTCAACATTCCAGCGTCACTGCCGAGAGCCATCGCACCGCTTATCGCCGTGCCGTCACCATGATGCGCTCTTCCGCCGCCAAGGCATTCCATCTCGAAGAAGAACCAGCCAAGCTGCGTGATGCCTATGGCCGCAATTTGTTCGGCCAGGGCTGCCTGTTAGCCCGACGGCTCGTTGAACGTGGCGTGCCGTTCATCGAAGTCACGCTCAACGGCTGGGACACACACCAGCAGAATTTCGAGCAGGTCAAGCGACTTAGCGACATTCTCGATCCGGCTTGGGCGACATTGATGAACGACCTCAAAGATCGGGGAATGCTCGATTCGACGTTGATCGTGTGGATGGGCGAATTCGGCCGCACGCCCCGTATCAACGACAACACGGGCCGCGATCACTGGGCTTCTGGCTGGTCCACGGTGCTGGCCGGCGGCGGCATCAAGGGCGGACAGGTCATCGGCAAGACCAGCGGCGACGGCATGACTATCGAGGAACGCAAGATCGAAGTGGCTGACTTGCTCGCCACTATCTGCCTTGCGCTCGGACTCGATCCGCGCAAACAAAACCAATCTAACGTCGGCCGGCCGATCCGTCTTGTCGAACCGACGGCCAAGCCGATCGCGGAGATCGTAGCGTGAGTGTGGATCGCATACCTGACATGTCTTTTGTTCCAGAAGCCTGATTGGCGAGCGGGATGTGTGGATGTCCCGGTGGAAGCAACCGGGAGGCTCACACGCCCCACACGCATCAGGACTCATCGTCGCTTGGAGATACAGATGCCCAGAAAACTCCGAAATTCGATAATCGTTACCACGGGTCATCGAACGGGCTTGGTTGGGCTGCCGCCCTGGCGTTCACTGATGTCGTATGTTGGCCATCGAATACTCACCCTTTGATAGAACTCCCCCTAATATAGAGCTGTTGGCAGGGCGGGTGCATACATGATTTTTTGCGTTGTTTCAACAAAAATCCTTTGATTGCTTGTCTGCGCCGTCTACAATGAGGCACATGAACACCATCCGTGTGCAAAATATCCGGCGCGATCCCTCCGCCTTCCTGCAGCTATTGGAAGGGAGAGAGTCGTTCCTCGTGGTCCGAGCAGAACAACCTTTGGTAGAAGTGCGCCCAATTGCCAAGGCGGCCGCGCAGCTGCGCCCTTTCGGCCTTTGTGCCAGCCAGTTTACTGTTCCCGCTGGCTTTGACAGTCCATTGCCCGATGAAATCCTTAGAGATAGCGGACCAAACCTCCTCCCTCCTTGTGGGGGAGGGCTGGGATGGGAGGTGTCAAGGCAATGGAGCCAAGGAGTTGTGTCCCCCCACCCCAACCCTCCCCCACAAGGAGGGAGGGAAAAGTCCGTTAGCCCTTAAGGAGTTCGAGGGGGAATGAGACTGTTGCTCGATACTCATGTCTTCTTGTGGTACCTTGACACTGATTGACTGTACTCACGGTAGATGACGCCGTTCGAACTTACTCCGTCCTGCTTCTGTCGTCCGTTTGAGGAAACACCATGAACAGCTACGTCACCCATCTGGAAAGCGCCCTCGATGGCACTCAATTTCCCGCCGGGCAGGTCCACACGGTACATCAGGGACGCCCTCTCTGGGTCCGCTACAATCTGCCGGCTGTGCGCCGTGCCGTCACGCCGGACACCTTTACCTCTCGGCCACCGAGCCTATGGCGCTATCGGGAATTGCTGCCTTTGCCGCTGGATGTGGAGCCGGTGACGCTTGGCGAAGGCATGACGCCGCTGTTGCCCTGTCCACGTCTGGGGCAAGCGTTGGGATTGCGACGACTGTTCATCAAAGATGAATCGCAGCTGCCAAGCGGCAGTTTCAAGAGTCGCGGGATGACCATGGCGGTTAGCATGGCCAAGCATCTCGGCCTGCGTCGCTTGGCCATTCCGACCGCGGGCAATGCCGGCGGTGCTCTGGCCGCTTACGGCGCTCGGGCCGGCATGGAAGTTTATGTGTTCATGCCGCAAGATACGCCGATCATCAACCAGATTGAGGCACACCTGGCGGGGGCGCGCGTTTTTCTCGTCAACGGACTCATCACCGATTGCGGCCGAATTGTCCGCGAAGGTACGGCGAAACTCGGTTGGTTCGACGTATCCACGCTCAAGGAGCCGTATCGCCTCGAAGGCAAAAAGACGATGGGCCTGGAGTTGGCTGAGCAAACCGAATATCGGTTGCCAGACGTGATCCTGTATCCAACCGGTGGCGGCACCGGCCTGATCGGCATGTGGAAGGCGTTCACTGAGTTGCGCGAATTAGGTTGGCTGCGCTCGGAGCGCTTGCCGCGTCTGGTCAGTTGCCAGAGCGAGGGCTGTGCGCCGATTGTGCGGGCCTTCGAGAAAGGCGAGCGCTTCGCCGAGACATTTGCCAATGCACATACGATTGCCAGTGGTCTGCGGGTGCCGGCAGCAGTCGGCGATTTTATGATGCTCGATGCCATTCGCGCCAGTGGCGGTTGCGCCAGCGCCGGTCGCGAAGGACGCATCGTCGAATGGATGCGTCGCGGTATGAGTCTGGAAGGCATCTCTATCTGTCCGGAAACGGCGGTTTGTTTCGATTGCCTGGAGCAGTTGATCACGGCCGGCAAGATCGACGCCGATGAGGAAGTGGTTGTTTTCAACACCGGGGCAGCGCAGAAATATCCAGAAGTCATCTCACTGAACTTGCCGCGTATCGATAAGGAGCATCCTGTCGATTATGAGGCGCTTGTCCTGTAATGTTGCTCCACAACTTGGTAATGGAGAGAAAGCTCCCTCCAAACGACTCGACTACTTCATTTACCGATGCGATTTTCGACGCTTTACTCTCCTTGGCGGCCCTGCCAATAGCAACGGCATTGCCGCCACAAGCAGTACAGCGGCGTCAATCAGACGAGTGGTCTCCGTTTAGGAGGCTCCTCTATCAGTATGGATTAGCGTCCATCCAGCCACGCGCGCCAGGCCAAGAATCCCAATAACAGATACGTTGTCAGCGTTGCCAGCCATGATTTCGAGAAAAATTTTAAGGCACTGCCAGCGTATTTATTGGGATGCAGCCGTGCTCCCAGGAAATCGACACTGTAAATCTCATCGAGGATCAGATGTGACAAAAAGCCGAGCATGGTGGCGCCGCTCAGGAACAGGCGCCGCCGCACGTCATCGCTGGGATAGAGCAGATACGTCGCCAGGCCAGCGATCAGAAGCGCAGGAACGCTGTGAAACATGCCGCGATGGACGGTAAAACTTTTGAAAATATACGACAAAACGTAGCGGATAAAGAGGTAAAGAACCGCCAGGACAAACAGGGTTTGCTCGGTGGATTGCTGGCACAGGTCTTTGACGCGATCGAAGAGCAGGATAGGAACGACAGCAGCGGCAGCGCCGAATAACTCGCGCACCGGTACGCCGCTGTCGCTATCGAGATCGGGCAGCAGCCCGCCCAGCGTCGTCAGTCCCGCTGCAATCAGGGCCGGTCCCCAGTCCCCGTTGCCTTCGAGCAAAGCGAGACTGCCGTAACCGGCGCCGAGCAGACCAGCGAAGGTCAGGTGTCCGCGATAACTGGCCATCGGGCGATCCTCCTCTCCTCAGCCTGCTGCGGCTGCCAGGGATGCCCTGGCAGCCGCAGCAGGCTGAGGAAGAATCCTCGCCTTACATCAGGCCGAGATCGAAGGTCTCGTTGAGCCAGCGCCACAGCCAGTGGACGCAAGTTTCCGGCTGACAATAGATCTTCACCTGCGCCGCCGTACCTGGCATGATCGATTCGTCTGGATCGACGATCTCAACGTAAACCAAGAATTGCTGTGTGGAGGGAACCAGTTGTTTTTCGTTGCCTACGGTCGCCTTGACGGCCACGGGACCGCCTTGGCGGTTGGACAGCATCGGCGGCACAGTCTTGGCCTCCGATTCGGGCAGTTGGCGGATCTTGCCCTTCCACGTCTGGCTATCGCGGCCCTTGATACGGATGGTGACGTCGAGGGCGGCCAGCGGACGACCGCCCTGCGGCTCACCGCGCTCTGACCCAGGACGGACCAGCAAATGGCCATCTTGTGGGCTGTCTGGCTCTGAAACGATCACAAAGCCGAGCCCCATGCGCCCAAAGAGGGCGTCGAGCACCATGCCCAGACGTTGCTCCTTGGCCTGGTAGGAAACCTTCAGATCCTCGATGGCGCCGGCACCTTTGTCAAACGTCCATTTCAGGTCCTTAACTTGCTTCTTCAGATCGGCCAGAACATCGGCCAGGCGCGTGTTATTGTAAGAAACAGTGACGCGGTGTCTCATCAGCCGGCGTGTCTGGACGGCGGCGGGTGACAGTTGTTCGAGGTCTTGTCGCAGTCGATTGAAGTCCGGCGTGATCAGTGGCAGGCACACGCGAACCTGACCGGGATTGTTGATGGTGCAGAAGGGATTGAGGGGATCAGCGGGGAATAAACGCGTGATGTCCTCGACCGAGGGGGCCACGCCGACTGTGCCCGAACAAGGCGCACGCAGCTTCAGATCCTCATCACGTATCCACTCCAGAGCACGTACCACTGCTTTGGCTGCCTCATACTTCGCGTCCAGTTCGCTCATCTTTGTGATGATTTTATTCTTCTCGTCGGGATCATGGGTCTGCCGCAGCTTGTCTTCCAGCTGCTTCAGGTGCCAATCTGCTTCCTCGCGCTCGATCTGGGCCTTGAGTAGCTCGGCTTCCAATTCGGGATCGCGGAACTCAGCGATGACCTCGTCTTTCTCGACATGATCGCCGGGGCGAACGTTGAGCTTGGTCAAGATGCCGTCGCGGCGGACATACACTTTGCCAGTGGCCGACGGGTTTGGGTCTGCCAGCACCAGGGCCGGGCCGCGAATGCGGCTGACGGGCACAGGTACCAGGCAGGCGAACAACACCAGGCCGGTCACGACCGTGGTGCTGGCCAACACACGCCATTTCTTCATGTCCGGGATTCTCCCACGCTTGTAAATCGCTTTGCCCAGGCGATACAGCGGCCAGCCGGCCATCGATGCCGCCGCACCCAGGGCCAACATTTGGCTGATAACTTCCAGTTTGTAAGGCCGAAGGAACGAATACAGAAACCACAAGATGGCGAACGTAACTACCCAGCGGTAGATGTAGCTGCCGATGGCATACGAGACGAACAAGATGCGTCGCCACAACGCCATGTACGGCTCCGGCACCACTTCGATCCCCAGGCAATATTGCAGCACCAGGTTCTTGAGGAAGCGATTAGAGCGCTCACGCAGGTTGGGAATCTCCAGCCAGTCGGCCAGAACGTAATAGCCGTCGTAACGCATCAACGGATTGGCGTTGAAGACCACCGTGCTGATGCTGCACACTACCATCAAGCTCAAGGCCAAGTTATTAATGAACGGGTAAGCAGCGCTATTCCACCACACGAATGTGGCGATGGCAGCGATGACCAATTCGACATAGATACCAGCAGCGCTGATAATGATGCGGTGCCATTTATTCGGCAGTGTCCAGGCATCGGAGACGTTGCAGTACAGGGCCGGCGACAGACACAACAATAGCGCTCCCATCTCGTGGACTTCGCCGCCAAACTTCTTGCAACTAAGTCCATGGCCGAATTCGTGAATGATTTTGACCGCACCCAGGGCCGCCCACATGTAGGCAATGGTCTGGAAACGGAAGAACATATGCTGCTCCGGCAGCTTGGCGCGGAATGTCTCGAAGTGGGTGGCCACCAGGCCTGCCGCCGCCAACATCAGGCCGACGCTGAGAGCGAAGAACCAAAACGTGAAGATCCAGCCCAGCCACCGGAGCATGCGCTTCAAGAGCCAATCCGGATCGAAAACAGGGATTTTGATATAGAGAATGTTGGTCAGTGTTTGCATCCATTCGTTGCGCCGCCGTTTTTTGCGCTGCTCGTAGAGCTGCTTGCCGGCGCGTGGCGATTCATTCTGGGCCAGACCAGCGTTGATGAGTTGTTGGCCGAACGCTTCGACATCCTCCAGTTTGAGGCGATCGGGACGATAGCGTGCCTCGTATTCTTTCTGTGCTTCCTCAAGGGTGTGTTTCCCATCGAGGAATTGCAAGAGGAAATACTCGTTGTCTTTGAGACGATAGTAGCGCAGGCTGACGGGATCTTTGACGACATGGTAGGTACGGCCTTCGTACTTCTGTGCTTCGATGATGAGATCCCGGCGCAGGCGCAAGCGCAATTGTTTGCGTCGTTCGAGTTCCGATGCAGGGGTGGTGGTTTCCATGCGTACAGGATTCCAGCAGGGCCGCGACTGTAAGGGAGCGGTAAGCAGTCTGTTCTCTTACGGTCGCGGCTCGGTTCCATTTCGATTATTTTCGCGGCGGCAGCACGACCATGGTGGCCCGCATTCCAGGGATGAGCCATTCAGGCGCTTCCAGCTCAGCCCAAACACGAACGTCTCGATTTCGTGTGTCAATGTATTTTTCCACCAGTGTCAGCCGCGCTTCCAGTCGACTATCGATCTCTTCCTTGCTCGGCATCGTCCAAACCAGCACCTTATGGTCCTCGGTGCCGGTGACGGCGAACGAACTGTCTTCCGGAGCGAAAGCCCCACAGGTGACCGCGCCTTGCCAGATGAACTGGCGCAGCTCCGAGCCGCGCCGCGTTTGCGTCATCGGCGTGCGCCACAGTTGCAGCTTCTCGGGTGCTGAGCCGGAGCGATTGGTCAAGATGGTCTTGCCGTCTGGCGAGAACAAGGCCATGGTCGAAAAGTTCATCTCGTCGGAAGGATTCCGCAATGTGCCGACCAGATCCTTGTTTTCCAGCGTCAAGAGGCGTATCTCCTTGCCTTGATCGAACAGCACAGTTTTGCCGTCCGGGCTGACGCCGAGGGTCCAGACTTGACCGGTGCGGCCATCGAAACGCGGGGCGATTTGGTGTGTCCGATTCACATCCTCCACGTCCCAGACGATCAGGCGACCGTCTTTGCCAGCCGATACCAGCCGTTTGGCCGAGGCGAACTGGACCGACGTAACGGGACCTGCATGACCGGGCACAACCCGCAACAAATCGCCGGTCTCCGTCTTCCACAAACGGATCAGGCTATCGTCGCCGCAGGTAGCGATCACCTCGCCATCGGGACGGAAGGCCACGCCGAGGACAGACCGAGTATGACGCTCGGACATCTCGCGCAGCTTTTGCTGCTCCGGATGGTCCAAATCAATCAGGCGAACGGTGCCGTCGGCACAGCCGAAGCAGGCCAGGTTATATTTGCTGGTTGGCGGCGTGCAGGCCACGGCGCGGACAGACGAAGGCAGTGGCCACACTGTCCACAACAAGTCGCCGGTGGCAGAATCCCAGCCACGCAGCGTTTTGTCATCACTGCCGGAAACGATGATCGGCCGTTTGCCCTTGCTGACAGCCACACAGTTGACCGTACCGAGATGGCCGCTGAGGACCAGTCGCGGCGCCTCCGGCCGGCTGGCCTCGATGAAAGCCGTCATGCCTTCCGCGAGCTTGAGTGCTTCTTCGATCGGTAAGCGGCCTTCCGCACGCAGACGCCCCGGGTTCTCAATCCGCAAGATCGCTTCATACGGCTTGACCGCATCGCCTTGGTGGTTCTTGTAAATCTCCTTGATCACACCGTCGATGGCGGCCCGGATCTCGTGCATTCTCAGGTCGGTCCAGGCCGCATTAAGGGTGCGTTGAGCTTCAACGATCTCAGCTTTCTTGACACTTTCTTCCGAGTCGGCTTTCACATACTGCAAATGGGTCTCCATCAGCGTGTCTGTGGGGATGGCGCCCGGCTGACTCCGATTGGTTGCTCGGTAATTCTCATAGCGGCGCCCATATTCCATTTTCATCGAGTGCGCGGATTGACGGGCAAACTCGACGGCGTTCAGCTTGGCAATTTTCACCGAGACATCATCGGAAGACTTGGCGGGATTGACCTGGGCCAGCAGTTGGCCGCGCTTGACATGATCGCCGACCTGGAGCTTCCGCACCGGCTGCCTTTTTGTTAGCAGAAAGACCTTCTCCGGCTCAAACGAGTCTGTGGCGCGAGCACGTCGATAGTATCGAGGATCGTTGGGAATCTGGACGCACTCTTCTCCCTCGATCGGTTTGTCTCCCACCAAAACGGCCAAAAAGCCCAATTTCGCTTCGGGAAGCTGCTTTTCCGGCGGCACAGTCTCTCCCATCAGCACTTCGGTGCCGATGAACAGCAACACGCCTTCTTTCTCGCTTGCCACTTCTTGCCTCTCGACAATAACGAGAGGACAGTCCGGGATGAGGACAGGCTCGGCTAGGTTCTGCGAACCTTCTCGGTGATGGATGTAGACCGCAGGTTGGCTGTGTGTTGCCATCGATGCGGCCGTTTGCCGCGGCAGCGGCGGCAGTGCTTTTTCGTGCGGCGCGGCTGCCGGTTTTTTCTTCTCCGGTGCCTCGCCTGCCGGCGCCGGCTGAGTCGCCGATAGCGAATTCACGTGCGGAACTAATACCCACACCGCCACGACGGCGCTGGCCGACAACAGAAGTGTAACAAATATCCAGCGAAACATAGATTGAGCCTCCAGGAGCGGCAGCAAGTTCCGGCGAGTGGGGCGTGGGAACACCCCGGTAGAAAAAACCAGGGCGTTCCCACGCCCCACTCGCCGGGGAGTGCAACAAATTTCTCAGAAGAAGAACACGATTTTTTCGTAGATGAATTCCCACACGCCATAGAACAGCGAATAGCCCATACAGTGCTTGCCGCAGCGGACATGGGCGCGGACCTCGGTGCCGCTGGTCAACGCCTCGCGCGACAGACGATAGGCCGGATCGATGCTCGGATCATCGATCGTGACATAGGCGATGACCTCTGGTTCGGATTCGTCCTTTTCATCGCGGTTGGGAATAGCCTCACTGGCGATGCGCTCACGCTTGAGGAGGCCGCGATACTTGCGCGTCGGATCGCTGCGGAGGATAAAGTTGACATCAAGCGTATCGCGGTGCAAATACTCAAAACCCTTGAGCACCTGACTGATGTGTTTTTGCGGAATACGCAACTCGATTTCCCAGGGGCCGTCTTTGGCGCCCAGCTTCAAGATCGGATCGGAAGGCTTGGCCGTTCTGAGATGCCATTCATCTTTGAAGTTACCAGATAACACCGTCCACTCCAGACGACCGACACGCAGCTTCTCCTCCGGCGTGAACTCCGGCGCCCGCAAGTAGTATTCACCGGGCCTGCCGGGATTGGCATTGTTATCCTCGATGAATTTCTCAAGCTCTTTCTTTTTACGTTGCTCGAGCTGTCTTTTGAGTCCATCGTCTGTATCCCTGCCCTGATCTTTATTGGCCGTCCCTTGACGGCGGAGAAGATCCGCAGTCTGCACCTCTTTGTGAGTTCCCTCAATTGCAGATTCCAACTCAAGGAACTTCTTGAACAACTCGGGAGAGTTCAAGACGGCCAACTCCATCTTCTCGCTGACAGTGCTTCCGGGATCGACCTTGAACTCCACGATTTGTCCGGTAGCCGGCGCATAGACGACGCGCCGCGCCCACGGCACCAGTTTGCCGGTCGAATCCATCTCCAGCTCGTAGGGCACCAAGAAAAGCATGGCGACGAGGAGACTCACCAGGGCGATGACGACAGCAGAGATGGCCTTGGCCTTGCCACCGATACCGTCTTGCACTTTGGCCAACGGCTGCCAGACCCAGCGGCCGGGAATGCGACGATGTTCAACGGCGTTGTACAAGGCCGGTGTGGCGTGACGGGCCACGACATCCAGGCGTGCGATCAACTGTTGCGGCTCGGCAGGCGGCTCGAAGCACTCCATCACTAACGCCGACCGCGGCGGACGCTTGCCTGTCTCCCGTTCGTCGCGTAGCGGCTGCACGACCAACAATTTGCTATTGCTCTCAGCCAAATAAGCGTCCAGCGCCGCCAGCACTTTGGGCGGCAAGCTGTCATCGCGGACGCCGTTGAAAATCAGCTTCTCGCCCCATTTGATGACCTGTTCGCTCAGCTTTTGCATGAGGCGAATCAGGTTGGAGCGTCGTTCTACCACGTCGGCGCCGCTGACGGCCTCGATACGGGCCTTGGAGCCGTATTGCCGAACAGCCACGCTGAGGCGATCGCATTCGATGAGCCGCCGGCCTTCGTTGGCCACCTGATAGGCGACTTCTGTAGGATGCAAACTGCTGTGGATCTGACGGGCAAACGCTTCCAGCTGTGTCCATACCTGTTGCTGCCCCGTAAGATGCCCCATGACCTGATTGCGTTGATAGCGCGAGGACAATTCGGCCATGTAGGTCATGAATTGCAGATAGCCGGTGGTCGCCTGGGCGGGGCGGTTGGCGCTTTGCCAAACCTCGATGAGTCCGGCACACTGCTGATTGACGATGACAGGAGCGATAAGCAGCAGATAATTGGTGAGGTTGCCGGCCGGTGGTTTGCCATCATTTTGGACGCCGACGCCGCTACGCGGCGGCACATGAAACGGCCGCGGCTGTGTCACGGCTTGCCGTAGCAATTCTTCATGGCTAGCTCGTGCCGCCTCGTTTTGATCGAGGCCAATCTCTTTCAGGTTGATCTGATACTGCAACTGCAAATTGCCTTGAGGAGTGCGCGCCCAGACGGCGCCAGCCGGGGCGGCCAGCGTTTCCAGCAAGCGCTTGAGCATCTCGCCGTAGAACGTCCCCGCGGGGACGTTCGATTCGCTCAAACGAGCGACTTCCTCAAGCCGAGTCGCGATTCGTCGGCGTTCCTGTTCCAGATCGGATCCGATCTGTGTATTAGGAGCGGCATTCACGGCCCTACTACCTCACTTCCGAAAACGGGGTGTACCTGCAGGGAGCAAAATCCAAGGGACAAATGGAAAGCTATTCCACCATAGACGTTTTGTGCGCGGCTGGCAAGCTCCCCCTTGACCTATTTTGTCTTTTTTCAAAATCCCCCGGCAAGGAACGCTGCCGGTTCGCTCGCTTCACGCTACTGCTTTGGCTCGGCGGCGTTGCCAAAACTGATCGTTCTCCCAGGAAACGATGGCTTGCATCAATTCGCAGGGATCGGCTCCGGCTTTGGGCAAGGGCCAGGCGAAGCGCTCGGCCGCAGCCAGCTGTCCAGCGGCGCCACGCGATCGCTCCAGACACCATAGACGCACAAAGCGCGCCAAGGCCCGGCCGCGCCGGCATAACCACTTTACCTCCGCCGCCGCTTCGGTTTCACCCGTTTGTTTCATCAGATCCTCGGCTTGTTCGACCAGCCATTCTACCAAGATACGTGCTTCCGCATCCCCCAAACCCTGTGTCAGCCGCTCGTCGCTGAGGATGTGATGGAGCAACGGATTGGCCACCATAGGAATCGTCCCCCTTGCCGCAGCCGCGTGTGCGCGGCTCCCCCGCGGCCCATCCCCCCGTTATCATCCCACGAGAAGGAGCGTCCTATAGCGATCCTCCTGCCACATGGCAACATCAATTTAATCGGCTGTCCTTCTTGATTTTGGCGAGCGGGGTTGCGCCAGCCCTCGAGGAGGTTTTCCCCCTCTCTCCTGGCGGGAGAGAGCTGGGGTGGGGGAAGGGAGAAGCACCTGGCACGTAAGCCCTCCTACACGCCCAAATCAAGCGGACACCCTTTTAATCAATCGGGCATAACCCCTATTTTTATTTCACCATGAGCCGTAGGCGTGTCCACGGCTCATGGTGAAACTATCCACCAAATAATACGCTTTCTGCTTCCCTTTGTGACGGGTTTCGGCCAAAATAGTGCCTGAGATTCCGCCTCCAGGAGAGCAAGCTTTATGCCGTCTCTGCATTTGACAACGTTTCAATCCGATGCCACGCCGCCGTTGGGACATCCCCTCTGCGGCGGCTGGATCGAGCCGGTGCGCGGCGTCGATGATCCGCTACGTGCTTTGGGTATCGTCCTGCTTGGTGCAGGAAGGCCGGTGGTGCTGTGTGCCGTAGACTGGTGCGGTCTACGCAACGAGGCGAATCGAGCCTGGCGTCAAGCCTTGGCGCAAGCAGCGAACACCACACCGGAGCGCGTCGCCGTTCACTGTGTTCATCCGCACAACGCGCCCTTTGCCGATACCGAGGCCGAGCGCCTGTTGCAAAGTGTTCATGGTGCGCCGTCGCTGGACCTTGCCTTTTTTGATCGTGTGGTTCAGCAATCCGCAGACGCGCTTCGTACAGCATTAAAGAAGACGATGCCCTTTTCGCACCTGGGCATCGGACAGGCACGTGTGGAGCAAGTCGCTTCCAATCGCCGTATTATCGGCGCGGACGGCAAAGTCCGATTTACGCGCTACAGCGCTACCAAAGATCCCAAGATCCGCGCCGAGCCAGAGGGGTTGATCGATCCGTGGCTGAGAACGTTGAGTTTTTGGAACGACGAGCAGCCGTTGGCAGCCCTGAGCTATTATGCCGTGCATCCGATGAGCTACTACGGAGATGGTCGGGTCAGTGCCGATTTCTGTGGCCTGGCGCGGCAAAAACGGCAAGACGAGGAGCCGCCGATTTTTCAAATGTATTTTAACGGCTGCGCCGGCAACATCACAGCCGGCAAGTACAACGACGGCTCCAAGGCCCATCGCCCCGTGCTGCGCGATCGCGTCTACACCGCTCTGAAAGCGGCCTGGAAGGCGACCCAACGCTATCCGCTGACTTCGTGGGAATGGCGCGTCGAACCGATCCAGCTGCCGCCACGCCGTGAAAAATCCTTCGGCGAAGAAGAAAGCCGCAAAGTGTTGGGCGATCCCAAGGCCGTTAAGGCGCGGCGCGGCAACGCTGCCTTCCAGCTGGCCTGGTTGAAGCGCCTGGAACGGCCCATCGATTTGACCTGTCTCGATCTGGGCAAGGCGCTGGTGCTGCATCTGCCAGGCGAACCGTTCATTGAGTATCAATTGAAGGCCCAAGAATTGCGCAAAGATGCGTTCGTGTGCGTGGCAGGTTACGGCGATGGGGGGCCCGGCTACATTCCGACGGACCAAGCGTATTGGGAAGGCGGCTATGAACCAACCGTGGCCTTGGCCGCACCGAGCGAGAAACAGCTAACAAAAGCGATCGCTAAAGTACTGAAATCTCGTTCGTCCGTTTAAAGGCGAGGAAACAAAGGACAGGCGGACAAAACTGTAGGGCAAGGGGGCCGTTTGTCCTTTTCAGACACACTGCCCCCTTGCCCTACAGTTTTGTCCGCTAGCATTTATACCTTCGCTTCGCTGCCGGCGCCGACCAGCTCGGGCGTGGCGGTCGTCGTGGCATCGAAGTACAGCTTCTTCTCGCCGCCTTCCTCCTGAACACGGACGGTGACCGTGTCCTTACCGGCGAAGCGGCCATGCAGTAGATCCTCGGCCAGCGGGTCTTCGAGATAATGCTCGATAGCCCGACGCAACGGACGCGCCCCGTATTCCAGACTGGTGCCCTTCTCGATCAAGAAGTCCTTGGCTTCCTCAGTCAGGACCAGCGCCAGTCCCTTATCGGCCAGGCGCTTCGACACCTTGCTCAGCTCGATGTCGATGATCTTCTTGAGGTTGTCCTTGGTCAAGCTGCGGAAGACGATGATGTCGTCCACGCGGTTGAGGAACTCAGGCCGGAAGTTACGCTCCATCTCGGCCTTGAGCTTCTGCTTCATACCCTCGTAGGTGGATTCCTCACTACGCCGCGCGGCGGCATGGATACCGAACTCCTGTCGGCCGGCGATCTGCTCGGCACCGATGTTCGTCGTCATAATGAGGATGGTGTTCTTGAAATCGATGGTGCGGCCGACGTTGTCGGTCAGTCGGCCTTCTTCCATGATCTGCAAGAGCATGTTCCACACTTCGGGATGGGCCTTCTCGATCTCATCGAGCAAGACCACGCTGTAGGGCCGACGGCGGATCTTCTCGGTCAGCTGACCACCCTCTTCGTAGCCGATATAGCCCGGAGGCGCGCCGATCAGTCGGCTGACGTTATGCTTCTCCGAGTATTCGGACATATCGATCTGCACCAGCGCATTCTCATCGCCGAACATGAAGTGGGCGAGCCGCTTGGCCAACAGCGTCTTGCCGACCCCAGTGGGTCCGGCAAAGATGAAGCTGCCGATGGGCCGTTTCGGATCTTTCAATCCGGCCCGGCTCTTACGCACCGCCTTGGCGATGGCGTTGATCGCCTCGTGTTGGCTGACAACCTGCTTGTGCAACTCGTCCTCCATATGGAGTAGTCGCTGCGTCTCGTTGTCCTCCAGCCGCTTGAGCGGCACGCCGGTCATCTTGCTGACGACCTCGGCGATCACCTCTTCATCGACGACGCCGTCGATCTCTTTCGATTTCTCGCGCCATTCGCGGGTGATCGATTCCTTCTTTTTCTTAAGTTTATCGGCCTGATCGCGCAGGTGAGCGGCCTTCTCGAAGTCCTGCTCGGCGACGGCAGCTTCCTTTTCCTGATTGAGCTGCTCAATCTGAGCGTCGATCTCTTTCAGGTCCGGCGGCCGCGTCATGGCCTTGAGCCGCACACGCGCTCCAGCCTCATCGATCACGTCGATAGCCTTATCAGGCAAGCAACGACCGCTGATGTAGCGATCCGACAGCTCGACAGCGCTATTCAGTGCTTCGTCTTTGATCTGGACACGGTGATGCGCTTCGTAACGATCCCGCAGGCCGCGGAGGATCTCGATCGTCTCTTCCTTGGACGGCGGATTAACGATGATCTGCTGGAAGCGGCGTTCCAGGGCGCCGTCTTTCTCGATGTATTTGCGGTACTCATCGAGTGTGGTGGCACCGATGCACTGAATCTCGCCGCGTGCCAGGGCCGGCTTGAGTACGTTGGACGCATCGATGGCCCCCTCGGCACCGCCGGCGCCGACCAACGTGTGCAGTTCGTCGATGAATAGAATGGTATTCCGCGCTCGGCGCACTTCATTCATAACGGCCTTGATGCGTTCCTCAAATTGGCCGCGATACTTGGTGCCGGCGACCATCATGGCCAGGTCAAGCACGACAATACGGCGATCACGCAGCAGTTCCGGTACGTTGGCATCGACGACCAGCTGGGCCAGCCCTTCGACGATGGCCGTCTTGCCGACGCCGGCCTCGCCTAGCAACACCGGATTGTTCTTGGTACGGCGGCTGAGCACTTGAATGACGCGCTCGATCTCGTTATGCCGGCCAATGACCGGATCGAGCTTGCCCTGACGGGCCAATTCGGTCAAATCGCGGCCAAAACTGTCCAGGGCCGGCGTCTTGGACTTGCCCTGCTTCTGACGTTCTCCTGTGCCTCCGCCCGCTTGTTCTTCCGCTGCCATGTTGTGCCCCAGTAAATTCAGGACCTCTTCTCGTACATCTTCCAACTTTAGCCCCAAGTTCATAAGGACTTGAGCGGCCACCCCTTCCTGTTCACGGAGCAAGCCCAAGAGCAGGTGTTCGGTGCCAACATAGTTGTGATTGAGGTTCCTGGCCTCTTCAATGGAATATTCGATAACTTTTTTGGCCCGTGGTGTTTGCGGCAATTTGCCCATCGTCACCATGTCCGGGCCGGATTGTACAATCTTCTCGACCTCCAGGCGAATTTTACGCAGGTCGATGTCAAGGTTTTTCAGGACGTTGGCGGCAACGCCTGAGCCTTCCTTGACCAAGCCCAGGAGGATGTGTTCGGTGCCAATATACTCGTGGTTGAAGCGCTGGGCCTCCTGGTTGGCCAGCTGCATCACCTTGCGAGCACGGTCGGTAAAACGTTCATACATCCGATGATCTCCCCGCTGCTTTCCTCAACACCTTGCGGCATCACTGAAATTCTATGCGAGTGTGGTCAGTAAATCGTTCCTACATTTCCAGATGTTCAACGCCTTTCGGCGTTACGGAGTCCTATGGGGACAAGGGTAGCAGAAAGGTGTGGCTTTTTAATAGCGACCCATGACCCTATCGAATTGTAGTGAGAAAAGTGAAACAAATCAATCCAGGGAAGTACCGCCATACCCCTCCGCAATCCAGGCACCGCACCACAACCGCCACGAATGTCCTTCGACCGCCAACGCCCCGACGTATCCCTCTGCCGGAGACAGGCTTCGCAGCGACCAGCGCTGCGCTTCTTGCGGATCGTGCTGCGTGGCGATCAAGGCGGCCGGCTCATCGGGATGCAGCGAGACATCGAACTGATCCAACGGCAGCGACAAGCCCTTGCCTTGGGCCTTGATGTAGGCTTCCTTGCGTGTCCAGCAGTGAAAAAACGCCTCGCGCCGCCGCTGCGGGGGTAGCGACCGCAACACGGCTGCCTCACGCGGCGAAAAAAATCGCTCGGCCAACAGTTCGCCGTCCTGTTCCATGTCCCGGAGGCGCTCCACATCGACGCCGATCTCTCGACCACGTGTCACCGCCAGGAGCGCCAAGCCGTGTGAATGCGTGAGATTGAAACGAAGAGGGCTTGCGTTGTTCTCGTCTGTAAGTCGGGGCTTGCCGTAGTTGCCGTAGGCAAAGTTCACTTTTTCCGGGCGTCGCGTCAGATAGCCGGCCAGGAGGATGCGCATGGCAGCACGGGCGACGGTGAAGTGCCGACGATCGTTCTCGAAATAAAAACGCTCGGCCCGTCGCCGTTCGTCATCCGCCAGGATTTCGTGCAAGCGCGCCAGCAACGGATCGCCGACTTCCAGGGCGATGCGCCAGACGTGTACGTCGTCTGTCGTCAACGGCGGCGGATGCGCGGCCGGCTGCCATTCGGGGTGCGCTCGCAAGACAGTCTACTCCGCACTTGGTTCACCTGTGCCTTGGGATTGACCAGGTACCGCGGTTGAAGGGTCCAGGCCAATCTCGTTCAGATACGACTGAACGACCAGGGCTGCCTTGGGATATTTTCCTTCCAGATGCCGTGCTAGCGCCATCACCCGCCGGGGACTGGCCAGTTCCAACCAACGGGTGAACAGATAAGCCATCAGGCAAAGGAACGCCACCACAGTCGCAGCTACCGCGATGTACCGGGCTTGAAGATTACTTGTGTCTCTAAAGTAGACCAGGTACATCAGAGGAGCCAAGACGCCGCCAGCGCTCCCCACAAAGGCGAGCACAGCGCGAAACCACGCCATCAGGATGGACTTGAAGCTCCAATAAATCGAAAAACCGACGAATGATCCCTTGCGGAAAATGGTCGGATCGACCTGAGTGCCTTCCAGCACGAGGTAACTACGGCCAGGGAAGATAGGGAATTCACAGAAGAAAAGGAATGGCGTCGCAATGTAAAAGCGACCGGGAACACGATCGACCCTTCCGAACAATTTCTCACCCGCAGTGATAAACATAGGTGCCCCCCAACAAAGATTCGATGTGTCGATTACTCTGCCACAGCCTGTCCATGCTCCAGTGTACCCGTTGGAAGTTGCCAGGCAATATTGAGAATGATGAATGATTTTCAGCGATGAATGATTTTCAGCGCCAGACGGCATACAGCGTCATGGCTTGATAATCGCGCACAAAGCCGGCTGCTTCCAGCAATTCGCGGCCTTCCGATGATGTGATGGATTGACCATTCCACTCTTCCACGGTCAACTTGTGTCGCGCCGCTGGGCCGCGGCGATTGTCGAGAATGCCGGGCAAACAAGCGACGGCGGCGGCTACATCCTCGCGGCTCGCGCTGGCTAGCGCCGTCACACGCTTGCCGTGTTGTTCGATCAA
>JAJPHU010000274.1 GCA_021325115.1 Planctomycetota bacterium | reverse complement strand
TATGGGTTGGCGGTGCCATGCAGTGCGGTTATCGATCACGGATCGCGTAAGGTAGTTTTTGTGGAAAATGGGCCGGGCATGTTTGACACCGTTGAGATCGAGGTCGGCCCACGCTGCGACGACTACTATCCGGTGCTGCGCGGTCTGGAAGCCGGGCAGCGCGTGGCGGCGACTGGAGCGTTCTTGCTCGACGCCGAGATGTGGCTGAATCACGGCTTGGCAGCCACTTACTTCGGCGCCACTCGTGGGGCCGGTACGCCAGCATCCGTCGCACTATCTACGACGCCGGCAGAGGATGATCGCTTGCTGGCGGCCAAGCAGAAAATTTGCCCGGTCACGGGAGAACCGCTCGACTCGATGGGTGGCCCCGTTCGCGTGGTAGTGGAAGGACGAGTGGTATTCATCTGCTGCAAAGGCTGTGAGGGACGGCTGCGTAAAGATCCCGCCAAGTATCTCTCGAAATTGCCGGCCAAATGAGACGGGACGCAACCATGATTGAGCGCCTCATTGAATGGTCGATTCGCAATCGCTGGCTCGTCATTGCCGCCGGCCTGCTGCTGGCCGTGAGCGGGTTGTACGCCGTGTATCGCACGCCGATCGATGCCATTCCCGATTTGTCTGAAAATCAGGTGATCGTCTTCACGGAATGGCCCGGCCACAGTCCGCCAGAAATCGAGCGGCAAGTCACTTATCCCTTATCGCTACACCTGCAAGGATTAGCGGGCGTTCGTGTCGTCCGATCGTCGAGCGATTTCAATTTCTCGATGATTAGCATCATCTTTGAGGATGGTGTGGACGCTGCGACAGCACGTGCGGAAGTGTCCGAGCGTTTGTCGCGCGCAGGCAACGCCCTCCCATCGGGCGTGGTGCCAACCCTGGGGCCAGACGCCGCCGCGACGGGGCAGATTTTCTGGTACACCGTCGAAGGGGCTGGCTACGACCTGGCCCAGCTGCGGGCTGTGCAAGACTGGTACGTTCGTCCGCAGTTGTCTTCCGTGCCGGGTGTGGCGGAGGTCGCCAGTGTTGGCGGCCATGTCGGCGAGTATGCCATCGAGGTGGATCCACGCCGCCTGCAAACGCTCCATGTGAAACTCGCCGATGTGCTCCAGGCCGTAGCCCGCGCCAATGCCGCGGTCGGCGGTGATGTCATCCACAAAGCCAACGCCGAGTACATCGTTCACAGCGTTGGCTGGCTCGGCCAATCCGGCGAGCGGGCAGCGGACGCTGCCGACTCGTCTCGCCAAGTCCTGCATGATCTGGAAAATGTCCTGGTGCCGCGCTCGTCCGGAGGCGTCGTCCGGTTGCGGGAAGTGGCGACGATTGGAGTCGGCCCGGCACCGCGTCGCGGCGTCCTCGAAAAAGACGGCAACGAAGTCACCGGCGGCGTTGTCCTGATGCGCCAGGGCGAAAACGCCCTGGAAGTGACGCGCCGTCTTAAGGACAAGATCCGCGAGCTCCAGGCCGGCTTACCTCCCGGCGTCCGAATTGTCCCCTTTTACGATCGCACGCCGTTAATTCGTGGCGCCATCAGCACCGTTACCGGCACCTTGATCGAGGCCATTCTGACAGCGACGGTCTGCGTGCTGCTCGTGCTGCTGCATATTCGTACTTCGTTTGTTATCGCCTTGACCTTGCCGCTGTCCGCTCTGGCCTCGTTCCTCATTATGTGGCTGCTGCGCCGGTTTGGCATCGCCGACATCCAGACCAACATCATGTCACTGGCCGGCATCGCCATCTCCATTGGTGTGTTGGTCGATTCGTCGATCGTTATGGCCGAGAATGTGATGCATTGCCTGCACGAGCGTTTCGGCGATCAGCCGGTGACGGGCGACGTGCGCGAATGGGTACTGTCGGCCTGCCGCACGGTCGGTAGGCCGATTTTCTTCTCAGTGGTCATCATGCTGCTGTCGTTCTTGCCGGTGTTTGCCTTGGGCGGCATCGAGGGGAAGATGTTTCGGCCTTTGGCCTTCACCAAGTGCTTCGCCTTGGTGTCTGTGGCGGTGTTGGCGGTTACGCTGGTGCCGGCCTTGTGTACGCTGTTCATCCGTGGCCGGCTGCGGGGCGAGGACGCTAGCTGGCTGGTGCGCGGGGCCGTCAGCGCCTATCGCCCTATGCTGGCTTTCACCCTGGATCATCCAGTTGCCATCGTCTGGTTTGTCGGCGTGACATTCTTGATCGGTTTTGCGCCGTTAGGTTCGCGCTGGCTTTTCTTGGCGATACTGGCGATCGCCCTGCTGGGCAGCTTGTATGCGGCCCGGCGGCCCCTCAGCCGCATCGCCGTTACGCTCAGTCTGACGGCCCTTGCCCTGATCGCCCAGGACATGACGCCGTTGGGTTATGAACCGATCACGCCGCTAGATGAAGGCATGATTATGGACATGCCCATTACGGTGCCGTGGGCTTCCGTAGGGCAAGCTGCCGACGATCTGAAAGCGCGCGACATGATTTTCTGCCGTTTTCCCGAAGTGGACATGGTGGTCGGCAAGGCTGGCCGCGCCGAAACGGCCACCGATCCGGCGCCCCTGGACATGATCGAGACGATGGTGAATTTTCGGCCGCCGGAACTATGGCCGCGACGCAAACTACGTCCCGCTGACGCCGAACAATTGACCCGGCTTGTCCTCGCTGAATTATCGCAAACTGGGTTGATGGCCGAGCC
>JAJPHU010000089.1 GCA_021325115.1 Planctomycetota bacterium | reverse complement strand
CCCTCCCCCACAAGGAGGGAGGGAAAAGGCCGCTCGCCCTTAGGACTGGCGAAAAACCTCTTCTCCTTGTGGGAGAGGGTTGAGGTAGGAGATAGAAGTACCATTCAGCTAAGGAGTTCTAGCCCCCACCCTAACTCTCCCTCAAAGCGAGAGGGAGTTTCTTCCGCTAACTCTAAAATTGCTCTTGCATTGCAACCGTCTTTTCGGGTACAAGAGGGGCTGATACGCCTCTAGAGGGGAGAACGAATCTCCTGGCCCATCTATAGCCACATCGGTAGGGAAGCCGAACTCAAGTGGGCGTCTGCCCCCACACAACTTGCTTTCGCTTCCTCGATCAAAACTCGCACAAAGTTGTGTGACCTGCTGGAGCCTCCTCCCGCTTGGGAGGACCGCTGGGGTGGCGGTGCGTTTTCCTCCGGCTTCCCTCGGTTTGCTGTTGCGAGAGATGCTCATGTTGGTCCTTTCCCAATGCGCTCGTGAGACCAGCGCTCTTTCTGTGTCCTCTTCCCCGTTCACACAAATGATCGATCGGCGGCTGTCCATCGCCCAGAAGGGCTTGGTCGAAGCTCGGCAGTATTTGGCTGCCGGCCAGGTCGAGGACGCCGACATCGTTTTGGAAAAGATCGACGAAGATCTGCATCTGTTGCGTTGCCGTATCCGCCGCGAGATGGAGACGATCGCCCCGCGTCCTGCTCCGCTGCATGAGAGCGCGAATTAAAATCTTCCTACCAACCCGCCGCGCCCGCAAAAGCATCTTTGGCAGGCGCGGCGGATTGGTGAGTAAGGGAGGTGTCTGTACCATGTCCAGCAATCTCGTTCGTCGCTTCGTGCCCTGCCTGATTGGGTTCGCTATGCTCTTCTCGCTCTTGCGGGCGGCCGAGGACGCCGGGGGCATTCCCGCGTTTCGCATCCAGGAGATCGAGAAAAGTCTCGGCGTCGGCTATGCCGTGCTGCTTGTCGATGTCAACAACGATGGCAAGAGGGACATCGTGGTCGTTGATCAAACGCGCGTGGTGTGGTACGAGAATCCCTCGTGGCGACGGCGCATCATAACCGAGGGCCAGACCAGGCCGGATAACGTGTGCATCGCAGCGGCGGACATCGACGGCGACGGTCAGCTCGATTTCGCCCTGGGAGCAGCATGGGACCCCAGCAACACCAAATCCGGTGGCACGCTGCAATGGCTGCGGCGCGGCAAGACACTCGAGGAGCCATGGAATATTTATCCTATCGGCGAGGAACCGACGCTGCACCACATTCGCTTCGCCGATCTCGACGGCGACGGCAACCCTGTCCTCCTTGTTGTGCCGCTGATGGGACGCAACAGTACTGCGGCCAAGAACCACATGGACGGCCAGCCGGTGCGCGTGCTGGCTTATCGCATTCCCAAAGATCCCCTACGCGACCGTTGGCCGATGGAAGTGCTTGATCAGAGTATGCACGTCATCCATAACTTTCAGGCGATTCCACGTGATCACGGCAAGGGCATGGACGTGCTGACTGCCAGCTACGAAGGAGTAAGTCTTCTCCATCGTGAGAGCGGGAAATGGACACGCCGCCAGCTTGGCGAAGGTGATCAGGTCCACCCCGACAAAAGCCGCGGCGCCAGCGAAATCAAACGCGGCAAGCTCAAAAATGGCCGGCCTTTTATCGCCACAATTGAGCCGTGGCATGGAGATAAAGTTGTGGTGTACACTCCACCTGCCGAGTCCGGTGGCTTATGGGAGCGTCACGTTCTCGATGACAAGCTGAAATGGGGCCATGCCGTTTGGTGTGCTGACCTTGATGGCGACGGCAACGATGAGCTAATTATCGGCGTCCGCGACATCCTCAGCGATAAGCCCGGCGAGAATTGTGGCGTACGCATTTTCAAGGCGATTGATGATAAGGGAACGAAGTGGCAACGACACCTGCTCGATGAGGGCGGCGTGCGCGTCGAAGATCTCGCCGCCGCTGATCTCGACGGCGATGGTCGCATCGACCTCGTGGCCGTCGGCCGGCAATCGCACAATGCGCGCATCTATTGGAACAAAGGAACGAAATAATCTGCTTGTTCACAGCCTTTGGCCGAACAACGGTATTGGTCCAAGCAGCCCAGCACATGGGTCAAAGTCTGGAGCAATGGCTAACCGATCAACTGCGATTGTGTGCCGCTTCTTTCACTAAGCAGGCGGCGGACTTGGCACCGTTGTTGGTTCAGGCCGGCGCTGTCGATCTCGGTAAGCCCACCGGGGTTGATAAGGAGCGCATTGACAATGCGGCGGTTGCTTTTCTATGAGGTGAAGCTCACATTGTAAGCAATGGCCTTGCGCAGCCGCCGGAGATACTCGCGACGCGGAATCTCGATCGCGCCGAGGCGGGCCGTGTGTTCGTTGAGAAATTGTACATCAAAAAGCTGAAAACCGCGCTGGCGCAGGCGCTCCATGAGATGGACCAGAGCAACCTTGGAAGCATCACGGACGCGCGTGAACATCGACTCGCCGGCAAACAGACCGCCGATCGTCACGCCATAAATGCCACCGGCCAGTTCACCATTGTGCCAGACCTCGACGCTGTGTGCATGGCCCAGTTCGTGCAGTCGGGTATAAGCCTCGATCATCTCCGGCGTGATCCACACGCCGTTGTTCGGTCGATGGGCGCAACCGCGGATGACTTCAGCGAAGGCGCAATCGACCGTGACCGTGAATTTTCCCGAACGCACGGTGCGGGCCAGCCGCCGCGAAACGTGCAGGCCATCCATCTCAAAAATTGCCCGCGGGTCCGGCGACCACCACAGAATTGGACTGTTCTCATCGAACCAGGGGAAGATGCCACGGCGGTAGGCTTCGAGCAAAAACGGCGGACTCAGATTGCCGCCGATGCCGACCAGGCCGTCGGCATCGGCCCGTTCCGGATCAAGAAAAAGACGTGGCGGCATGGCAGAAACGAACAGGTGTTTATTTGTCATCTTTTTTCAGTGGATAGCCGCGTGCTTTGCCCTTGACGATAAGGATCGTCCCATCGTAGGCGTTTCCTTGCTGGGAAATGACGACGTAGCCGAGGTCGTTCTTTTGGAACATCTCATCTAGCACTTCGTCGAGTGGCTTGTCGTCAGCCTTATAGGTGAACTTGGTATTATTCGAGACGCCCCCTTTGTTGTCCACGCGCACGCCCAAGACTTTCTTGGTTTTGTCCTTAATTTGGTCCTTTATGTCGTCAATGATCTCACTCAGCGGTGTGTCCTTGTAGTCTACCGATACCTTGGTTTTCAACAGCTTCCGTGTGGCGGCGGCCTTGGGCGTGTCTTTCTCATCGGCGGCGGACAGGTTGACCGAACTCGCCAAACAGGCGGCGAACAAACTGGCGGTCACAACAAGATGGCGCATCGATAACTCCTCTCGGACAAACGGTTGACACTGCATCGCCGAATGGGTGAGCAGAGCGTGTCAATACCTCGCTGAAAGAACAATCGGAACGTTGACATGCTCCGCTCATCCGCTCTGTAACCCCATCTTATCACGTTTTTAGTCCGTAGCGAAAGCAAAATGGTTCCCACCCAGGAGCAACCGGCATGGTGGGAAAGGGGCATTTTCGTTAGAATAAATCAAGGAAATTAAAGGAAACATTCGCTGCGCACACAGGTTTTTCGACGCAGCGCTACGGAGGATATTGGCCTTGCCAGATGACATTACGCCCGCCACGAACTCCCCTACACAACCGCCGAGCGACATTCCGCCGGAGCCAAGCAGCAATGGCAATGGTTACGACTCGCTCAACATCGCCGACGAACTGAAGGACAGCTATCTCACCTACGCTATGAGCGTCATCATCAGTCGGGCCTTGCCCGATGTGCGCGATGGACTCAAACCGTCGCAGCGACGCATCCTGGTGGCGATGAATGACCTGGGACTCGGCCCCACCGGAACGACCAGTAAGTGCGCCGGCATCATCGGCGAGACGATGAAGCGCTACCATCCGCACGGCGATCAGTCGATCTATTCGACCCTGGTACGCATGGCCCAAGATTGGAACATGCGTTATCGCCTGGTGCATCCGCAGGGCAATTTCGGCTCCATCGCCGGCCTGCCGCCCGCTGCTCCCCGTTATACCGAGGCGCGGCTGGCGCCTATCGGCGCCGAGATGCTTACTGATCTCGAAGCCGACACCGTCGATTTCATCGATAGCTACGACAGCAAGCATCGCGAGCCGTTGGTCCTGCCCAGCAAGTTCCCGAACTTGTTGGTCAACGGTGCCGAGGGCATTGCCGTGGGCATGGCCACCGATATTCCGCCGCATAACCTGCGCGAAGTGTGCGATGCCGCTATCAAAGTCATCGACGAGCCGGATGTGACCCTGCAAGAGCTGCTGGAAATCATTCCTGGTCCCGACTTCCCGACTGGCGGCATCATCTGTGGCCGGCAGGGCATTCTCGATGGCTACGCCACCGGCCGCGGCAAGATCACCCTCCGCGCCCGTGCCGACATCCGCGAGGAGAACGGTCAAACGCAGATCATCATCACCGAGGTGCCCTATCAGCAAACGCGCAACCGCTTGGCCGCCGCTATCGGCGATCTCGTCAAGGAAGAAAAGATAAAAGGCATCCGCGATATCCGCGATGAATCCAGCGCCCGCAACGGCGAGCCGGTGCGCCTGGTTGTTTACCTCAAGCGTGACGCCGATCCGCACCTGGTCCTCAATCAACTCTACCAGTTTTCGCCACTGGAGAAAACGGTCAGCATCATTCTCCTGGCTCTGGTAGATGGTCGGCCGGAGCTGCTGACACTCAAGCGCATGCTGGAAGAGTTCATCCGCCACCGCGCCTCCGTGATCCGCCGCCGCACCGAATTCCAGATGCGCGAGGCCAAACGGAGGGCGCACGTCCTGGAAGGCCAGCTCATCGCTATCTCGTCCCTGGATGAGGTCATCGCCATCTGCCGCCACTCGCCGAGCCGGGCCGAGGCCAAGAGGCAATTGCAGGGTCTCGAAGTAGCGGCAGCCGTCATGAGCCGAGCGCTGGGTGACGAGCATTTCCAATCACTCCAGCGCGAAATCGGCGTGTTGCCCAGCTACCGCATGACCGAAGCGCAGGCCGAGGCCGTAGTTCGCATGCAACTCGGCCAACTCGCTGCCCTCGAACGGGACGAGATCCTCAAGGAATACAACGACCTGCGCGGCAAGATTCTCCGCTATGAACAACTGTTAAGCGATGAGCAAAACATCCGCGAGGTCATCAAGAACGATCTGCGCGAGCTGCGCGACAAGTACGGCGACGACCGCCGGACCGAAATTACCGGCGAGATTAGCCGGCTCGACATGGAAGACCTGATCGCCGAGGAGGACAACGCCGTCACCATCAGCCACGCCGGCTATATCAAGCGGCTGCCGCTGAGCACCTACCGTACCCAGCATCGCGGCGGCAAGGGCGTCTCCGGCGGCGCCACACGCGAAGACGACTTCATCGAGCATTTCTTCGTCGCTTCGACACATGCTTACTTGTTGTGCTTCACCAATCGCGGCCAGCTGTACTGGATCAAGGTCTACGATATCCCGGCCGGCAGCCGCACTTCGACCGGCCGGGCCATCGCCAACGTGCTGTCGCTCAAGCCGGAAGAGAAGATCACCAGTCTGATTCCGGTGCGTCGTTTCGACGCTGGCGGCCATCTCCTCATGGCCACGCGCCGCGGCCTGGTGAAGAAGACGGCCTTGGAAGAGTACAGCCGGCCACGCAGCGGCGGCATCATCGGCATCAGCCTCGACGAAGGCGACACACTTATCGACGTGGTGCTGACTCAGCCGGGCGATGAGGTGCTGCTTTGCACACGCAACGGCATGGCCATTCGCTTCGACGAATCCAACGTTCGCGCCATGGGCCGTGCCGCCCGCGGCGTCAAAGGCATCACCCTGCAGGGCGACGATGAGGTTGTCGGCATGGTCGTCGCCGATCCGGAAGGCTACCTGCTGACGGTGTGCGAGAACGGCTACGGCAAACGGACACCCTTCGGCGCCAACACTGCCGGTGCCGAGCCTGCTGAGGTCGAAGAGGAAGACGAGCCGGGAGTATCCGTGACCGGAGAAAGCGAAGACGGCGAGTCGGAAACGTCCACGACCGGAGAAAATGAGCGCTCGGCCATGCACTATCGCAAGCAACGCCGCGGCGGCAAAGGCATCCGCGACATCCGTACCAGCGAACGCAACGGCAAGGTTGTCGGCGTGGTATCGGTGCGTGATCCCGATGACATCATGCTCATCACCACAGGCGGCATGGTTAACCGCACCCACGTCCGCGAAATTCGCGTCGTCGGCCGCAATACCCAAGGTGTACGGATCATGAACCTCAACGAAGGCGATAAGATCGCGTCGATCGCCCAGGTGGCGCGTGAGGACGAGGAAGAGACGCAATCGGCCGACTCGCCCGTGGGCGAGTAAGGATTTCTCGCACCGGCCACCAGGCCAGGCGGTCCCGTCGATGTTTTATGACCCGAAAAATACCGAACTGCGCCGACAGATCCAGGATCGCCTTCAGCAATTGCCGCCCGCGGACTGGGTCCAAGAAATGATCGCTCACTATTGGCGAAGGGGGACCGTTCATCCGGAAGATGTTCGCCGTCTGCTTGGCGACCCCACTCGCGGTGTGGAAGTCCACCCCACGCCGATTTGACTGCTCTACTCATACCTCGTAAAGAGCCTCCTTCTTCTTGAGTCCAGCCCACGGCGAAATGGCTGTCCCAAGTACTCATCGTCTATGGCGAAGCTCCCCAGAGGAACTCCCAAACCAGCGTGTGTTGAAGGTGTTGAAAACGCTTGGAGTTCCGGCCAGGAGGGAACTTCGGGTTGGCGTAGCGGTATCCGGCTTTTTCAGTTATTGTATCGACCTATCTGTGAGGACTGGCCATGAGCCCCTATTCGAGGTGGTTAAAAGGATTGAACCGGCAAGGAACCGAGACGGACTTGCCGCCTTACCTATCCATTCCAGATTGACCCGGAGAGGATGTGTGGACCGCCGATTCGGTTCGCTGGTGGTTCTACTGACGGTGGGATGCCTCGCCAATCCGCCCCACATCTCCCATTTCGCCCTGGATGCCCTTCGGCCCAGCGCCGCTCTCGACACAGTATTTCTCGAAGAGATGACTTGGATAGAGGTGCGCGACGCCGTGCGCGGCGGCAAGACGACGGTCCTTGTGCCCACCGGCGGCGTCGAGCAAAACGGTCCCTACCTGGCTACCGGCAAGCACAATTATATCCTCCGCGCCACGATGGAGGCTGTTGCCCGGCGGCTGGGTAACGCTCTCGTGGCCCCCATTGTGCCCTTTGTGCCTGAGGGCAACATCGATCCGCCTGGTGGACATATGAAATATCCCGGCACCATCAGCGTGACCGAGGACACCTTCGAGCGGCTGCTGAACGATGTATGTGCCAGCCTGCGCGTGTCTGGTTTTCGGAACATCGTACTTCTGGGCGATAGCGAGGGCAATCAGCAAGGAATGCAGGCTGTGGCCCAACGACTCATGGCCCAATGGGCGAGCGATAGGGTGCGCGTACATTTTCTTGCGGAATATTACAATTATGCGGAGGTGGAGCACTGGCTGGAGCAACAAGGCATCCGGCTGGAGAATGAGAACGTGCATGACGATTTCATCGTGACCGCACAGCTATTGGCCGCGAATCCGGCCACAGTTCGCTTGCAGCAGCGACTGATTGCCGGCCAGCTTCGCATTAGCGGCATGTCGATGAGTCCTGCCGAGCTTGCCGAATGGGGCCAAAAAATCATCGCCTTCCGTGCGGAGCGAACGGTGCGAGCCATCCGCAATGCCATCCAACGATAACGGGCCGCAGGACGAGATCGCGTAATGACCGAGTCGGATAATGTCTGGATGCGCCGCGCCCTGGAGTTGGCGGAGCGCGGCCGGGGTTATGTCGAGCCGAACCCGCT